>JBKEDN010000196.1:0-62557 GCA_047975435.1 Draconibacterium sp. | reverse complement strand
CCAACAGTCAGCCTCGCATTTGAACTGCGTGATAAACTCCTGAAAATCTCTTGGATATTTCTCAATCTCGTTCATGTATCAAAGATAAATCTTTACTTGACTAAAAGGGATAAGCAGTTTCAGAAATTTAGAAGCGGTACGATTTATCGTAAAAGAAGCCACCGGGCTCGACATTATGTATGCCTACGAAGACCTGGTTTTCCCGGAACACGGTGCATTTATTATTCAGTTTGACGACAAGAACGCGAAAAACCTGTTTTGTCATTTCCATTCCGATTGCAACACTGAAGATATTACTACTCTTTTTAAAAGCCTTTTGGAAGTGGCCGAAAAAGATAATTTCAGCATTGAAAAAAAGAATTCATATGCGATGGAACAGGTAGGCGAAGATGTGCAGATCCGCTTTTCGTAATCAATACGCAGTTTTATCTGATTTTGATTTCCAATCGACAAACAGATGCAGGCCTTCATCGCGGATAATGTTTTCGAAGTCCACCTTTCGTTCGTCAATTTGCAGTTTTAGTTCGTCGTAAATAAACTGATCGTCGAAAGCTGCCAGCGCAGCATCTTCGCGGGTACAAGCGTAAAACACCTTTTTGGGGTGCGCCCAGTAAATGGCTCCCAAACACATGGGGCAAGGCTCGCAGGAAGTGTAAATCACGCAATCATCGAGCTGAAAAGTTCCCAGTTTTTTGCAGGCTTCGCGAATGGCAATTACTTCTGCGTGGGCGGTTGGATCGTTATCCGATGTTACGCGGTTAAATCCCCCGGCAATAATTTCTCCGTTTTTTACAACCACCGCACCAAACGGGCCGCCGGCATTATCGTCCATCCCTTTTTCGGCCAGCTGAATAGCCGCACGCATAAATTTTTTGTCTGATTCTGTCATAAATTTTCAGGCTTTTAATCAGCAACACTAAAAGTAGTATCCCAAAAAAGAAATTACAAGAAAATGCCGTTTTATTGCTTTCGTTTCTGCCACTCTACACTTTTAGCCGAAGGCCGGATAATCAGGCGCAGCGACTGATCGTAGGTCATGTAATTCCACAACCAGTTGATAAAAATTACGAGTCGGTTTTTCACACCTACAATCGACATCAGGTGCACAAACATCCAAACCATCCAGGCCGGGAAACCGGCAAATTTTAGTTTGGGCAAATCAACCACTGCCCGGTTGCGTCCAACGGTTGCCATCGAACCTTTATCGTTGTATTTAAATGGAATCAGTGCTTTTTTGTTCTGAATATTCAGGAGGTTTTTGGCCAGCAGTTTTGCCTGCTGCAGTGCCACCTGCGCCACCTGCGGATGCCCGTTTGGATAAGCCTCGGTTTCCATATACGAAATGTCGCCGATAGCAAAAATGCCGGCTTCGTCTTCAAGCTGATTAAAAGGATTAACTTTTATCCGGTTGCCGCGCACAATAAGGTCGGGATTCAGGCCTTCGGGCATTTGTCCTTTTACGCCGGCTGCCCAAATAAGCGTATTGGTTTGAAAGTTTTCCTTGCCTTCGAGCTCCACCACTTCGCCGTTGTAATTCAGCACTTTGTGGTTGAGTTTTACTTCCACGCCCAAATCAGTCAGGTAATTAAATGCTTTTGCGGCAGCTTCTTCACTCATTCCGTGCAAAAGGTGCGTGTTGGCCTCCACAAGCGTTATCGTCATATTGTTAAAATCCATTTCGGGGTAGTCTTTCGGAAGTACAAATTTCCGCATTTCGGCCAGCGCTCCCGACACCTCAACACCGGTTGGCCCACCACCAACCACCACCACATTCAGCAAACGACGCTTCTCTTCTTTATCGGTGCGCGTAACTGCTTTTTCAAAATTTTCGAGCAGGGTATTTCTCAGGTACAGTGCCTCCGAAACCGATTTCATGGGAATACCGTTTTTCGAAAAGCTTTCCATTCCAAAAAAATTGGTGGTCGCGCCGCTGGCAATAACCAGATAATCGTACCACACCGTTCCAAGCGTGGTGTCGATTATTTTTTCTTTCGTGATGATCTGTTTTACCTCCGCAATTCGGATAAACACATTTTCAATATTCTGAAAAGCCTTTCGCAGCGGAAAAGAAATGGAACTGGGTTCGAGCCCCGAGGTGGCCACCTGGTAAAACAAAGGTTGAAACTGATGGTAATTGTTACGGTCGATTAACACAATCTGAAAATTGTGCTGATATAATTTTCGGGCCAGTTTAAGGCCGGCAAATCCGGCGCCGATAATCACAACACGCGGCTGTCCGGTTTTTGGTATATTAACAGGCATTTGTACAAAATTTAATTACTCAAACAATCGCAAAAAATGATTGTTTTCACCCCTGTCAAAAACAACAATTTATTTACATTTCAGTCAAAATTGTCTTTTTCTGAATAAATATCTAAAATTTTATATGGCAGATAAGAAAATACAACACTGTCTCTGAGCCAAATCTCAAATAATACCGATTTAATATCGAAATGAGCCTTTAGTTCGCAAACTCCTAAAGCCTCTTTCGTTTATTATCGGCATTAACCATTGTAATTTCAACACATCGCTTAAAGCTCATGTTGAGATACAATTGGTACAACACATGCAACTCATTCAAAGACTTTTATCTATTCTAAATATTATTTATATTTGCAGATCATAAATATTAAATACAAATAATTATGGCAACATTCACCAGCACTTTACCCGATGAGATTTTGAAACGTCTCAACGAAATGGCACAAAAACTGGCCTTGCCCAAGAATAAGATCATTGAAAAAGCGCTGCAAATCTACCTCGATCAACTTACGCGGGCTGAGTACATAAAATCGTATAAACAGGCAGCATCCGACGAAAGCATCCTGGAGCTTGCAGAAGAAGGCATGGAAGATTACCTGAAACAACTTGGCGATGAAACAGCGTGAAATCTGGCTGGCCGATTTAAATCCGGTAAAAGGCAGCGAACAAAAAGGAATGCGCCCGGTGCTAATTGTAAGCGGAAATGTACTTAACGACCATATGCCAATTGTGATTGTTTGTCCGCTAAGTTCGAAAATTAAAGGCTACAAAGGAAACCTGGTACTTGAGCCCGACAATATCAACCAGCTTGCAAGGCCGTCGGAAGTGCTTACTTTTCATATTCGGTCGATTGCGAAAGAAAGGCTGGTAAAAAAGATCGGCTTAATAAGCGAAAATCAACTTTCGGCACTAAAACAGGGCTTGGATGATATTTTGAGGTATTGAATTATCTGATCGACATTTAACAAAAACCTAAAGTTAAACACCACATCCGGTTACCGGGACAATAAGATTTACTGCACCTGCAAAGCTGAATTTAGCAGCCTTTTATTCAAAGGAAACCAGCTCAGCGCAGCAATCCAAACAACTCCATTTGCGAGAATAGCAGCAACTACAAAAAGTACGGTTGAAAATGAAGCGTCGCTGTTATTGGCTAAAAATGCCGGCAATGTTGCCACCACGGCAGCCACAAATCCGATTAGTACATCTGCAAACAGCAACACCAAATATTCGCTTAGCAAAATCCTGAAAACTGAAAGGTTTCGGAATCCCAGCGCCTGCATCATGGCAATTTCACGGCGGCGTTCGAGAATGGTTCGTGCCAGGATTACCGCCAGCCCAATCGTTCCAAGAATGAGTCCCAGCGTACCCAGCGCCAGAAATATGGACAGATAAGTATTTGTTATCGAGTAAAATTCGACCAAACGTTTCGCGGTATTTTCCATTTCCCAGCCGTAATCGCGAAAAACCGATTGCAGTTCTTCGCCAATTTCCTGTTCCCGTACAGGATCTCCTTCAACCAAAAACACAGAACTGCCGCTACTTCCCGGATAATTTTTCAGAAACTGCTGATTTGAAATGATCACAAAACCCTGAAAAATGGACGGCGTGGTTCCGGCTATCAATTTCAGATTCAGGGTGTCGCCCAGTTCGTTCTGGTATTGAATAATGTCGCCCACTTTTTTCCCCAGCCCCCACTGAATTACGGTTTGGTCGGCAATTGCCGGAATCGTCCCATCTTCGGGTTCTGCATTCAGTGCCAGCCAGGGATCGCCATCCATATTCTTTTGCTTCACGGCAAACGAAAACCGTTGCGCCAAAGCCTCCGGATCGACTCCAAGGATGGCCGGTTGTGCAATGCGGTTCAGGTTCAAACAGCTGGCATCGTCACCGTCAACCTTTCGGAATTGAACGATTTCAAAAGGTTCGAAAATTCCTTCTTCAGCTTTCTTCTGCGGATCGTTAATGTCGAAAAGAACCGGAATGGTTGTTTCAGCAAAATAAAGAAAACCACCTGTGCCGCTTGTTTTATTTTGTGCGTTAGCGAAAAGATCAAGCTTGTTCGATCCCGTTGAAACAACAATAAACGTCCCCAGCGCAAAAAGAATTACCACGGTTAAAGAACGGCTCAGATTGCGCCCAAGATTGGCTTTAGTAAGCGTTAACATGGTCGGTTTACTTGTTTCGGTTTTTGCGAACCGTTTTAATATTTTCCGGAACAAAAGCAGAAGCCCGATTAAAAGCAAGGCACCCGACATAAAAAACATGGCCGGCTCTAATTTCCCGGCGGTAAGTTGCAAAACCGAAATTACGATCACTGCCATCAGGGCAAGCCACATTACAACATCGTAAATTACATTGGATGTTTTGGTTGATTGCTGCGTCGCCGATTTCTGGAGTTCGGCAATCCGGCGCTGTTGAAATTTCCTGACCGATAAAAAAATGGCAGCCAGCGAAACCAGTACGCTGATCAAAAAACCGACAACGAGGGTCAGCGGCACTATTTCAATTTCCAAAACACTGGTGCGGACAATATCGAACCACAAAGTATTAAGAATACGAAAAACCAATTGCGTATAAAAAACGGCGATTACCGTCCCTAAAATTGCTCCAAAAACTGAAATTATCAGACCTTCGGAAATGTAGAACTGCCGGATTTGAATTTCCCGGAAACCAAGTGCCGCCAGCAAACCAAGCTGCGCCGAACGGTTTTCGAGGTTAAAGCGGAATAAAAGTGCCGTTAAAATTATGGCCGCCACCAAAATAAAAAAGCTTAGCCCAATGAACAGACCACTAAAATCGGTACCGTTTTGTGCAGCCTGCACACCGTTTGCACGAACGGGTTCGACCAACATGCCCAAATCGGCCGAAGAAATATCCTGTTTAAAAACTTCGGTAAAATTTTCCGGGCTGAATGTTGCGGCCGGATAACGAAAAGTGGTGTAGTTCCCGAAGCGATTCGACCACATTTCCAGCGCTTTGTCAAGCGACACAAATGCTTTTGGTGTTCCCTTAAAATCATTCCAGTATTGCTCGTCTTTATCGCGAATAGCATCCAGATCGATCGGTACACCGGCTTCCCACTCGCGGCAATGCCCGGCATCCGAAAGTCCGGGTAATTGGGGTACACGGGAGGGATCACTCAGCTCCGAAGTCATCGGAATAATCTGACTGACAACAAACGAAGACTCCTTTTCAATAAGTTTTCGCAGCGGACCGATTTGCCAGTATTTTAAACGGATAGAATCGCCAACATTTGCCCCCAGATCATCGGCTGCCCAACTGTTCAGGCTGATTTCGTTTTCGCCAAGTCCGGATTGAAGCGAAGAAACAAAGGAATACGGGATTGAAGGAGATTGAGCGAGATTGAAGGAGATTGAGCGAGATTGATTGGGATTGATTGAGATAGATTGGATTTCATTTACAAAATACGTGAGAATTGGAACGGCCCCCGGCAATTTTTGTAGCGTTTTGGCAACCTTGTCTTCAATAAAAACACGCTCGCTTGTAATTTCAATTTCATTGCTTTTTTCAATATTCTTAAGCTGAAGTCCGGCATCGGCAGGTGTAAGACAGGCATTAACCGTTTGCAGGACTGATGCATTATCCAGACTACTTTTCACCAGAATCTGATTCGCTTTTCCTTCAAATTCCATCAACTTATTTAGCTGCTCAATCGACAAGAAAATGTTGTACGGTGCCGTTTGCGAGTTTTTCAGATTGAAGCGTCCTAGTTGCTCTTTGGTGAGCACAATCTTCACCGAAGCACGCAAAGCTACCGTAGTTTCTTCAGCAGAAACAAAAGGCGCATTCATCGGAATTAAACTGGCTTTTTTTATCCTGAGCAGTAGCTTATCGCCTTGCTGAACCTGGAGTTTTTCCGCCAGATTTTGGCTAATGGCAATCGCATTATTTTCAAGTTCCGAAAAAACAGAGGTATTCGCAATCTCCTGGAAATCGGTATCTACACCCACCACCTGAACTTTATTCGCCCGCCGCTTCCCGCCATCGGCTACCGCTATTCCTTCGAGCAAGAGCACCGGAGTGGTTTTAATTTCTGAATTTTGGGCTTCCATTTCGGCAGCCATTTCCCGCCTGAAATAGCGCTCGGTAACCGAAACCAAATGCGTTGTTTCACCCAAACGATAAAAAGTTGCCTGCGTTAAACTGTAGCGCACCGAGTCGCCAATTACCAGCGAACCGCTTAAAACCATGGTACTGATTGCCACGCCCAGTGCCACCAGCAGGTTGGCTTTGAAATAATGTATGAATGATTTTAATATGAATTGTAGTCGTGTCATGTTCACCTTTCGTCATCCCCGCGAAAGTGGGAATCTTTTCAACTTAGTTGCCCATTTTTTAATATTAGTTTCCTATCCATTTTAGCTGCCATTTCTGCCGAATGCGTTACGGTTACCAGCGTCACTTTTTCTTCGTGGCTGAGTTGAATCAGCAGATCGGTCAGCGCTGTGGCATTGTCTTCGTCGAGTGCGCCGGTTGGTTCGTCGGCCAGAATCAGCTCGGGCTTATTGATCAGTGCACGAACCACGGCAGTCCGCTGACATTCACCGCCTGACATCTCCGAAGGCTTCTGGTTTCGCTGTTCCCAAATGCCGACTTTTTTGATCAGGTACTCCGCCCAATCCTTCTGTGCTTTTGAGACTTTCCCTTGCGGAAGTACAGGCAGCAACACATTCTCCCATAAACTCAGCTGCGGCATTAAATGATGCATCTGAAAAACAAAGCCCAGGTGTTTGTTACGGAACGTTGCCAGTTCGGTTTTTGAATAGCGGGTGATGTCCTTCCCTTCAAAAAAAATCTTGCCAGTTTCGGGTTGATCAAGTGCGCCGATCAGATTAAGCAGCGTAGTTTTACCCGAGCCGCTTGGCCCGATGATGGCTACTTTTTCCCCGGCATTCAATTCTAATTGTAAGTTATTCAGCACCGCCCGGTAACTGTGTGTGCCGGGTTCGCCGTAGCCTTTGGTTATGTTTTGTAATTGTAAAAGCATCGTTTTTTGTTGTCACCCTGAGCGAAGTCGAAGGGCACTTTATTTCATATTCATATTAAAATTAGAAAAATGCGTTTTATTCTGACATATAGAATATTCTTTCAATTTCGTTCAATTCTTATCGATTAATGCTTGCTTTTTCTTTCTCGACCATCCTTTTATCTGCTTTTCCCATTGTTCTGCAATTTGAAAATCGATAAAGGTTTCAACAAACACTAATTCTACCGGTCTTCTATTGTACGTATAACTTTTAGGCGAAATCCAATTGTTGTGTTCCTTCAGCCTTTGCTCAATGTCATTCGTGATACCTGTATAAAAGCTATCATCCTTGCATTTAACGATATATACATAGAAGGTTTTCATTCGTTTATTCAATTCATCCTTCGACTCCGCTCAGGATGACGCAAACTTTCGTATAAAGTTATAATTTCTTTAGTGTGAGTAGTAATATTAAACTTTTGGCGTGTTCCTTCATAACCAGCCAGACTAAGTTTTTCCAGTTTTTCGGGATCTGACAATAGTTCGGCCCAGATTTCAGCCAGTTTTTGCGGCGAATTGGGCAGGTAAGTAACACCGCCGCCCGATATTTCAACAATTTCGGGGAAAGCCCCTAAAGCGGGTTGTACCACAGGAACTCCCGATGCCATGGATTCGATCATATACATTCCGAAGGCTTCTCCGATACGAACCGGCACAGTAACCATTTGCACTTTTTTGAAAAAATCGTTTACCTCGGACCCCTCAAAATCGGGAATAATTTCAAACGCATCCCAAAGCTTACTCTCCTTTAATTTCCGTTTTTGTTCTTTGTTGAATTTGGCATCATCACCCGTTGAACCGCCGGTTGCAATCAGTTTTACATCGTCAAAACCGGGTTTCTTTTTTAGTTCGATAAAGGCATCCACAACAATATCGAAACCGTCTTTGTGACACATGCGCGAAATGTATCCCACATTCCGTGGCTTTTCACGAACGGAAACAAACTCGTAATCATCTACATCAACCCCAAGGTGAATGGTTTTTAGCTGATCGTCAGACAAGTTCATTCGGTCTTTCATTACACCTGCAAAAAAATCGCTAACCGCCACCAATACATCCACATCTTTTGCGCGTTCGTACATTAAATCCCATATTTTTTTCTGAAACTGCGGTTTCATCGGGTCTATCCACACATCTTCGTCCTGCAAGGTACATAAAACAGGCACCCCGATTTTCTCTTTTAAACGGCGGGCAAGCCCCAAAAGCAAGGCATTTGAAATGTGGATAATATCCGGCTGGCAGTGTTCGGCAATCCAGTTTACCATGTGGTCCAGTTCTTCCTTTTGCGCACCCCCTTCACCCAGAAGCATCGAAACCGTCATGTCTTCGAGTCCTTTCGCATTTGTTGAGCCGGCCATCGAAGCAGCCATTTTCATCATGGGTTTCGAATTGAGCAGTTTATCCACCCAGGCTGGCGCTTTCCGGAGAAACGGATACATCTGTTTCAGGTACAAACTGATGGCGCCGTAAAAAATAGGTACTTCCGAAATGTCGTGCTCGTCGGCAAACAAGGGAAGGTACATGGGAATTTTGGTCACTTTGTGGCCTTCGGCACGCAGCGCATTAAAATACTTGCTGTCGCGCAAACAGTTGCCGCAGTAAAAACTTCCTCCCGAACCGGGTATAATTTGTATGATGTTCATTTACTATATATTAAACACGAAGGCACGAAGGCACAAAGTTTCAATAATTACCGTTTTTCTTTGTGTCTTTGCGCCTTTGTGTTCGTTTATTTTCCGAAACAATACACATTTCCATCGTAGGCCCCAACATAAATCTTTCCACTGGCAATTGCAGGGTTGCTGATGATCTGGCCGCCAATCTCATATTTCCAAACGGGTTTCCCGTCCGCAAGGTTTACGATGATTAAATCGCCCCGCATATTTGCAACCACCACCTTATTTTGAACCACCACCGGCGAAGCTTCCACATTTCGTCCGGTGTTGTATTCCCAAAGTTTCTCCCCGGTATTTTTATTGAAGCAATACAGGAACTTATTGTAATTTGCCGTAAGCACCTTGTCTCCAACCACTGCCGGCGAAGCAATAAATTGCAGGTGCGTATTCTCGTCTTCCCACAGCCAGGTCGTTAAGTCACTTTTCAGGTCAACCTGAAAAAAGCGGCCATCGTAATCGCCAATCCATACTTTTTCGCCTTCCACCGCCACCGAATTAGCCACGTATGTTGCCACATCAATCTTTTTTACGAGTTTCCCGGAGGCAATATCCACCAGGTGCAAAAAACCGTCGCAGCCACCAAACATGGCCATTCCGTTTTCGCAGGCCGGCGCCCCGTTTATAAAATTATCCGATTCATATTTCCAGAGCCCTTCACCGCTGGCGGCATCAACACAGTGAAGATAGTAATCGTAACTTCCCACAACGATACGGGTTTTACCACCCGATTTCCACCAGTTGGCAGAACCGATGATCTGGTTTTCGCATTCGTATTCCCAGCGTTTTTCTCCCGAATCGAGGCTCAGCGCGTACAAAATTCCGTCGAGATTGCCGATGTAAACGGTTTTATCCAGAATTAAGGTAGGAGCTTCAATCGAATTACTGGTTTCGAATTTCCAAAGCAAGTTTCCATCGGTTTCCAGGCAATATACAAAGCCGTCGGTGGAACCGATTACCACTTTTCCGTCGGCCACCACCGGAGCTGATTTTATGTTATCGCCGGTTTCGAAAGTCCATAATAATTTGGGAGAATCGGGAATAGAAGAATTGGATAATCCGTTTAACTTTTGATCACCTCTGAAAATGGGCCAGGAAGATGTTGGTTGGGCAAAAGATGCACAACTAACTCCAATTAATAATATTAAAATACAGTATCTCAACATATTTTTGATTTTCGAATGATGATTAACGAATATTGATTGCAGATTGACGTTCAGATATCTTAAATCGTTAATCTACATTCATCATTCTTTTTCTTTCAAACTAATTGCGCCGGTTGGGCAGCCTTTGGCTACTTTTTCAGCGGTTGCGGTAAGGCCTTTTTCAAGTTCTTCGTTGAAGGGCACACCAATTTCCACATCGAAACCACGGCCAATGTAAGTGAACCCGAATTTCTCGGTATGTTTTTCGGTCAGGCGAACACAAATTCCGCACTTGATGCACTTTTGCGCTTCGTAAACCACCGAGCCGTGGTTCATTTGCTTTGTCATGCTGCGGCGCTCGCTGGTTTTAAACCGCTTCTGATCGGCCTGGTACTGGTCGGAATAAATCCTCAGCTTACAATCGTCAATGGCACGGCAATCGCAATGCAGGCAACGCTCTGCCTCGGCCATGGCTTCTTCCCTGGAAAAACCCGAATATCCGCCCTGTGCCGGAAAGTACCTCTTTTCATCTACTGATTCCTTTAAATATTCGGCATATTCATCGGCAACCAACCTACCAAAGCGTGAATTAAACAAGCGTGGCTCACCTTTAACTTCCTGCCCTGCCAAAAACTGCATCACCGAAAAAGCCACCTCTTTCCCCTGTCCCACCGAACGTACCGCCAAACGCGATGAGCGCAGTACATTTCCAATGGCAAATACTTTTTCGTCCGAAGTCTGATAAGTTGAACGATCGGCCTCAATTCCTTTGGGATTTGATTTCAACCCAAACACTTCAACATTTTCTGAAATGGCGCCGCTGGCAACAACAACGGCATCAAAATCACTTTTAAACTGAACGAATTTTTCTGGGGTAATTTCGGTTTCGCCTTTAAACTGAACGCCTGTTTTCAGAATAACTTCTATTTCTTTATCGAGTACTTCTTTGGGCAGAATCTCATCGTTTATTGCAGTTCTGAGCAAACCGCCTGCTTTTTCATTTTTGTCAAACAAGGTAACCTGAACACCTTTAATTTGAAGGTAATAAGCTGCTGCCAAACCAGCCGGGCCGGCGCCAATTACGGCCACTTTTTTACCTGTATCTTTTGCCGGAACAATTTCGGGCTGCTTACCATCGTCGCCAACAGCGCGTTTCAGCAAGCAAATGGAAACCGGCTGATCCACCGTTTTCCGGTGGCAGGCCCCTTCGCAGGGAGCCGGGCAAATACGGCCCAAAACAGCCGGTAAAACAATATCGCGTTTTACAACCTCCAACGACTCATCAAATTTTCCGGCAGCAATTAAACGGTTCATCAGCGGAATATTCATGTGCGCCGGGCACGCAATCTGACAAGGCGCTTCGCAATCGCCGGTGTGCTCGCTCAATAGCAATTCGAGGGCAGTTTTTCGTGATTCGGCAACCTCTTCATTATCAGTTTCAATGTCCATTCCTTCCACCACATTTACCGAACACGATGGCAGCAATTTACCGGTGCCGTGATCTTTTACCATACACAACATACAGGAGGTAAAATGCTCCAGTTCATCGTGCCAGCACATATTCGGAATATCAATCCCCAGCGACTGTGCGGCTTTCATGACGGACGTACCGTTTTCAACCTCAATTTCCTTGTTATTTATTTTTAGTTTGATCATTTGTTTCTCGCAAAGGCGCAAAGGCGCAAGGTTTGATATTGTTCTTTTTCTTATTCCACTTTAAAATCATCCTTCGACTACGCTCAGGATGACTTTCTCTCAACTTTGAATTATTTTACATGCTTCTTCAAAACCGGAAACAACTGATTTGCCATCTGCACAAAACCAAAATCTGTGAGGTGGACGCCGTCAACCGTTGCTTCCCGGCTGTGCCCGATTAAATCATCAGCTTTTACATAGTAAACATTTCGGTCGCCTTTCTTTTTCTGTGCTTCAAAAATCTGTTTCAGAGCCTTGTTTTTATCTGTAACTGCCTGATGAACTTTCTGATCGAAATACATGTGAGGATACAGTATGTTTTCAATCATAATGATCGGTGTTACCGGCTTTTTCTCACGGATAATTTCCAGAAAGCGGGCATACTTTTCTTTCATTAAATCGGCTGTAACGTTGGGTAAACAATCAATTACAAAACACGAAGCATCGATAGTGGCCATCGCTTCCGCCACTTCATAATCAAGCTTTCCGTTGCCGCTAAAACCCAGGTTAACGATTTCGCGATCCAGCATACGTGACAAAATATTCGGATAAGCCATTCCGGCACGCGAAGCACATCCGCCCTGTGTAATACTGGTTCCGTAAAATACAATTGGCTTTCCGGTTTTGGGTGAATTTACTTCCGGCATTTTGATTTCCGCCGAAGGGAGCACACCAATTTCTAACTGTGCAAGGCCGTCGTACAAAGGAAGATACAGCATATACTCTTTTTCGCCTTCCGGCATATTTTGAATGATCACCACCTGCGAAGTTTTCCCGGTAGGACGTGCAGAATTTACAAACTGCCATTTCCCGTTTTCCAGGCAATACAAATCGAGCCCTTTGATTCCTGTCATTGTAAAATGGTTCATTACCACATCGCGTGAAACTTCCCATTTGGCGCCAATAGCGGTTGAGTTGGTCCGGAAACGAATAGCCAGCCCACTACAGTTTTTAGATAAATTCCACACCGGCGGGCGGGTGATATTTTCCAAACTGGCAGGCAAACGTTCGTAACGATTTTGAGTATCCTCAAATCCTTTTCCGATAAGCGGTAAAGTGGATGCGTCCACATATTTCAGGCTGTCAGCAGAAATGGCTATTGCAGCTATGGGGAGCACTAACGTCAGTACAATCAGTACAAATTTCATTTTAATATTCAAATCATTATTAAACTTTTAACTATCGTACATCAATGGCATCCACCGGACAGGCAGCCCGGCAGGCATCGCATTTAATACACAGTTCGGTGTTAATGCTGTGCTTTTCAAGCGGTGTAAAAGGAATGGCGTCCACCGGGCATTTTTGCACACATTTGGTACATCCGATACATTCGTCGTTAACCGAATAGATGATTAAATCGGTGCATTTCCCGGTTGGGCAAACTCCGTTAATGTGCGCTTCATATTCTTCCCGGAAATATTTCAGCGTGCTTAACACAGGATTTGGCGCTGTTTTTCCCAATCCGCATAAACTTCCTTTGTTGGTCCAGCCGGCCAGTTTTTCCAATTCTTCCAAATCACCGGGTTTTCCTTTTCCTTTGGTAATATTTTCCAGAATATCCAGCATCCGGCGAGTCCCCACGCGGCAGAAGGTACATTTTCCGCACGATTCTTCCTGAGTGAACGACAAAAAATAGCGGGCAATATCCACCATGCAATCGGTTTCGTCCAACACCACCAAACCACCCGATCCCATCATGGCACCCATTTCCTGTAACGACTCAAAATTGATCGGAGTATCGGCATATTCGGCAGGAATACAACCACCGGAAGGCCCGCCAATTTGAACAGCTTTGAACTTTTTGCCGTTGGCAATTCCGCCGCCAATCACTTCAATTACCTCGCGGATAGTAATTCCCATGGGAACCTCGATCAATCCGCCCCGTGCCACTTTCCCGGCCAGCGCAAAAACTTTTGTACCGGTACTTCGGGCAGTACCAATTTCAGCAAACCTTTCCCATCCTTCGCGCAAAATATAGGAAATCTGGGCAAACGTTTCGGTATTATTAACAAGCGTTGGCTTTCCGAATAAACCGCTTTCAGCAGGGAATGGCGGACGAATCCGTGGAAAACCGCGGCTTCCTTCAATGGACGCAATCAAAGCAGTTTCTTCGCCACATACAAAAGCCCCGGCGCCTTCGTAAATCTGGAGATCGAGACTGAAATTTGTCCCTAAAATATTTTCACCTAACAAATGATTCTCCAGGCATATTTTTACCGCCTGGCGAATACGGGTAACTGCCAGCGGATATTCGGCCCGGATATAAAAATACCCGTGATGGATTCCCGTAGCATAAGCTGCGATCACCATTCCTTCAACGATCCGGTAAGGATACGATTCGAGCAGCATCCGGTCCATAAAAGCGCCGGGATCACCTTCGTCTCCATTGCAAATCAGGTATTTAATGTCAGTTTTCTGTTTTTTTACAGCCTCCCATTTTATACCGGTCGGGAAACCGCCACCGCCCCGGCCACGGATACCACTTTTCATAACCTGTTCTACCACATCGTCGGGCGACAGCGAGTCAAGCACTTTTTGTAAGGCTGAAAAACCACCTCGTTTTTTGTACTCGTTTATATCCAGCGGATTGATCATTCCGCGATATTCGGTAGCAATGGGTAACTGATTTCCGAGAAAGGAAGCCACCGGTTTTTCGCGCATACTGATTTCGTAACGGTGCACCCCCTCCCAGTTCCGGTCGGTCTGGATCGTTTCAGCGGTATGGATTAGCTTGTTTTTCAGACGGGTAAACAGCCCCGGTGCATTAAAATGATTTTCAACAATGCTTTTTACATCTTCGGGTTTTACTTTCGCGTATAACGTTGGTTCACCTTCATTCGGAACTATTTCCACCAAAGGCACCTGATGGCACATTCCCACACAACCGACGTGTTTCAGCTTCACCCGCAAGCCGCTTTCGTTGACGACGTGTTCTACTTCCTCCTGAATTTCCTTGCTTCCACTGGCTACACAGCATGACCCCAAACCGATACGTATTTCGCCCTGAATTTCACTCCCGTCGGCTTTTCGCGCTTTTCCGGTATTTTTTTTGCCTTTTATGCTTTCGAAATCTTCAATGATTTGCCCTACCTGATCGGAAGCCACATGGCCGTAGGTAGTTCCATCGATCTGAACAACCGGGGCAAGTGTACAACAACCTAAACAGGCCACTTTTTCGATGGTGTATTTTCCTACAGAATCGGTATCAATTCCATCAGCTAATTTTAATTCTCTCCGAAAAGCATCATAGACCTGCACCGCACCTTTTACATGGCAGGCAGTGCCTACGCAAACCTTAATCATGTGCTCGCCCACCGGATGCAGCCGAAATTGCGAGTAAAAACTTGCCACCCCGATTATTTCTGAAGCGGTGATCTCCGACTGTTCCGCCAAATAACGCAAAGCTTCATCGGGAAGGTAGTTGTACTCCTTTTGTATGGCCTGTAAAATGGGTATCAGGCTCTTTTTGGAAGGGCCTTTTTCGGCAATTAACTGGTCGATATATTGGTTGTATTCTGACATATTTTCTCGCAAAGTCGCCAAGACGCTAAGTTCTATTTTCCTATACAATATAAATTCTTTTCTCCCCGGATATAAATTCTGCCGTCGGCAAAAGCCGGTGTCGGACCGGCATGTTCACCCATTTCGTTATCACTAATCTTTTTCAGTTCTTTTCCGTATTCATACACATGTGTCACCCCGTCGTTGTCCATCATAAACAACTTGCCATCTGCTGTTACCGGTGCCGAGTACAAAGTTGTACCCAGGTCATCTTCCCAATATTGCTCCCCGGTTTTGGTATCGTAGCAAACCAACATGCCATAGCTTGTGGCAATAATTAACAAACCTTTGTATGCCAGCGGACTGGAAGCTTCGGGAAGATATTCATCGTTTTCCCAGACAATAGAAGCCGTTTTGGGATCAATAGCAGCCAAACGCGCGTACTCGTTAGCCGCAAATACCAGCCCGTCAGCAAAACCAACTGAAGGCCCGACTTCGCCCATCATACAATCCACTTTCCAGAGTTCATCGCCTGACTCTACATCGTAACCGGCAACAATTGGGACAGCGGTAAGAATAACCTGGTATTTACCATCAATTTCAGCCAAAACCGGGCTGGCCCACGAAATTTTTGCCTCGCGCTGTTTATCCCAAACGGTTTCGCCTGTGCCGTTATTTAAAGCGAATAAACGTCCGCCATTGTTGGTATCGTACTGAACGTAAAGTTTCCCGCCCCAGGTTATCAGCGACGAGGAATGTCCGTAATGATTGTTTGGCACACCCAGGTTTCGCGCCCACAAACGCTTGCCGTTCATGTCAAAAGCGATAATATCGCCACTGGCAAAAATGGCAAAAACAGCCTTCCCGTCGGTTGTCAAGGAGGGAGCCGAAAGCCCGGTATCGGGTGTAACTTTTGGTATGGCAGCCGGCGATCCCTCGATGTTATTGGCCACGCCTGTCCAGAGAAGTTTACCTGTGTTCCGGTCGTAGCAATACACTTCGCGACTGGCAGCATCGGCGCCTGCAATAAAAATTTTATCGCCCCAAATGATGGGTGAATTGTATCCGGGTTTTGGTACCGGAGCTTTCCACAAAACGTTTGTCCCGGCGGGTACATCCCATTCTGTCGGAATATTTTTGGCAAAACTTACCCCCTGACCTAAAGGACCACGAAATGAGTTCGAATTTGCTTTCATAGCGGCCAAAGTCAATCCGGTAGAAGCCGGAGCCGTTTTTTCAGGCGCTTTTATTTCTTCTGCTACTTTCTGCCCTCCTGCTTCCTGCTCCTTTTCAACTTCAGGTTGTTCCGCACTTGTCGTTTCTTCCTGTTCCGCCTGTTCTGTTGCCGCTTCTGTTTCAGGTTCTGACGGCGTATTTTCCACCACCGGGTTTTGACTAACTTCAATTATTTCGATTTGCTCTTCCTGAGTAGCAGGTTCATTTTCAGCAAGCAGGCTGGTTGCATCGTATTCTTTTAAATGATTTACCGTGGCAAAGCCGGCCACAACCGCCAGAGCCATTACCAGCAGCCCGACAATAATAATCCCTTTTTGTGCCAAAATACGGCTGGCAATTTCATTTTCCAGCTTTTCATCCGGTTGTTCAATCTTACTTTTGGCTGAATAGTAAACCCGCAGCGCAAATGCCAGAACAATGGCACCAAACAAAATCAGCCAGGCACCTGTTTTTACCTGCCACTGACTGTTGAAATATGCTTTTCGGGCCAGTAGATCGAAATTACGGATTTCAGCTTTTAGTTCTTCGTTGTTCGGCTCCTGTTTTAGTCGTTGAACAAGGGCTTCGAGCGCTTTACTTTCGATGGGATCGCTTTTGGATACCTGCCAGAAATTCAATAACAAAAGGATGGCTACTGCCGTACAGAATATTCCGGCAATGAGGGCGATGTTTTGTGCTAATTTTAGTTTATCGTTGTTGGTCATATATTTTTGTCTTATTTTTCTACCGGGCAAAAATCGATACAGCGTGCACAGCTAAAACAATTGCTACGATTCGGTTCGTAATCCTGGCGTTTGCGGAAAACTACCGTGTTTAACAAAGTCATACCGATTACCAGTCCCATAAAACCACCGGCGATCATACTCCCTGCATAAAATTTATCGCGGATTACTTCGGCTTCTTCCACTAACTGTTCCATTGATTTCCCGGATGCCCGGAAGGTTTGCACATCTATATTATCGAGGTCATCTTTAATTTCGGGTTTTGAAATCATCAGTTCAGCCAAATAAACCGTGGGATTGGCTTTTGACAAAAAAGTATGCGACTGCGCTCCCACAAAAACACCCAGCGCCATCCATAAAGGAATAATCAGCGCATAGGTAAGAAAGCGTTTGGGCCCCAAACCCGATTTTACAACTTCCTTTTCGTTGGTTGGAAAGTCGATGGCATCAAACGGGCATGAGTTGACACACAATTTACACTGGATACATTTTGACGGGGTGATGCTTAAATGCCTTCCTGAAAAACGCGACATCCAGCTTAAAAGAACGCCGTAAGGGCACAAAAAGCGACAGTACGGACGTGCCACGAACATTCCCATCAGCAAAAAAGCAATGCCCAAAACTACCATGTGAAATTTGGCATCCATCCTGAAAATTCCAACAAAGGGATCGTAGCGGCAGATGATAAAATCTGTACCTGTGGCAGCAAACAACACGGCCAGTGACAGGTAGAGATAAGGGATTAATCCCAATGTTTTATTGAGCCATTTGGGAAGGCTGATCGGTTTCATTACTACCAAATCCTGAATGGCGCCCAATGGACATGCCCCGGCACAAAATACCCTTCCCACAAATAAAGCAAACAAGAGCGGCAACAGGAAAAACAAAAGCGTGGTGACCGAAATGGAATAGTTTGGATCGAAAAAAGTAAGTACCATGTTCTGGACCGATCCTACACTGCAAATACACCCGTTTCGGTAAAAGCCAAAATATGCCAGTGTAAAAACAGATAGCCAGAGCATTCCCTGGCGCGACCGGCTTTTTAAGGCAAACCAGGCAGCTGCCGAAAGTACCAGCAATAAAACCAGCACATCAAAATATTCGAGCGTTAAAGCGCGGGGTTCGGGTGTTACCGGTGTTGGCTGTGTATAACCGGTATCGAACTCGGGCTTGGGAAAACGTTGCTGCTGCGCATTCAAGGCAAAGGTTGAAAGAATGAAGGCAACAAGTAAAAGGCCCCTCCTAACCTCCCCAAAGGGGAGGAATTTGAACATCTGCTTTTTCTTTTGCTTGCAGCTTGCGGCTTGCAACTTGTAGCTAATATCTATTTGACCTGTTTTATTCATTCATTTAATTAATTTATGCCGGGTTGGTCCAGCTGCCTTTTACTTTGTAGGCTTCGCTGGCCGGAACACGGCTTATGGCGTCTGACGGGCAAACCCGTGCAATGGAACACTCGTTGCAGTTTACACAAATGTGGTGCATAATCTGCAGGTGCAGCGAACCGTTTCCAAACGAGGTGCAGCCGGCTACACACTTGGCGCAACCGATACACAAATCTTCAATAATGTGGTATTCAAAATAAGGTTCTTCGATAAAACGCCGTTCGATGGCTGCGGTGGGGCAAAGCTGGTTTTCGGCAGCGGTGCTCCGGGCATTGGAATCGGGTTTCAGGTAACCGCCGCACAAATCGCAATATCCGCAAAGGTCAAAGGCATGTACACATTTTACGGCTGAAGGGGACATTACACATTCTGTCGCACAACGTCCGCACTGCGTACATTTAAACGGATCGATCTGCCAAACGTAATCGTCGGTTGTTACTTTTTTTAATGCTGCAACACTTACTGCCCCCAGCGAAAACAACAACGAAGCCCTCACCCCGTTTTGGATGAATTTTCGTCTGCTTTGTGCTTTATTTTTCTGTTCCATGCTCTTCTTCTTTTAACACGAAGACACTAAGACACAAGGTTTTATTTTTGTGGCTTTGAGCCTTTGTGTTTATTTATGCTTCCTCATTTGCACTTATTTGTTTTAACACGAAGAGACCAAGGCACGAAGTTTTCTGTTAAATTAATTACTTTGTGACTTCGAGTCTTTGTGTTCATCATAATTTGCCCTAAATTCTATTACCTGTGGCAATTCACATTTGCTGAATTTCCCGCAATTTTTACAAGTTGGCGAAACCGAACAACTGGCGCTTATTTTTTTATTCAGAATCAGGTAACCAGATACTGCTGTCAGTCCTCCCAATAAAAGAAGCCTGCCCCCGTTTTGTATGAATTTTCGCCTGCTTTGTGCTTTATTTTTCTGTTCCATGCTCTTCTTTTTTAACACGAAGACACTAAGACACAAGGTTTTATTTTTGTGGCTTTGAGCCAGTGTGTTTATTTATGCTTCCTCATTTGCACTTATTTGTTTTAACACGAAGACACTAAGGCATGAAGTTTTATTTTTGTGGCTTTGAGCCTTTGTGTTTAAATTCTCTTCAATTCATTGTTCTAATCAGCCTTTGTTTGTGCGGCGCCTGGTTAGACTGCTTTTCAATTAACTCCACACATTGCGCCTTTTATTCGCTTCGCTCATTTACCCCGGGTTAAAACCCGGGGCTATTCATAATCAACTCCTATGGAGTTTTTTTCTCAAACATCCTTAACAGTTTTCGGTCAAAATCCAGTGCAAAAATGTTGCCTTTACTGTCAACCGCCACGTCGGGAGCCTGTCCTTCCAGTTTGTCGTCAAACTTTGCGGGAGGCGCTACTACCCCTAGAAACTCACCCGAAGGTTTATAGATTTTCACCCGCACCAATCCCTTTTCACTGGTAACAAAACTACCGTCGGGCAAAAAACAAAAATGAGCCGGATTACAACAACCGCTGAAATTTTCGGTTTGTGCCCCGCTTGCCCTCCAGTGTTCGCGCAGGTTCCCGTCTTCGGTATATTGTTCCATAGTATGCATTCCCGGGTTCACCACCCACAACTCGTCGTAAGCTGTAATGTCCATATCAAAATAAGGACTCGGGATAATAAAACCGTGAAGGTCGTCGTCGCTGGCTTTTCCTTCGAACTCGCTAATCAGCCCGCCGTTTTTTGAATACCTCAGGATTCTTCGGTTTCCGGCATCAGCCACAAAAACATTATTTTGATCGGCGGCAATAGCGGTAATAAGGGTATTTTCTCCCGCCAAAGCCCATTTATTTTGAAGTTCTCCGTGCATATTCAGCACCTGAACATAATTTTTAAAGCCGATGAAAATCATTCCGCTGTTTACTTCCACTGTGGTTGGTTCGTCCTGAAAAGCGGTTTCGAGCAGGAGTTTACCCGTTGTATCAATCAACTTTAATTTTTTGTCACCAGCAAGAAAAATGGTATCGCCTGAAATTGTAATTGCGGCAGGAGTTTCAAAGCCTACCTTGAAATTTTTGGTTTCTTTATACAGAACCAATTCTTCGGGAACATTTTTAAAGTCGTCCACATTGTATTCGAATTTGTTGGCCTCCATTTTATCGGGGCGTTTCGATATCCAATCGCCTGCCATAACAGCGATAATTACCCCTGCCAACACAATCAGAAATATGACGATTCCTTTGTTTTTCATTTTTTAGATATTTAAATCAATACAAACCATTATTTTTGAGTCGCGCATTAGCAAATAACCGTCGGCCAGTGCAAAGGGAGCCCAGGCGTCGTGGCCGTCTTCAATTACTTTCACCTGATCGAGCTGAATGTATTCCTTTGTACTCGGCCGTGCAATGGTAAGTGTCCCGTCGTCGTTCAGAATAAACATTTTATTATCGGCGATAAAAAAAGGCCCAAGTCCAAAACGGGTTTCCTTTCCACTCGACCACACCACTTTTTTTGTGTCTGCAGGGTTTACACAAATTAGCTGATTGCGCAGCGCTCCCCCGTCTTTTGGTAAGATACCAAATAAAAAACCATTCCAATAAATCGGTGTTTGCTGTTCGCAAGCCAAACCATCTTTGGGGCTGTATTCATCAATTGGTTCGATATTGAATTTACCACCGTTCTCAGAAAGTTGCAAAACCATGCTTCCGGCGCCATAGCCGGCAGTCATAAAAATTTTACCATCGGGCATACAAACCGGCGACGGCGCCACAACCGAATGACTCCATGCGTTGGTTTTCCAAAGAACCAATCCGGCATCCGAACCGTCGGCAGCCACTCCCAAAATTCCGTTGATGGAACTATACACGTACATTTTCCGTCCGCCAAAAGTAAAGGGCATTATCGACGAGTGCGACATTTGCCAGCCATCGGGGTTGGGTGTTTCCCAGAGTTTTTCACCTGTTTCACAATCCACGGCCACCATCATTTTTGTTCCGCCAACACCGAGAATGGCAACCCCGTTGTCAATAAGCGGGCACTGGCCGGTGTACCAAAATGGAATTTCAACCTTGTACTCTTTTACAATATCGAGGCCCCAGCGAAAATTCCCTGTTTCCCGGTCGAGGCACATTACATGGCATTTTGGACCAATGGTAACAATGTATTTTTCGGTAACCGCCGGAATGGTCCGCGACATGCCATGGTTTCGTTTCACCGCCACATCGTATCCGCGTGTCCACTGTTCTTTCCCATCAACCAAAGAAAAACAGCGTAACACATCCGCCCGCTCTTCCTCATCGTAATCCATAACGTAAGCCAAACCTTTGTAAATAGCAGCACCCGAATGGCCTTCGCCTAACCCAACCGACCATAAAATTTTTGGCCCTTCCGGCCCAAACTTGTCAATAAGTTTAACCGTTGATTTTGAAATGTTATCGCGATCGGCTCCCCTGAAATTCGGCCAGGTTTCATCCAAAGGCTGGTAATCCGTAGAAAATTCCTCGAAATGTTCCCCAATGTTTACATTCTGAACAAATGTATTTCCTTCTCCCCGATTGTCGGCCCCTTCCACATTTACGGTAAACTCCCGGGTAGGATCGGCATTCAGCCACCAGAAAAGCAGGATGAAGCCTGTAACTCCAACAGAAAACAGGATTATATTTATGGTTCGTTTCGCCATCGGGTTCTGTGTATTGAGTATTGGGAGAACGAATTCAATATTGATCTTTTGAATCAAAACTGCAAACTCCAATCCTGTCTTAGGACTGTCTCCCTACCCCTATCTCACTATTTATTTTGCTTTAATATCATAAACCATCAACACATCGCCGTGCCTGAGAAATAATTTTCCATCGGCAATAAACGGGTGTGCCCAGTGCGGCCCTGCCCCCTTTTTTATTTTGAATTCGCTGATCACTTTAAAACCATCCGGATCGGGCTGAATTAGGCCCACACTTCCACGTTCGTTGTAGGCATACAATAAGCCGTCGGCCATAACCAGTGCGCCTTTGGTGTCCCAGTCGTCAACGTATTTAATTTCGCCGGTATCCCATTTCATGCACACCCAGCGGCCGCGTTTATTGTCGAACCAGTTCGAACCATACAAATAACCATCGTGCAGAATAACACCGTGATGATGATTATCAAAAGTATGATCTACAAATTTTTCTTTTACTGAAGTTCCGGTAGAATCCATTTCAAGCATCACTGCAGGATAATCATAACCCATTGTCAGAAAAATATTGTTATCCTTGAATACCGGTGTATTAGTCCAAATCAGCCCGTCCTGATCCCATTTTTCCGGATCCCAATACCGGTAACTCCAGGCAATTTCACCGCTTTCAGGAACAATTGCCATCAAATCGGTTCCGATAACGGCAAGAATATAACGAAAGCCATTCCATTCGTAAATGGTAGCAGAAGCATAAGCTCGCGGCCCGCCCAGCGATTTGGTTTGCCAGATTTCCTTTCCGGTCATTTTATCGAGCGCTACAATGCTGGTTTCTTTCCCTCCGGGTGAAACAATTACTTTGTCGTCGCAAATCAGTACGGTTTCAGAATTTCCCCAAATATGATATTGACCATGGAAATCTTTATCAACATCCACTTCCCAAAGGACCGAGCCGTCTTCTTTATTGATACACGAAACCTGACCGGTGCCGCTTTGTACGTAAATACGGTTTTGTTCCACCACCGGTGTACTCCGGGTGTCGGGAAAAGACTTATTCCAGGAGCATCCGTACGGAACCTGCCATTTTATTGTCCCGTCTGAGTTAAGGGCCGTTAAATAATCAAGCGTGTCAATCATTCCGGTGGTATAAATCATGCCGTCAACAAAAACAGGCGATGACCACCCGGCGCCAATCTTCTTTTCAATCTCCATCACCAATTGCGGACCTTCTTCGGGCCATTCTTTCAGCAAGCCAGTTTCGGGGAAAATACCATCACGGTTGGGACCACGCCATTGTGTAACCTGGGCCGATAAGCCTAAAGCTGTTAAAACAAAAATCAGAACAAAAAGAATTCTTTGCATATTATTCAATTTAGTTGGTCGTACTTAAGAAAGAGTTTCAAAGAAGATCAAATTATTTGATCTTGTAGGCAATCAGCGCATTACCGTGACGCACCAATAAACGGCCGTCGCTAATAACCGGATGAGCCCAATGCTGGGCTGACCCCAATTCAACTTTTGTTTTACTGATTACTTTAAACTCTTTCGGATCAGCTTTTACCAATGCCAGTTCACCGCGTTCGCTGTAACAATACAGCATCTCTTCGTCAGCAATTACAACGCCTTTGGTAATATCTTTTGCCACATAGGTTTCTTCACCGGTTTCCCAGTTTACACACCGCCATTCGCGGGCGTTATCTCCCGATCCGTAAAGATATCCATCCAGTAAAACCATTCCGCCAATCCGGCTGTCCAGTTCTTTTTTTGTCCAGACTTCACTTACACTGCTACCGTCTGCACTTAAATTAAGCTTTTCGCCACCTTGTCCGTATCCGCTAAAACAAAAGAGACCTCCATCGAAGTAAACAGGTGTATTTGCATGCACTTTCCAGCGATTGGTATGTGGGTAATCCCACAGTAAATCTCCTGTTTTTGCATCCAGTCCGATAACATGATCACCGGTGTGGGTCACCAGCAACTTGCGCGACGGAAGCTCTACCAAAAGAGGTGTACAATACGCTGACTCTTCTCCTTTTCCGGGCGAACTCCAAACCAGATCCCCGTTAAAACGGTTTAACGCCACTACATTATTTGTTTTTCCGCCCGGAGTTACATACACCAAATCACCGTCAATCACAACGGTTTCAGTTACCCCCCAGGTAATATTTCTACCATCAAATTCTTCCAGTACATTTTTACTCCAGTTCTTTTCTCCGCTGGCAGCGTTCAAACAAACCAACTCGCCAAGGCCACTGTACATGTACAAAAGATCGCCGTCAACCACAACGCTTGACCGCGCTCCCGGGTAACTTGCAATAAACTCTTTACCGTAAGGCGCTTTCCACTTCAACTTGCCATCTTGTGTTAAAGCATAAATATAGCCTGTACTGTCTTGCATTCCGGCCACATAAATTGTATTGTTGGCCACCACCGGCGACGCATGGCCTTCTCCTAATTCTTCGAACGACCAAAGAATTTCGGGGCCATTGGCCGGCCACTCTTTCAGAAGTCCGGTTTCGTGATAAACTCCACTGCCATCGCCGCGCCACATAGTTGGTTTTTGTGCAAGCAGATTTAAACTTAAGAAGAAAGTTGAAAAAATGAACAACAATGCTTTTTGATTCATAACACGGCTTTTTGATTGAGCCCTAAAAATAAAATCAATCTACCATATTACCAATGGTTTAAGGTAATTTAGGAACCATCTAAATAATAAGTAAAATTAAACCTTATGAAGAAAATGTAGTCGTTTGAAGTAATGTCTATTTACCTGCCAACTCTTCCAAAACTGTGCTACAAATTATTTCGGGATCAGTGGTATCCACATCAAAGACTATAGCATTTTTTATTCTAAATTTTTGAATGAGCGGAGTAAACAATTCTTTTCTGAATGAAAGAATTAAGTGATTTTGTTTCTGATTAACAAGTATTTCCAGAAACTGCGCCCAGCCTTCTCCCCAGCTTTCCAATTTGCCAATTTCATCAATTATTACCACCTGACGATCAACACCCTGAAGTAATTTTTCACCCCAGGCAAAAGCCGCAGAATTAATGGCGTATTTACCAACCCTTTCCGCAGATGATTCTTTTGTGACACTGAGAAAATTAACTTTCTCTTTGGTGACAACATCCACCAGGTTATAACCAACTGTTTCACCATTGTCAACCAGTCTTTCAGAATAAAACCCGGCCACTGCTACCTCTTTTTCCTGCAATGCTGCCAAAAGTTTTTTCAGCATTGTGGTTTTACCGGCACCGACCGCCCCGGTGACAATAAATATTTTTTGACATGAATCTCCCAAATTCAGTTGTTGTAAACGATAATCGGCAAAGCCCATAATCTGTTGAACGAAAAGCAGCGGATTTTTGAAAACGGTCTTTAAATCGGGTGTATTGGCAATCATTACCGGCAGGCTTTCCACCGATAATTCCAATGCGAGCGGAAGTTGTTTAAAATAACTTTTTGCAAAATATTCCCTGATTTTTGGATTGTACAACTCGGTCCCGAGCACTGTAAAACCCATAATCAAAACAATGGCGCGCAGGTTCATTTCCACCCCAATCAAAAGTGCATCAGTAATGGTTTTGGTGTCAGACTGAAGTTTTGTAAACACAAAAGCTGTTACAAGTGTAATCAGCACAAAAAATATCCAGAATTTAGGGCGGATCAGTTGCCGCAGGGCCCTTTTGTACCGAAAAGCCCACACAGTTACTATTAAAACAATGGCCGCCACCCAAACTCCAAAAGGAATCCGGTTGATCGAGAATAAGGCGCCGACGAGCAAAACAATATCGAGTATCAGCCACGAAACAGAATAAGGAAACGATTTAGGTTTCCTGCCAAAACCTGTTTGATCTGCTTCATTCTTAAAAGCTGAAGCAGGCATTGCGGGCTGCAACTTTAGTTTTCGTCCTGTTCTTATCCCCACCAAAGCCGACAATGCGCCAAACAGTGCATAAACAGCCAGTAAAATAAGGATGGGGGCCCACACGGCATCAAACCTGAGGTTTAACTGTTTTTCAGCATAAACCATCAGATTTTTATACACTTCCACAATGTTGTAGCCATAAAAAATAATGTAGTTGAAAATTTTCTGAAAAAGGTTCCAGCTCATTGCCAGTACCGACCCCAGAATAAATCCGGCCACGGTCCGCCCCAGTATTCGTACCGAAAATTCCAGAAGCAGCGCTTCGCTGAAAATAGCAATCATGGGGCCAAAAATTACGGCACTGGGCGACATGGTTTTCATCAGGGCACAAATGAGGCCTGCCCGCCAGAACAGCCCCTTTTCGTCCCACTTGTAGTTTGCTGAAATTAGGATAACAATGCCTATCGCAGTTAGAATATTTCCACTAAAAGGAATACGTAGATTGTGAAGAAAGCTACCCAGCACAATTTCTGAAGATGCCCAAACGGTACCCAATATTGAAGCTTTAATCCACTTGCTGTTTAATTTTTGTGCTGTGCCCATTAATATAAGAAAGGTGTTTCTGTATTTCGGCAGTGTTTATTTTGAAACTATTGCGGCAATACAATGTTCAAACTTATCAAAAATATTTTTTATTTGAATTTATACCAAAACAGGCAAAATAAAGGGTGCATGAGAAGTTTCCTTCACTACTGAATAGCTGTGGTATTCCATGCTGTTTTTGCTGTCTCTCTCGATGGTTTTTCTGATTTTTAACCACAGAGAACACAGAGTTTTTCACAGAGATACCCTGATTTTTTCTATTTTTTTTAACTGAAACAAAATAAAACCTTGTCGTAAACCCACAATAAATAAATGGATGTGTTGTCTTCTGGGAGTTTTTAAAAAGCCGGCGAAGAACATTTACAAGTGGTTCAACCTAAAACAAAAAAAGCCTCATCAAACGATGAAGCTTTTTGAATTTATTTTTGAATCGATGTTACTCTGCTATTGATTTTGCCATCCGTTTCCGGTCGTGCTCGTTCAAATATATTTTGCGGATACGCATGTGATTTGGAGTTACTTCAATGTACTCGTCGTTGCGGATGTATTCCATGGCTTCTTCGAGCGAGAACTTAATGGCCGGCGCAATGCTTGTTTTTTCGTCAGAACCCGATGCACGCATGTTTGTGAGTTTCTTTGTTTTCACAATATTCAGTGTTAAATCATCCATGCGGGTATTTTCTCCCACAACCTGCCCCATGTAAACATCTTCGCCGGGATCAACAAAAAAGCGGCCGCGATCCTGCATCTTATCAATTGAATAAGCAATGGCAGTACCGGTTTCCAACGAGATCAGTGCGCCGTTACGTTTGATTCCCAACTCGCCTTTCCAGGGTTCGTAGCCTTTCAGGCGGTGGGCCATAATTGCCTCACCTTCAGTGGCTGTAAGCATTTGGTTACGTAAACCAATCAATCCGCGCGAAGGGATGAAAAACTCTAAATGTGAACGCTCGTCCTGTACTTCGATGTTGGCAATTTCGCCTTTACGTGCTGTTACCAACTCAATCACTTTCCCCGAGAATACTTCGGGAACCTGAACCGTCATTGCTTCAATCGGCTCGCATTTAACACCATCAATTTCCTTGATGATTACTTTGGGCTGTCCCAACTGAATCTCGTAGCCTTCACGACGCATGGTTTCCACCAAAATTGACAAGTGAAGAATACCACGCCCATAGACCAAAAAAGAGTCGGCCGAATTGGTTTCTTCCACACGCAATGCCAGGTTCTTTTCAGTCTCCTTGTACAAGCGGTCGCGCAACCGACGCGAAGTAACAAACTTCCCGTCTTTCCCGAAGAAAGGCGAATTGTTGGCTACAAACAGCATACTCATGGTAGGCTCGTCAATATGGATCGGTTTTAATCCTTCGGGAGTTTCCGCATCAGCTATGGTATCGCCAATGTCAAAACCTTCGAGGCCAAGTACGGCACAAATCTCACCCGAGGGTACCGGGTCTTTTGTTTTCTCCTTGCCCAGCCCTTCAAACAAATAACATTCTTTTGCTGCTGCTTTCACAATGGTTCCGTCGCGTTTTACCAGCGAAACCGGTGATCCTGGAATCAACTGTCCGCGGCTTACTTTTCCCACTGCAATCCTTCCGGTGTAAGAAGAATAATCGAGCGAGGTAATACGCATTTGTACCGTTCCTTCTTTGTGAGAAGCGGCAGGAATATGTTCCAGAATTGTGTCGAGCAGGTAAATAAAATCTTCGGTGGGATTTTGCCAGTCAGGACCCATCCAGCCGGCTTTTGCCGATCCGTAAACGGTTGGAAAATCCAGCTGCTCTTCGGTGGCATCGAGGCTAAACATCAGGTCAAAAACCTTTTCATGGGCAATGTCGGGAGTACAGTTCTCCTTATCTACTTTATTGACCACCACAATGGGTTTCAGCCCCAGTTCAATAGCCTTTTGCAACACAAAACGGGTTTGTGGCATCGGGCCTTCAAAAGCATCAACAATCAGTAAAACACCATCGGCCATGTTTAACACACGTTCCACTTCGCCCCCAAAGTCGCTGTGCCCGGGAGTATCGATAATGTTTATTTTGGTGTCTTTGTAACGTACCGAAACGTTTTTTGAAAGAATGGTAATTCCGCGTTCCCGCTCCAGATCGTTGTTATCGAGCAAGAGTTCCTGAACTTCCTGGTTCTCGCGGAAGAGTTTTACCTGGTGTAAGATGCGGTCAACCAGCGTAGTTTTTCCGTGGTCAACGTGCGCGATGATCGCAATATTTCTGATTTCTGCCATTTTCTTATTTTTCTAATCCATTCAACCAACATTCCAAATACGTGAAAAGTTTTCGTTGTCAATAATTTAACTTCAAAAAAGCCTTTCTTTGGAATCGGCGCGCAAAAGTAAGAAAGTTTTGGACGTGAAGGAGGTTTTAAAAATGTTATTCAGGTGAGTTTGGCAAAAAATTAATATGCCCCTGATCCATTCACAATGAATGCCCTATATCATTTCCCGGGCCTTTATTTCAAGGTATTTATTTATCAGGTTAATAGAAAGGCTTTCCGGAGCTGTCAGCAAAGCCATTACTCCGGCACGCTTTAGCTCCCGTACCATACGTTTTTTGTCGTGAACAAATTTCCGGGCAATGGTATGCACATACACTTCTTCAAGATTGTGCGAACCTTCATCGGCCATTTGAAGCACCTCGGTATTTTCAAAAAAAACAACCAGAAGCAAGTGCCTAGCGACCAGTTTCTTCAGAAAAGAAAGCTGTCTTTTAAGCGAAGGAATCCCCTCGAAATTTGTGTATAAAATAAGCAGCGAACGTTGTTTGATTTTGGTTGAAACGGCAGCATAAAGTTTTTCGTACGACGGCTCGTTAAAGTTGGTTTGCTGATTGTACAGCACTTCCATAATGCGTTGTAAATGGCCGCCTTTCCGATCGGGCTGAACAAAAGAATGAATTCGACTGGAAAAAGTAAGCAACCCGGCACGGTCGTGTTTATACATGGCGGTATTCGAAATAATTAAACTGGCATTGATGGCATAATCCAGCAAGGCCATCCCGTTAAACGGCATTTCCATTACCCGCCCCATATCAATTAGCGAAACAACCTGTTGCGAACGTTCCTCCTGGTATTGGTTTACCATCAGGGCCGCCCTTCGTGCGGTTGCTTTCCAGTTTATGGTGCGCGAATCATCACCGGGCACATATTCGCGAATCTGGTCGAATTCGGAATGCTGCCCCACTTTTCGGATACGTTTCACCCCAACATCTTCCAACCGGTTGGAAATGGCCATTAACTCAAATTTCCGCATACTGATAAACGAAGGATAAACTGCCACCATTTCCGGCTGGCTGCCTTTTATACGCCGCTGTACCAACCCCAGCATACTTGAAATATAAACATTTGTATGGCCAAACTTATATTCACCACGGGTTAGTGGTTTTAAAAGGTAATCGAACTGATAACGCTCTCCGGCTGCAAGCTGTCCGTCCACCCAAAAGTCACGTTTTTGAAATTGAGGCGGCAATTCTTCAATAATCCCAAAATCCAGTTTTACCGGAAAAGAACTTTGGATGGCAACAAGTACAGGATTATCATCGCCCAGGGAAAAACGTGCCGGAAGCGTGCGGGTAATATCCAGTTTCCCTCCGGGAAAAAACAGCCATGCCACATCGGTCAAAGCGAGAACAACCAATATCAAAAGCGCCAAACGGGCTGCAAAATACAACCACGAAAAGGAATAACTCAGCACAAATACGCCAACCACCAGCAGTAAACTGAGAAAAAAACGTCGGGTAAGATATATGCGGCTCTTCCTTTTATTCATCACAATTGTATTATCTAAAAAATTAACGTGGTACTTCTATCGATTGAACCAGCAACTTCACCATCTCTTCTGGACGAATACCTTCCATTTCTTTATCGGGCGATAAAATAATACGGTGGCACAATACCGGTGCCACTACTTCTTTAATATCAGCCGGAGTTACAAAATCGCGTCCGTTCATTGCCGCAACAGCTTTAGCGCCGTTCATTATATGAATGGCAGCACGTGGCGAAGCCCCCAGATAAATATCTTTATGATTGCGTGTGGAAGAAACAATGCGGGCAATGTAATTTTTCAGGCCGGGCTCAATTACCACTTCAAAAATCTGTTTTTGAAATTCAGTTAACTCACTGGCTGTTAATACCGGCGAAATTACTTCTGTTTGCAGCTGCCCTTTTGCCTTATCGTGGAAATTGAGTATTTGTTCCTCCTCTTCCACGGTTGGATAATTAACGGTTATTTTAAACAGGAAGCGGTCGAGCTGTGCTTCCGGCAAGCGGTAAGTCCCTTCGTGCTCAATTGGGTTTTGTGTGGCAAAAACAAGAAAAGGCAAGGGCATTGGATAAGTATGCCCGTCAACCGATATTTGCCGTTCCTCCATCACCTCAAACAAAGCCGACTGAGTTTTGGCAGGGGCCCGGTTAATCTCGTCAATCAAAACCAGGTTGGAGAAAACAGGCCCTTGTTTAAACTGAAATTCACCTTTGCCCATGTTGTAAACCGATGTTCCGATTACATCCGAAGGCATAAGGTCGGGGGTAAACTGAATACGCGAGAATCCGGCATCGACCGATTTCGCAAGCAATTTAGCAGCCAGCGTTTTGGCCACTCCGGGTACCCCTTCAATCAGTGCATGGCCATTGGTTAACAACGCAATAAGCAGCAAGTCGATCATTTGGTCCTGCCCAACAATTACTTTTGCCAGTTCGGCTTTAATTTTAGCCATAGCTTCACCAAGGGCTGTAAACTCATTACGTGTTTCAAACATGTTATTTTCGTCCATAATCGTTTTCTTTTTAGTTTATACCTTTATGTTTGTTGTTTGGATATAACCCGCCGGCTTTCGCGATAAAATTGTTCTACCAGGCTGTTAAACTGAAAGAGCTCGTCTTCATACACCTGTTTTTTCGCGGAAAGAGCCTGATATCGGTTAAAAATCATTTTTACAGTTTTTTCACTCACACCCGATTTTTGCGCCAGTTTTTGGTAAAAATCAGCGCTATTGTCAAAACGTACAAAATACCTGGCATTGATGTATTCTACAAAGGCCGCAAATATTTTCCCGAGCAAATCTTTGTGGTCTTTCTGGTTGTAATACAATAGTCCGATTGTTTGCACAAAATCTAACGATAAATTGTCTTTTGCTTTTAATACCGGAATTATCCTTTGCCGCCGCAATACATTGGTAACTATGTAAAATATCAGCCCAATCAACAAAGTCCAGTATGCTGCCCGCAGGCTTTTATTTGCCAGGATAATTTTAAGCGGCGATTGATTTTCGGGGCGGAACGGTTTGTAATATTCATCCCATTCCAGTATTTCGCCGGATGCAGAAACCCAGCCGAACAACTGTTCCTGATAACTGCAATTGTTGTACAAAGTATGGTAGTTTGTAAACACCAAAGGTGCTGAGTGCAACAGAAAATTTCCTTTGCCGTAAGGTATTTTTATGAAATTTACATTGCTATTACCTTTTCCTAAAGGAATCACCTGCATGGAATCGCGGAAAGAAAACCATGCCGACTGTACATTTTTCTGAAACTGAAAACTTTCGCCCCAACCTTCACCGTCCCAAACCTGTAGAACAGTTACCGAATCGGCGCGAGTAACAAACTTTTGCTTTACTTCAAATTTTAATGAATCGGCCAGTTCTTCGGCAAAATAATTGGCTGCAATAAAAACATCGGCTCCCGCAGCTACTTTCCGATACAGAAAATCCATATCAAGCGAATCGGGATTAAAATTGCTGGTAATAACAACTAAACTGTTTTTTAAACGGCTTTCCTCCTTTTCGTATTCATAAAAACTGGTGTTTATATCAGCTATCCCGGCCTTCGGGAACAAATGCGGCAATTCATTCCGCAAAACCCACGTACCAAATGGTATTTTGTCGTTTCCTGAAAAAGTCTGTTTCCAGTCGATATCCTGCGGGGCAATCGATTCGAGATAGACCAACAGTGCAAATAATCCGACTATCAGAATTATATATTTGAAAGCCCCCTTCATTCGTTCTCTTTAGATTGTAAGCTGCCTAATAAATCCTGAAAACCGGAGTTTACCCATTTAAACTGTTCTTCGGTGAGCTGAAATTCGCCATACCAAACATAATCAAACACCAGTGTCTGTTGCTGAAATTGCCTGCGTATTTCAGGTTGACTGATTTCGGCCAGGTAATCGCGATTGGTTTTATCGCGATGCCAACTGATGTATGCCTTTTCGTCCAATATTTTTAAGAGTTGCAAATAGCGGTACCTCACACACAACCTCAGGTTTCCTTCGCTTAACGCCTTATCGGCCAATTCGCTTAAATTAATGCCCGAAATGTCTTCATCCGGAATGCTTACAACACCCTGACGGCTTTTATTCTCTTTTCCCAAAAACCATTTCAGTTTTGTGCCCGATAACTGTAACACAACAAATATTATTACCCCCACCAAAAACAGATAACGGATAACCGGGGCTGCCCCCTCTTTGCCAAATAAAAACCGAAGGAATTTATAAAAATAATACTGCACTTTATTCCACAGGGTATTGGAGCGATAAGCATTGTTTTCGTACTGAAAATCCTTATCGTTCCGATACTCGTCGAGCCGGGTTTTATCAAAACTTCTTTCTTCGCGGGGAGCATTTAAGGCCCACACCGCGCCACCTCCAACTCCGGTGCCAACGATGAGAAAAACCAATACAACTATTTGCAGCAATAATTTAGTCATTTGCTTCTTCTGCCAGTTTATCAATTTTTGCCTGTAAGGTGGGACGCTCTTTTGTTTCTACCAAAGTAAAGTACTGAATGGCCACAAAAATTAAAATGAGGGAGTAAGAAATGGTTTGAAAAATGGAGATAACTGTGGACATCACCAAATAACCGGTTGAAAAGATCTGGGGTGTTTCATTTGCCGACGCCGCATGAAACGCTTTAACCGCTGTGGTAATAATAAGCGGCAAAGAAACCATTATGCTAAAAATATATACAATAAGCCCTGCAATAATGATAATACCAAAGGTTTTCCACCAGTTGTCTTTTATAATATCGAAGCTCCGTTTTACGGCTGTCCCGAAACCAATTTTTTCGAAAATGAGCACCGGAGGAATCAGGGTAAAAACAATTCCGAGATAAATACCGGGCACTACCAGAAAAAGTGTGGCAATAACGATCCCAACAAAAGTAACAAGATAGACCCAAAATAACTTAAGCGCTATTTTTAAAATACCCGGCCATAGTTCTTCGGGGGTGAAATCGCCTTTTTTCTCCTGGTACAAATCCATGTATCCGTACACCACTGCTGTAAGCACTGTATAATTTAGTAGTTGAATAATATAACTTGGAATTGCCCTTAGAACGGTAAACTTTCCGAAAGACTCGTCGGGTGTCATATCCTGTACCGAATCAAGCAGGTTGATTTGCGAATAAACCAATAAAATACCGGAAAGGATAAAGAATGGCAATATGTATATCAGGAATGTTTTTCCCAACCGTTTAAATTCCTGCCTGACAAAATCAAACGAATCGTTCATAACCATTCCGAAATCGCGGACCTTTCTAAATTCAAAATGTGGTTCCATAATTAGTTAATTGATTTTTGAAGTAAATACTTGGGATATAAAAAGAAATACCAGACAATGAATACCAGCGACAGCAAAATAATTCCGCCCCTGACCATATCGGGCAATTCGGTATGGCGGGTTACATAGCCTTCCAGAAAACCGGCAACCATAAATACCGGCACTACTCCGGCAACAATTTTCAGCCCGGTTACAGCACCTTTCCGAAAAGATAAAACACGTGGTAAAGTGCCCGGAAAAAGAATGCTGTTGCCGATCAGCATTCCGGCAGCTCCGGCCACCACAATGGAGAAAAGTTCCAGGGTTCCGTGTATATAAATTGCAAGTACCGACTCGCGCATTAAACCATACTGATAAAAGAAATACTGAAAGCAACCGAGCATAATCCCGTTTTTCAGCAAAATAAACCCGGTACCCACCGAGAAAAATACGCCTGCCACAAAAGCAAGAAACGCCACCCGGATGTTATTAACGGTAATTCCGAGAAACATATCAATTTCATTTGCCTTTTTATACACTGCCATCGGGTCGCCGTTGGAAATGTTTTGCAGCGTCATATTAACATAATGATCACCTAAAATTAGCCGTGGAAAATTATTATCTACCGAAGTTGAGAAGGCGCCAATAATTATACTGAGAACAAAAATGATTGATGCATACCAAAAATATTTCCGGTTTTCCCAAAACAATAATGGATACTCTGTTTTCCAGAATTCAACAAAACGGTTTCGTTTAATTTTTTTATTCAGGTAAATTTTCTGGTGCAACTGAATGGTAAGGTTGTTCAGGTAGCTATGTGTTTCGCTTTGTGGGTAAAATGTGGCAGCATACGATAAATCGTCGTTAAGCCCCACATACATATTGTATAGCTCATCGGGTTTTATCTGATGGTTATTATGCAAAAGCTCCTCTATTTGCCCCCACTTTTCCGAATTTCGTTTAACAAAAACGATTTCTTTCATACCACAACTGAAAAACGGTTAATTTTTATGTTTGGTTTTTCTGATTTTCGGCGGTTCAATTATCCGCTAAAAAAATTATATTATTTTCAGGCTAAAATAATAAAATAGAAGTTACTTTACCGAAAACACCACATAAATCTGCTATGACCGCCGTAAAAATTCAAACCGCACAAAACACATTGCTTTACCAAACCAGAGCCAGCCTTGGTGAACGCATGGTTGCTTCAATAATTGACGCCGCTGTAATGGGTGCATATATTTTTATAGGTACTATATTATCGGGCCTTTTTTCAGGAGGAACAGCTTTTATAGGCATATTTCTTTTACCGGTTTATTTTTACACCCTGCTGCTGGAACTGTTGTTTGACGGGCAAACGCTGGGAAAAATGGTAATGAAGATTAAAGTGGTACACAGCGAAGGGCAAAACGTGCCGTTTACTTCCTATCTTTTACGCTGGATACTGCGCCTGGTTGATATCTGGATTTTGTTTGCCAGTGTGGGCGTTCTTTCAATACTGATAAGCAAAAAAGGACAGCGGGTGGGCGATATTGCAGCCAATACACTGGTTGTTTCCATCAAACCGGCACAAAAACTTCAGGAGCTCCGTTATGCCCGGAAACCATCAGAAGAGAAAACCTTGGTGTTTTCACAGGCAAGCCTGCTCGACGACAAGGATATTGAGGTTATCCGGGAAGTTTTGGCTTTTGGCAAAGAAGCAGGATTTTATGGAAATGCAGCCAAAATGCTCAAACAAACAAGTAGCACCATGCAAAAGAAATTAGGCATTGAAACCAACATGATACCGGTGAAATTCCTGGAACAACTGCTCGACGACTATTACCTGGTTTACGCCTGACAAGTTTTCACCGAATTATATCCTCTGCTGTTACGTAGCGTCCTCTCGGGACTGAATAAATTTACAATTTTTGTACTTTAGCAATGTTATAAAATCTCCTTTCAAACGTAATTCTTAAAACAAAAGCAAAGAGCCCGCGCAAGGATGACAAAATATGATCCTTTACATAACCGGAACGCTTGATATGAAATCGATCGGAGAATTTCAACAGGTAATGGAAATTGCCGGAAGTGCATTTGATATGTAACATAATGGCACCTCCCGCGGTATCAGACAAATCGTTTACGGTTAATTTTTCGGAATAACCCGAAATATTAACCGTAAATTTTTCGATTCAGATCGAAAATTTATACATTTACATAAAACGATATCAAATGATACTAAGGACTCTGGAACAAAACATTATTAATGATCTCAAGCTAAAAAAAGCAATAATATTGCTCGGAGCACGACAGGTTGGAAAAACTACCCTACTTAAAAACATCCTGAAGAACGATCAGAATACACTAATCATAAACGGGGACGAACCGGACTCAAATGAACAACTCGTAAATTTAACTTCTTCCAGATTAAAAGCATTGCTGGGTAATGCTCAAACCCTTTTTATTGATGAAGCTCAACTAATTCCAGACATTGGAGTTATCTTAAAACGCATCACAGATTACATTCAAAACGTCCGGTTATTTGTATCAGGATCATCATCTATCGAATTAGCCAACAATATCAACGAACCTCTAACCGGAAGAAAGTTGGAATACCAACTTTTTCCACTTTCTTTTGCTGAAATGGTTAACCACACAAGTTTAACCGAAGAAAAAAGACTAATAAAATATAGAATGATCTTTGGCTACTATCCTGATATTGTGACATCTCCCGGGAGTGAAGTAAAACTTCTAAAGAACCTGGCTGGCAGTTATTTATACAAAGACATTCTTTCTTTCGGGACGATTCAAAAACCAGTACTACTGGATAAATTATTAAAAGCATTGGCCTTACAAATTGGAAGCAAGGTTTCTTATAACGAACTCAGTCAGTTAGTTGGAGCTGACAAAGAAACGGTAGAGCGCTATATAAATCTTCTGGAAAAGGCATTTATCATATTTCAACTCAATGCTCTCAGCCGAAATGTGCGTAACGAAATAAAAAAAGGAAAGAAAATTTACTTCTGGGACAATGGAATTAGAAATGCACTGATAGGTAATTTTCAGCAATTTGAATTACGAACAGACAAAGGAGCATTATGGGAGAACTTTATCATCAGCGAACGCTTAAAACACCTGAACTATAATCAGTTCTACGGCAATTACTATTTCTGGAGAACCTTCAGACAACAGGAAATTGATTTTTTGGAAGAAAAAGACGGACTGTTTTCGGCCTATGAATTCAAAATAAATTCAAAAAAGAAAGCCCGGTTATCAAGGACATTCGCAGAAGCTTATCCGATAAATGATATACAAACCATAACCCCGGAAAACATAGAAGAGTTTCTTCTTGATTATTGAACAACATTTGCTGATTCAGGCATCGACCTCAGCCAATGACTTCTCCAACTCGGCATAGCATTTATTACAAAACAGGTGCTTTTTCTGGTCGATGTCTTCCACGTAGGTCCCGGGGCGCATTACACAAATCGGAATATGGCAATGTACCAGTCCGAAGGTGTGCCCCAGTTCGTGAATTACCACCTTCCGGATCCGTTCATGCAAAAGTTGCTCGTTTCCGGCCATGCCGTATTGCTCGTTTCGTAAGCGATAAACCGAAGCAATTCCGGTGCTTCCGTTGTACTGCGCCTGGCCGAAAATGTAGGTAAGAATGGGAATAAACAAATCAACCTGGAAAAGCCCGATGGTTTTTAACGAGCCGACGGAATATTCGGTATGCACCAATTGCAGCAAACGGTTGGCATCGTATTGTTTCCGGGCGGCATCGAAATAGGGGAGAATGTCGTGCGTTAAATGCACTGCCGAAACCGGCCTCCCAAAAGCGGTCTCCACATCCCGGGCAATTTGATCGATAAAGGTTTTTTCGAACCTGCCCTGGACAATTAGCGTTATCTTGTTTTTATCCAAAAGCCCCGTGTTTTAGCCATGCAAACTGTTTGGTTGTGCCAGTTTGTGAAAGTGCCTGTTGCCTATTTTTTAGGCGAACTAAGCCGGTGTTTCTTTATTTTATTATACAGCGTTACCCGGTCGATCTGGAGCGCCTTGGCAGAGCGGCTGATGTTCCAGCCGTACTTTTCCAGTGTTTTCTGAATGTATTTTTTCTCCAGTTCGGTCAAACTATCACCTGAGTCGGTTACAATACTGGTTTCCAGCGGGAGGTCTTTCAGCCTGATTTCCTTCCCGTTTCCGACAACAATAGCCCGTTCGATCATGTTTTCCAACTCACGCACATTTCCCGGGAAATGATATTCTTCAAGCCTCTGCAAGGCCGCCTGGTCAATGGTAATCAAATCGCGGCTCATGGCTGTGCAGTATTTTTTTATGAAGTAAGCCACCATCATTGAAATGTCTTCTTTTCTGTCGCGGAGCGGCGGAATGGCAATGTTCACTACATTTAGCCTGTAATAGAGGTCTTCGCGGAAGGTGCCGTCAGCCACCATTTTCCTGAGGTCCTTGTTGGTAGCGCAAATAATCCTGAAATCGGATTTAATCTCTTTGTTGCCGCCCACCCGCGTAAAGGTTTTTGATTCGAGCACCCGCAACAGTTCAATTTGCATTTTCATTGAGATGGTGGCAATTTCATCCAGAAAAACAGTACCGCCATCTGCCATTTCAAAACGTCCTTTGCGGTTAAACATGGCCCCGGTAAACGCGCCTTTTTCGTGCCCAAATAACTCGCTTTCCAGTAAATCTTCCGACAAAGCGCCGCAATGCACCGTTACCAGCGGGAAAAACTTTCGCGGCGAATTGGAATGAATCGCCCTGGCAATCAGTTCTTTACCTGTGCCGCTTTCGCCCGTAATAATAACCGACGACTGCGTGGGCGCTACATTTTCCACTTCTTTCAACACCCGTATCATCCCATCGCTGTTACCGACAATATCTTCGATATTCTCCAGCGAAACAATTTTGTTTTTCAGTGTTTCATTTTCGTCCCTGAGTGAGATCTCCCGGGCGGCATTCCGGATCAGGTGCGACAAATCGTCCGGGTCAAACGGCTTGGTGATGTAATCGAAAGCCCCGTCTTTTAGCGCCTGAACTGCGGTTTCCACCGATGCAAAAGCGGTCATCACAATTACAATCGCCGAGCTGTCGAATGCTTTTATGCGGCGGTGCATTTCCAGCCCGTCCATTCCGGGCATTTTTATATCGGCTAAAATAATGTCGTAATTTCCTGATTCGATTTTGGCCAGCGCTTCTTTGGCATTAGCGGCGCAATCCACCTCGTAACCATCCTCAATAAACCAGTTGTACAACGAATCCCTGACCGATTCTTCGTCGTCAACTATTAATATGGAAATGCTTGTCTTCATATATTTGATCTTCTTTTGTTACCAAACTAAACAATACCGACATGGTTGTCCCCTTTCCCGGCTCCGAAACCACTTCAATTTTTGCTTTATGGCTTTGAACAATCCCGTGAACAATGGCCAGCCCCAGCCCGATACCGCTGGCCCGCTGCTTGGCCGAATAAAAAGGCTGAAAGATGCGGGAAATATCCTCGGCAGCAATGCCAAGGCCATTATCACTAATGTCCATTTTTATATGTTCGTCATCCGGGTTCGAGGTCCTGACCAGTATTTCACCGTTTGTGGTAACCGCTTCCATGGCATTTACAAACAGCGCAACACAAATCTGTTTAATTTGGTTGTCGTTGCAGTAAACCAGGTCGGAGGAAGCCGTAAAATCGGTATAGAAATGAATACCGGCAATGTGCATTTGGTGGGCCATTAAACTATACGATTCTTTGAGCACCTGGTTCAGGTGGTACCGGTCAAAATCTTCCTGGTCTTTTCTGGAGAAATCCAGCAGCCCTCTTACAATATTTCCGCAGCGTTTCGATTCGGTTTCAATCACTTTCAGGTATTTTAACATCGATTCTTTGGATGTTTCGGGCATGTCGATTTTTGTCAGCTTTTTCGACACCAGTTTGCTGTATGTCAGTATTCCTGAAAGCGGGTTGTTTATCTCGTGCGCTACTGACGATGATAATTTGCCAAGCGATGTAATCCGCTCAATATGAATTAGTTCATTTTGAATCTCGGCCAGTTCTTCTGATTTTTTTTGAACTTTGTACTCCAATTGGTGCGACCAGTTTTCGAGCTCGCAGTTGGCAGCGTCCAGGTTATCTAACATGTTATTGAAAGCCAGCGATACCGAACGCATATCGTCCAGCAAATAGGGTTTAATTTCCAGCCGGCGGCTGCGGTCGCCTTTCGACACCGCCTCGCTGGCAACAATAATCTCGTTCAGCGGTTTCTGTATCTTATTTTTCGTGAAAAAGATCAGCAGTGAAACTAAAATAACCGTAACCACAATGGCCAGTAAAAAAAATTCGGTGGAAGATTTTGTAACTGCCGAGTCGAGTTCCGACAAAGGGACTTTGATGATGAGCGACCCTAAAATTTCTTCGTCGCGGCTGTGTGCGTGGCACTCGCTTACGTAGCACGAACGCTCGTTCAAAATAGGGGTCCGTACCAACAACTGCCGGTGCCCTTTCTCTTTCTGGTCCATTTTACAGGCGCTTTTAAAGTCGATGATCCGGTAAGCTTTCTGTTTTGCCGGAAATAATTCGGAAAGATTACTGTGGCACCCGGCACAATTGGGCCCGTTATTTGCCTGTGGGCCGGAAATGTCGGTGGTGGAATACACCAAACTGTCACGGTTGTTGTACATATTCACCTCATCAATCCCGGCCATGGCATTAATAACATCGAGTGTGCTTTGCAAGGCGCTTTTGTCGTTTTCCAGCATCGAATGGTAAAGCGACCCTTCCACAATCGACCCGATGTTGTCTCCCTGCTGGCGAATAACGGTCCGGAGATAACCTTCGTAAACCGATTTAAAGATCAGGCTGTAGGAGATAAACAGGAACAGCGAAAGTAAGCCGATAATATAAACTACCCGGGCATAAATAGAGGAGTGGAAACTCAGGTAACGTTTGATAAAACGGGGGATGGAATTATGTTGTTGCCGTTGGGGCGCAGGTTGGCTGTTGGCATCGCTCTTTTTCATCACGGGTCAGTCAATCGTTGGTTTTTAAAAAGTACCGCCAAGTTACGAAAAAGTACCAAGGGGTTAACAAAGACTCTTTCTAATTAGTTGGATTGCTCTAAAAATTCATTTTGAAACCCGTCCCAAATATCGGCATCCAGTTTGGACAGCGGGTTGGCTTCCAGTTCACCGCCTTCCTGGAAAGCAACAACGGCTGAAACCCCGGCCTGCCGGGCCAGGTTGACTGTCAGAAAATCCAGGAGCCGGGTTATTTCATCCGAAAACCATTGGATAGCTTCGGTACCCAATAAAAAATTTGAAGTTTCTTTTTTCCAATTAGCGGGAACAATGGTGTACAACCAGGCCTCTTCAAGCTTATCTGTACGCGGCGCACCGCTATTCGCCAAAGCAAGTTCGTTAAAACCTGCAATCTCGCCCGAAAGGGGCGAATGGATGTGCAATTGCTTTTCACCCTGTTCAACCAGTGCAATAACATCGCCTTTTTGCACGGTGTCTCCGGTTGATTTTAGTGGCTGAACAGTTATTTCACCCAACACGTTTTGAAGAAAATCATCGAGTCCGATTTTTGCCTGCCCTGATTTTTCGAGGAAGAGCCAGGTGTGGCTGCGGCTGTAAAACAAGCCCTTAGGGATACGTAATAAATTCGCCGTTAGAACGCGGATGCTTTGCTGAAACTGCTGAACAGTTTCGCTTTTTCGATTTATGATCAACCAGAATGGGATCAGCAACAAAAGAAAAATGATCACTATAATGTATTCAATTCCTTTTGTATCAAACAAATTGGTGTAAGTAAATCCTTCCATTTTATTTTGGTTTTAAAATTATGAATGTGTATTTCTTGCCCACGACGGCGACTCGCGCAGTACCGGTAAACGGTTTATCACCCAGCGAAAAATCCATATTTCCACAAATACAATGGATACAGCCACCACTATTTCCATCCACGACGGTACGTAGTGTGCAGCTTCATTCCACCGAAAAGCAACAATGGACACATTAAGCCGGTTAAGAATTATTCCGACCATGGTTAAAACGGCGGCCACCTTTGCCCACACAATTTTCGCCTTTCTGACACTGAAAAGGAACAAAAGCATGGGAGCCAGTACAAAACCAAGTATTTCGAATAAGAACCAATACCCCATCGGGGTGTTTATGTACGCCCAGCGATGACCGTGGGCAAAAACGAGGACCTGCATAAACAGGTACGCAAACATACTGAACGCACATATGCGGGAAAGGCTTTGAATGATACTCTTTCGCTGCTTTTTATTTTCATTGGAGATTTGGTCGGCAAAAACGCGTTCGCTGACCGATCCTTCGAAAATCACCATCGACAGTCCGGCAAAGACACTGGATACCAGAAACAACAAAGGAATAAACTCGGAATACCAAAGCGGGTGTATTTTTTCTTTGGCCATCAAGAAAAGCGCCCCCAACCCCGATTGGTGCAAAATTGACAGGGTAATGCCGAAAATAACCGCACCGAGTGTCAACGCAGATAAAATTTTATGTGCCTTGCGGGCATTCAGCCACTCTGCAATGGCTGGCGAAAATTCTATAGCCTGCGCAATTATATATAGCAAAAAATGCCAGGCAACCAGGAACAATATTGAATTTGCCCCAAAATTATTTCCAATTATCGGGTTGAAAATGTTCCATGGCTTACCCAGGTCGAGCACCAACGCGCCGGCATAAAACACATAAGCCAGAAAACCATTCAAAACTGTTACCCTGACAATAGATTGAAACCTGTCAACTTTCAGCACATATACCACAAGGGTGAGAATGTAAGCGCCGCCGGCAAACGCAACCCCGGTAATAACGTTAAAGCCTTTCCATATTCCCCACGGAATATCCTGGCTTACGTTAGAAACAGCACCAATTCCGTTGATGAAACGGGTAACAATAATGGCAGCCCCCACCAGCATTACCGGAATTGAAATAATATTGAACGGTGTCAGCCATTTTCCCCGGGGTTTCAACTCGTTCAGTAAAAATTGCCCGACGGACTTCTTTTCTTTTTTTAAAGGAAATGCAGAGCTAGTCATGATTGTTATTTTTATCCAGGTTAGACTTGGTAGCTTTGTGTATGCCCAGGAGAACCGAAGGCACCAAAACAAAGACAGCAGGTACGCTGTATAAAAAACCTTTGGTGAGCGCCGGGTACGAGGCTTTCTGAATTTCTGTGCTGAACCCGATTTCTTCGAAAGGCACAGGCGACAAATACAGATAAGAAGTTCCTCCGGCTTCGGTTTCCCCGTAAATATGGTTGTAATATTGATCCGGATTTTCGGCAATCCGGCGGTGGGCTTCGGCAATCAGTTCGCGCCGGGTGCCAAATACCAGGGCTTCTCCGGGGCAGTTTTCCACGCAGGCCGGCAGTTTCCCTTCTTCCAGCCGTTCGAAACACATATCGCATTTTGTGATCTTAGGGTTGGGGCTGTTGTATTCAAACTTAGGAACATCAAACGGACAGGAAACCATGCAATACCGGCAACCCATACATTTATTTTCGCGCCAGATCACCGGCCCTTCCTTGGTTTTGTGCATGGCCTGCGTTAAACAGGCCGCCCCGCACGCCGGCTGGTTGCAGTGCATACACTGGCGCTTTACATACACTTCGCCTTTCGAAGTATCGTAAACATTTACCACCGTGCGGCGGTTTTCATCTGTTTTTCGAACTACGCCCACTTCCGGGAAATCTTTCGGTTCAGGTAAATTATGCGCTTCGGCACACGAAAATTCGCAGGTTTGGCAACCTACACACCGCGTTGAATCGTACAAAATGGCTTTAAATTCCGTTACTCCTTCGTTGGCAGGTTTAGCCTGAGCTTCTTTGCCAAAAGCAAGTGTCGCCCCGGTAGCCCCTAACACTTTGAAGAAATTTCTCCTGTCTATACTCATGGTTTTACTGGTTTTATTCGTATGAAATCAATACATATCAGCAGTATTGATAAAATAATTCTGAAAATCTTCCCAAACTTTTGGCTCCAGGTCTTTTAGCGGATAGAGCATCAGTTCTCCCCCTTCCTGAAAAGCCAGTTTGCCGTCTTCCATATTCTTAATATTGAGCGTGCAGGCCAGAAAATCTTTCAAACGGTTGAATTCACTGTTGATCCACTTCCGGTAGCTGTCGCCCATTTTAAAGAATTGAATTTCGCGGAGCCAGTTGGTCGGTTCTATTTTATACACCCACCCTTCACCGTAAGATGCGTGGTTCACGTTAAAAGGATCAGATACCAGGCTTTCGTTAATTTCTTTGATGGTGCCTGAAACCGGAGAATTCAGCGTGATTTGCTTTCCTTTGCGGATCAGTGTTACCACCGGTTCCATACGTTTTACCTTTTCCCCCGGATTTTTCATGATAACACGGGTGTAATCGCCTGTAACGTTGGAGATAAAATCATCGACCCCCAGGCGGACCCGCCCGCCTTTTTCCATAAAAACCCAGGTGTGCGATTTGTCAAAATACAAACCGTTCGGAAAAGCCAGCGACTGTTCGCTGAAAAGCTTAACAAGCCCCGTTTTATGTAACAAAGGTGCTTTTGCCATTCTTTTCCGGCTGATGAAAACCACTACTGTTGCCAGGGCCGCAAGTGCCAGCAACACTATTATAGTCCAAAGCAGTACGGATGAATGCGTATTGTTTACGACCAGGTTCTCTGCCAGCAACACCGTGGGCACCAGTTTCTCCAGGTTCGATTGTTTTTCGTTATATACCAGCTCGGAATATCCCGATTGCCCAACCAGGGGTTGCCCGGATGTGGTCACCCAGTTTAAAAAGCTGCTTATTTCTGTGTTTCCGGGTGAAGCCGGCGCTACTGCATAAATATTGTGTACCAGGGTTCGCGGGTATTTCCCGATCCACACGGCGCGTTCAAATTGTCCGGGAGTGGCATAAAAGTTTTCGCTGTAATCTAAACGCCCATTGTTGTTCCGGTCAATCGGGAGTAATTTAATTTTTTCGGCCAAAGTGTTTGAACCGGAGTTAAAGATCAGGGACAGGCTGCAAAACCCAATTCCGTATTTATCATTTTGAATTGAAGCCAGAAACGCATCCTTGTCAAGCGCTTTCTTACCGGCTATTTCTGAAGGATCGGTTTCAAGAAACTTAGCTGCCGAAAATTTCACTTCGGGTTTATCCAACAAATAAAGGTTTGTATTTCCGGCAAACTTATCCCGGTTTTTATTTGCTTTTGGATTCAAAACTGTTGCCAGTTCTTTGGCAGAAACGCCATTTTCTGATAACGCTTGTGCAAACGGATTCTCTTCATTGTAAACCGCAACAACCACTTCGCGGCCAAGTGCCATTAGCCACATTGAGCCGACAGCCAATGACGAGCCTGGTTGTTGCATCACAAAACCCAGCGAGCGATTATCGGTAATACAGCTGTTTATATCAGCCAGGCCGATGGAAGAAACTTCGTAGTCCATGCCGGTATGGTTATTCCGGTATTCCGAAAGCCACAAATCAACCAAATCATGTGTTTCCGGTGTGGTAAAAATTTTTACAGGTTCGTTGCCTATTGCCGGAACCCCGGCATTCTGGCTGCGCGCACCGATTATCAGCAGGAGCAGCATTACTGTTATTAAAATCCTGGTTTTCATAGTTTGACTGATTTAAACGTTTTTTGTAAATATTGATTCGAAATTTATAATTCAGTTTCAACCCGAAAACGCTTAATTCAACCTTAATGCCAGAAATGCAACTTATTGATTATGTGTTATTTATTGTATATTTTGATTAATTTTCCAACAATTAAAGTGTTGAATATTTAAACAGTAATTTCACATATCAGGCTATCTTGCTGATTACCTGCTTCTTCTGTGAATGTTGAATTTTTAAACAGGTGTTGTGATTTTAAACACTTATTAAAAACTCTGTGTCTTTTATACTTCTTCTTTTCTTTGCGGAAGCCCGATTTTAAAGACTGATAATATCTTTTTTCTACTTTTTAATCAGGTAAAGATGGTCTTTTGTGCGCAGAATCAGCTGGTCGTCCACAAAAGCAGGAATGGCTTTAACGGTTTCGTCAATGCTGTTTTCGACCACTTTCTGAAACGTTTCGCCGGGTTTAATAATGGTACAGTCGCCTTTCACATTAATAAAATAGATATTTCCGGCTGCATAAATGGGCGAAGCGTTGAAGTTTCCTTTTAGCTTTTCTTTCCACACCGGTTTTCCGGTCATGGCATCCAAACAGGTTACCATTCCGCGGTCGTGCACCATGTACATTTTGCCGTCAACAATAACAGGAGTAGGGATTTGCGGAACCTCATCTTCGTACACCCACTTCATATGTGTTTTGGTAACATCTCCTTTTCCGGTCGGATCAATGGCGTACTGGCGGGTAAAATTGGGTCTATTGTCTTCAAAAATCCAACCCGAATTTACAAACACCAGTCCGTTCCAGCACAAAGGCTGACTAACGGTAGAATCGTATCCGTAGGTGAAGGTCCAAACCACTTCGCCGGTATTTACATCGTGGGCAAAACACATGTATGCCGAATTGCTGATTAGTAACTCTCTGCCATCCACATTCACAACAATGGGAGTCTGGTACGATTTCCGGTAAACAGGTTCCAGCGGATCGTAAATTTCTTTGGGCCGCACACTTTTCCAAATGGTTTTGCCGGTGGTTTTATCCAAAGCCGCCACATACGGATCTTTAGTTCCTTCGAGATGGATGATCAGCCTATTCTTGTAAATAACCGGCGATGATGCCGGTCCCTGCATATGGTCGCACGGCATGTCTTCGCGTTTCCATACTACATCAAACGTTTTGGTGTTGATACAGGCCGTTCCAAAAGTTCCGTAATGCACATAAACACGCCCCTTTTCGATACAGGGAGTTGGCGTTGCATACGAATTGGTATTGTGTATCCGCTGAGGTTCACCGGACGTAAAAATGGTTTTCTCATCCAGAAGTTTACCCGTTTTTAAATTAAAACAAAAGGTGTAAAACTTTGTGCCGTCCTCTTCTGCTGAAGTCAGCCAAACCTGATTGCCGAAAACTACCGGCAACGACCAGCCTACGCCTTTAACCGGAACCTTCCAAACTACATTTTCTGTGTCACTCCAGTGCAGCGGCGCTTTTTCTACGTTGGCATGCCCGTCCATATTTGAGCCGCGAAAATAGGTCCAGTTCTGTGGATTCGAACTACACGAAGAAAGCACCAGAAAAATTATCGCAAAAAGAATGGTGAAATAGAAACGCTTCATTTGGATAAGGTTTAAGTTGATCTGTTTCAAAGTTAATTGAAAAAAGGAATTTGAAAATGAATTCGCTACATTTGGAACGCATAAAAAATTAAAGTTTTGAGGACAATTACAGTTGCAACCGTTTTTTCTGTTTTCATTTTGTTTTGTTTTCCGGGTTATTCTCAGGAATTCGGGCAAAAAGGAGCCACCATTCGCGTACTGACCTTTAATATTTTGCACGGCGCCACAACCCAAGGAGATTTTGACCTGGATAAACTGGCTGCGGTGATAAAAGAAGCGGATGCCGATATTGTTGCCATGCAGGAAGTGGATTTCAAAACACAACGGGCAAAAGGATATGATTTGGTTACCGAGTTGGGATGGCGCACCAAAATGGCCCCTCTTTTCGGAATTGCCATGCCGTACAACGGTGGAGCTTACGGCGAAGGTATTTTGACTAAGATGCCGATACTGGAAAGTAAAAATGTGGCGCTTCCGCATTCTCCGGGCAACGAACCCCGGGCAGCGCTTTCCGTTTTGGTTCAGCTCGGATCGGGCGATACCATTTGTTTTGTGGCTACACACCTCGAACATCAGAAAAACAGCACCGACCGGATCGACCAAGTAAAAAAGATCAACGCTGAATTTGCCAACAACCGTTTTCCGTCAATACTGGCAGGCGATTTAAACGACACCCCGGAAAGTGATGCCATTGCGATTTTGAAAAAGCACTGGACAGACAGTTCGCAAAAAACTTCCTTTTTTACTTTTCCTTCGGATATGCCCGATCGTAAAATCGATTATATTTTGTTTCGACCGGCAGATAAATGGGAAGTAATAGACAGTTATCCGGTTTGCGACAGCATTGCATCCGATCATTGTGCTGTTCTTTCCATTCTCAATTTAAAAGAAAACTAATAGTAAACAAGCTCTGTTTCCGGCGATTCAGCCTCCTGGAAAGTGATTTCAAAATCCTCCAGTTCAGCCAGAATCCGCTCATAAATTTCCGGAATGGTTGGAATGTACATACCTTTCAGGTTCAGTTGCCTGGTAAGTACCAGTTTTGCCGCCACAGCCAGTGGCAAACCAACCGTTTTTGCCATAGCTGTTTTATAGGCATTTTCGCCTGTAACCACCAGCGAACTTGTTTTGCGGAACAGCTCTCCGTCAGGTTCTTTCCTGAAAACAAACTTGTGCCACATTACAATCATGTCTTTGTCGTCGGCTTGTAACTGCCATTTCTGTTTCAGAATATGTTCGAGCACCTGCGCGGGTGTCGCCTGTTTTAACCCAATCGGTGTTTTATCAAAAATGCCCATCCATTTTAGTTTGTAAACGATTTCTGAATCCTGCGGAATATTCAGGTAATGAAAAAGCTTCAGTTCTACCGAATCGGTTGGATGATAAGGCAAAAAGGAGTTAATGAACTCCCGGTAAGTCATGTTCTCGACGTTTTCGAGATAATAGGAATCATCGGTGGCACCCAGCTGAACAAAAACATTCCAGGCTTTGCTGAATCCGGGCCTTCGGAGGGTTCCCCTGAAAATTGTTGGTATTTCCTGAAGGTTGTATTTATGAATGTAGTGCAACGAATCGCGGTTGGCATAGCCTTCAAACATCCCGAATTTTTCAAGGTTGATCAACTCTGTTCTCCGGAATAAGCGGCTGTATGGAATGTATTTGATTTTACCGTTCTGAATAAAACGGGCCGGGCCTCCCTGTCCGGCCAAAACCACATTTCGCGGGTTCCAACTGAATTTGTAATTCCACGGGTTATCATCCGATTCGGGCGCCACCAAACCTCCGGTGAACGACTCGAAGCTCTCCAGCACACAGCCGTCGTTTTTCAACTGGTTGATAATTTTCATGGCCGACATGTGATCGAGCCCGGGATCAAGTCCGCACTCGTTTAAAAAGAACAGGCCTTTTTCGTTTACTTCTGCTTCAAATGCTTTCAGTTCTGCTGTTTCGTACGATGCCGTTAGCATATTCTTTGAAAATTTCACACACGACTGCGCGACAAGTGGATGAAAACGTGCCGGTAGCATCGAAATCACCAGGTCGGCACGTTTCACTTCTGTATCGCGTGCAAATTCATCGTGTACATCCAGAAAAGTAAAAGCCAGTCCCAGCGACTGCACCAGATCACTTTCCTGCGTATCGGCAACTTTTACTTTCCAACTGTATTTTAATGCATTTTCAGCCAAATAAGTGAGCAGAAAGATACTGGATCTGCCGGCTCCGAAAATCAATATATTTTTCATAAACATTGTATTCTGGTGATTTACTTGTACTTATTTATTTTTTCATTGAACGACTTCTGCACGTTTCGGCGCAAGATTGCCTGATTCTCGATCGGCAGTTTCTAGTGCGCCGATTTACATTTGCTCCATCTACCCCGGGTTAAAACCCGGGGCTATTATTGTTAAACCCTTTCAGGGTTTCTTCCCTTCATTCTAATTACCGCCTTTTTTAACTTTCTTTGAACTTTAAACCCTGAACTCTGAACTTTAAACTTTAAACTCAATCCCTTGTGCCAGAGGCAACTCCGTACTGTAATTTATAGTGTTTGTCTGACGGCGCATATACGCTTTCCAGGCATCGGAACCCGATTCACGACCACCACCCGTATCTTTTTCGCCACCAAAGGCACCGCCAATTTCGGCGCCCGAAGTACCAATGTTCACGTTGGCAATTCCACAATCGGAGCCTTCATGCGACAGAAATTTCTCGGTTTCCAGCATGTTCCGCGAGAAAATGGCCGAAGACAAGCCCTGCGGCACATCGTTGTGCAACTGAATGGCTTCCTCTAAATCCTTATATTTTATCAGGTACAGAAGCGGAGCAAACGTTTCTTCCTGCACAATGGCAAAATGATTCTCAACCTCTGCAATGGCAGGTTTTACAAAACACCCGGATTCGTATCCTTCTCCACTCAGCACATCTCCACCGGTTAAAATTTTACCGCCTTCTTCCGTTACCCGTTTCAGCGAATTACAGAAATCTGCCACTGCATATTTATCCACCAGTGGGCCAACCAGCGTTTTTGAATCAAGGGCATGACCAATCGGGAGTTGCTGATAAATAGCCACCAGCCTTTGTTTGAACTCTTCATAAACCGACTCGTGCAAAATAATCCGCCTCGTTGAGGTGCAACGTTGCCCGCAGGTTCCAACGGCGCCAAAAACCACCGCCCGAAGCGCCATTTCCATATCGGCATCGGGAGTGATTATGATGGCATTGTTTCCACCCAGTTCCAGGATAGAACGTCCCAGGCGCTCACCCACCAAACACCCGACTTTCCGCCCGATCCGCGTAGAACCGGTAAACGAAACCAGCGGAATATTCCGGTCAGAAAACATGGTATCGCCAAGCACCTTTGATTCGGCAGCCACCAGGCTCAGCACACCTTCGGGAACATTGTTTTCTTTCAGCACATTGGCTACTATTTTATGAACGGCTACTGCACACAGATACACTTTTGAGGAAGGTTTCCAAACCACCACATCACCGGCTATCAGTGCAATCATGGCATTCCACGCCCACACCGCTACCGGGAAATTAAAGGCTGAAACCACTCCAACCACTCCCAACGGATGATACTGGTCGTACATACGGTGCCGGGCTCTTTCGGAGTGCATCGTAAAGCCGTACAACTGCCGCGATTGCCCTACCGCAAAATCACAGATGTCGATCATTTCCTGCACTTCGCCCAAACCTTCCTGGTAAATTTTCCCCATTTCGTACGAAACCAGTTTGCCAAGCGGTTCTTTGTATTTCCGGAGTTCCAGCCCGATTTGCCTGACAATCTCTCCCCGTTTGGGCGCCGGGACCATTCGCCACGTTTTAAAAGCTTTTTGGGCGGTTTCAATCACTTCCCGGTAATCGTCAACACCGCACTGCTGCACTCCCGCAATCAGTTTTCCGTCAGAAGGCGAATACGACTCCATAAATTTACCCGTGGTTGATTTCCACTTTGTTCCTATGCAAACTCCCGGGTTCACCGACTCAATTCCAAGTTCTTTTAATACTGCTTTAAAATCTGTTTCCTGTGTCATTTTTTCTATTTTTTTGATTGATTTTTTTCTAATTCTTCTCCTCCCTTTGGGGAGGTCGGGAGGGGCTTATATTTTTTCGATCACCATTGAAATCCCCTGCCCGACACCAATACACATGGTACAAAGTGCGTATTTTGAACGGCTGTGCTCCAGTTGATGAAATGCGGTAGTTACCAGGCGTGCGCCCGACATTCCGAGTGGATGCCCCAATGCGATCGCTCCACCCAGCGGATTGATTCGCGGATCAAGATCATCCAATCCCCACCGACGGATACAGGCCAGTGATTGCGCAGCAAATGCCTCGTTTAGTTCAATAATATCCATTTGCCCCATTGACATTCCCAGAAGTTTAAACAGTTTTTCGCTTGCGGGAACCGGCCCTATTCCCATAATCCGTGGAGGCACTCCGGCCGACTGTACTCCCAAAATCCGCACTTTCGGAACCAGGTTAAAACGCTTAACCGCTTTTGCTGAAGCAATGATCAAAGCCGCTGCCCCGTCGTTTATTCCCGAGGCATTTCCGGCAGTTACGGTACCTTCAGACCGCATCACCGGCTTTAACGAGGCCAGTTTTTCGGGCGAAGTTAATCTTGGATGTTCGTCTTTATCCACAACTATGGGATCGCCTTTTCGCTGCGGAATAACAACCGGCACAATTTCGTGTGCCAGCGCACCGTTCTTTTGAGCATCGTCGGCTTTTTGCTGACTGTGATGCGCAAAGCGGTCCTGGTCTTCGCGGCTTATTTTGTATTCGTCCGCCAAATTCTCTGCCGTACAAATCAACGGATCGGTTCCAAATTGTTTCTGAAATTCCGGGTTGACAAAACGCCAGCCGATGGTGGAATCAAAAATTTCGGCCTCCCGCGAAAAAGCACTGGTATGTTTGGGCATCACAAAAGGCGAGCGCGACATGCTTTCCACACCGCCGGCTATCACCAGTTCTGCCTCGCCAGCCCGGATGGCACGCGCTGCCAAAGCGATTGCCTCCATTCCGGAGCCACACAAGCGGTTTACGGTAACACCGGAAACCGTTTCAGGAAACCCGGCAAGCAGAAGTCCCATTCGCGCTACGTTGCGGTTATCTTCTCCGGCCTGGTTGGCACATCCAAAAATCACATCGTCAATAGCCGATTTATCCAGATTCGGATTTCGCTCTAAAATGGCTTTTAAAGGAATCGCCGCCAGATCGTCAGCACGTACCGACGATAAGGCTCCTCCGTATTTTCCCACCGGAGTTCGGATGGCATCACATATAAAAACTTCTTTCATATTTTTTAGCTTTGAGCTGCGAGCTAAGAGCTTCGAGCACGGTTTCAATGGGTACAATTTGTATTTTACTATTTGTTATTCACTTTTTCAATTTTGGGTTTAAAGGCTTTGAAAGCCCGGAACAAACCTTCTGTTAAGCGGTCAATTTCCTTTTGCGCCATCACCGTTGAAAGCATGCACGAAAAGGTATTGATCATCAGTACTTTTTCCTCGTAATACATATAATCCAGCAGTTCCTTTACCAAAGCACCTGTTTCTTTTGAAAGATAAGCTTCGCGGTAAGTGGTGGGCGGAGTAGCCTTTAGATGCATCCGGAACATCGATCCGGCGCCTGTTACCGATATGGGGACACCGGCCAACTGAATGGCTTCGCGTATCTGGCTGACTGCCTTTTGAGTAAGGGCATTTAGCTTTGCTACCGCTTTTTTGTCGAAATACTGCATGGCTTTGTAGCCGGCAGTCATGGTAATCGGATTGGCCGAAAAAGTTCCGGAATGCGGTAACAGCAGATTTTTTTCGTGCGGGTCAAACACCTTCATCACATCAGCCCTTCCGGCCACTGCCCCCACCGGGAAGCCACCTCCGATAATTTTCCCGAGCGAAGTAAGGTCCGGTTTTACCTTATAATCTTCCTGAGTTCCACCATAATTTGCCCGGAAAGTGATCACCTCGTCAAACACCAACAAAGCATCGTTTTTTCGCGTCCAGGCGTAAACGGCTTCAATAAATTCGTCGGTCCCCCGCATCAATCCAACGCGGTGCGGAACAGGATCGATGATCACACAGGCAATCTGACCGGCATGACGGTCGAGTATTGAAAGCGTCCGCTCCACATCGTTATAAGGAAAAATGATCACATCGCGCGATACACTTTTCGGTGTTCCGTGGGCTAACAAGACACTGGCAGGGTGATTAATGTCGCCCCAATTGGCGGGGTTGGCCGTCTGACTGACTTCCGCAAAATCATAAGTGCCGTGATAAGTTCCTTCAGCTTTCGCAATTTTTGAACGCCCGGTAAATGCCCGCGAGGCTTTTATCATGGCCATTACCGCCTCCGTTCCGGAATTTACAAAACGAATGCGCTCGAAGCTTTCCACCCGTTTGATCAGGTGTTTTGCATAAACCACTTCAATTTCGGAGGCCAGCGTATAAGCTGTTCCTTTTTTCAACTGTTCAATCACGGCATCGATAACCGGGGGGAAAGAATGCCCGTGAATCAACGCTGCCATGTTGTTGGCAAAGTCAATTCGGGCAGTTCCTTCAATGTCGGTAATGTAACACCCTGAAGCTACATTGGCATAATCAGGAAAAGGCTCGTGGTAAACCGTATTCCGGCTTACACCACCAGCCAAAACCTTTTGTGCCTGCTTATACAACTTTTCACTACTACTCTTTTTCGTCATGAGTTTTGGTTTGTTGAGTTAGATGGATTTCAGCACCGGTTTGCTGTTGCAAGGCCTCAAATGTTACTCCCGGCGCCAGCTTCCTGACAAATAGTTTTTCATTCAGAACATCGATTATCGCCAGGTCGGTATAAATGCAGCTCACCACCTTTTTCCCCGTTAAAGGGTAACTGCATTCTTTTACAATTTTTGCGTCGCCCGATTTGGTGCAGTGTTTTGTGATCACATAAACAGAGGGCACACCGGCCACTAAATCCATTGCGCCACCCACTGCCGGAATATCCTCCGCGTTACCGGTTGACCAATTGGCAAGATCACCTTCGGCCGAAATCTGGTAAGCGCCCAACACACAAATATCGATATGCCCGCCGCGGATCATCGCAAAACTGTCGGCATGGTGAAAATAAGCAGCTCCCGGAATGGCAGTGACGTATCTTTTGCCGGCATTTACCAACTCGGTGTCTTCCGCTCCCGAAGCGGCTACCGCTCCCATTCCCAATAATCCGTTTTCGGTGTGATAAATTACTTCCCGGCCTTCAGGAATAAATCCGGCGACCATTTCGGGCATTCCAATACCAAGATTCACATAGGCTCCGTCGTGAATATCGCGGGCTACATTCTGAGCCATTTCAGACGAGCTCCACCCTGTTTTTTGCGTTGTTATGCCCATGGATACCTCCTTTCTTCGGCTACCAGTTTTGATTCGTCGGCAGGATTCGCAACTTCCACAATCCGGTGTACAAAAATGCCGGGAGTGACCACGCACTCGGGATCAATCTCTCCCAACTCCACTATTTCACGTGCCTGGACAATCGTGGTTTTGGCCGCCATACACATCACCGGACCAAAATTGCGGGCGGTTTTGTTATAAACCAGGTTTCCGTATTTATCCGCCTTGTGGCATTTCACCAGCGAAAAATCAGCTTTGATGGCATGTTCCAGCACATAATCCCGGCCATTAAACCTCCGAACTTCCTTGCCTTCTGCCAGCGGTGTATTCACGGAAGCAGGCGTATAAAAAGCAGGAATTCCGGCGCCACCGGCACGAATACGTTCGGCCAGTGTACCCTGCGGCACCAGTTCGAGCTCGATTTCACCTCGGCGGTACATTTCCGGGAAAACCACAGAAATGGTTGTTCGCGGAAAAGAACAGATGATTTTGCTTACCTGGCGGTTTTCAATCAAAGCGGCAAGCCCCACATGTCCACTCCCCGCATTGTTGCTGACAATGGTAAGGTTTTTAGCCCCCCGATCCACCAGCGCGTGGATCAGTTCTACCGGACTACCGGCTTCACCAAATCCGCTGATCATTACCGAGGCCCCGTCAAAAATACCGGCCACGGCTTCTGCCGCCGAATCAACGATTTTATTGATCATGATCTGCTGCCAATTTCATTTCCTTCTCCAAAGCTTTCGAAAGCTGCTCTTCAATTTTCATCAGTTCATCTTCGTAGAAATACCTGTCGCTTCCATACGGAACCAGCTTTTCGATCGTATTTTCCTGTTCGTCGTATTTAGCGAAGAAAGTTGTATCCATCCACTCCATGTTTCGTGCTTCATTGAATTTAAGCGCAAAAACCTTTTCACCATTGATTTCGGCGGTTCCCATCAACGAGGTTTTCCCTGCCGAAGAAGTCATGGTTATATAGCGCGAAGGCCGGTTGATCGAAGCCAGACTGCGATATACTTTGTTGAATATCTTCGATATATCGGCCAGTGGCGCGGTAAAATAATGGTGTTCTCCGGTTGGCCGCGCACAGTACATCGAATGAAAACCAATGCCCAGCATAGCCAGCACGTTACCCAGATCGATCCAGTTTTGAGCCGAACGATCGATGTCAACTTTCCCGTTTTGATCGTAAAACAAGCTGATGTGGTTCATAATCGGGCTTTGGCTTTTAACCGTGACACCGTATTTTTTTAACCGGCGGATAGCCGCTATCGAAGCCGGGTTCAGAATATCGTGAGGAGTGGAAATGTGTGCCACCCAAACCGCCTGGATTCCGTTTTCGGTCAGTTTTTGCAGTAATTCCAAAATCCGCTTAAAGGCATCGGTCAACAGCCATTCAGGATGAAAGTTGATGGCCCGCGAACCGATCCGCACTGTGCGAATATGCCTTAGTTCCTGATCGTCGATCAAAGGTTGTACATACTCCAGCAATCTTTTGTAAGGGATATAACCGCCGTCGCCACCGGTAATCAGAATGTCGCTCACTTCCTTGTGGCGTTTCAGGTATTCGTGCACCTGCGACACCTCGCGCTGCACAAACATATCTTCGTCGCCACGTACCTGCGCATGGCGAAAACAGTAGGTACAAAATGAAAAACAGGTTTGCGTGGTCTTGTCCAAAATCAGTTTTACCGGCGGGTATTTGTGCTGACTGCCTTCCAGAATTTCCAAATGCCCCTCATCGTTGATGTACCAGGGTTTATTTAGCTTTTGTTTTCCATCGTGCGGATTGGTCTTTTGCATGTAAGCCTCCACTACCCGTTTTCTGTCTTTCTCATCAGGAGCATCGGCATATTTCTTCACCTCATCGGGATGAATCATGCCCGGCTGCGGAAATACCAACTGGTAATTGGAATCACTCTCATAATTTTTCCAGTCGATGGTATTTAATACATACCGCGTTGCCAGAAAACGATACACTTCAATAAAAAACTCCCGGTCTTTAATATGCGTCAGTTCAATGCCGTGTTCTTTTAATGTTTGAACGATTTCGCGAAATCCCTTCAGCCCGGAATAGTGTTCTTTATCCTTGAAAATGGCATCGTCTTCGTAAAAGAACCCGGAATATTTCGGGTAATTATTGTGTAATCGCTGAATCAGTCCGGGAGGTAAGAGGTTTTCATTTTCGATGGTACGGACCGCTTCCGACTCCAGGTGATATCTTTTTACCATTTGCTGAATATCAGAAATATCGACCTTTGTTTTAATTTCTTTTGAGTTCATATAGATTTAAGTTCCGATTATGATTTTATGCTAAAAAATGGCAGGCGACTACCACCCGCAGGTTATGCAAACCCCGGTTACCGAATTCCGGCGATCCCGTTTATGAATCAATCAGAAACTATCAGGAAATGACACCGGTATTCAAAAACCGGAAGTTGATTAAAGCAGAATGAATGTGTTTACTGCGGCCGCAGCTAATGTGAAACCGAATCATCATCGAGACACTCTGGCATCCCGGGATAGAAAAACACCGGACAATAATACGATTGTATCATGCATATAAAGTTAGTAAATGTGGACAACACATCTACTGATAATAAACATATTTCATAACATTTACGAAACTATAAATCAAAAAAAATTCACCACCTTTAGTGCAGCAAAAAAGCTGACAAGTACGCCGGCTAATACCGACAATACACTTGATATTACTATGTAACAAGGAGATTAAAATGAAGAAAGTTTTGTTACTGGGAGCCGGAATGGTAGCCCGGCCCATGGTTGATTATCTTTTAAACCACCCGATTCAACTTACCATAGCCACCCGAACTGTAGAAAAGGCCCAAAAACTTTTAAAGAATACCCCTAACGGAAATGCAGTTTCATGGACTGCAGAAAACATGGAAATGCTTGAAACGATGATACAGGAGCACGACCTGGTTGTAAGTTTACTACCCTATTCGCATCATGTAGCCGTTGCCAAACTTTGTGTGAAATACGGTAAAAACATGGTTACCACTTCGTATGTATCGGAAAAAATGAAAGCGTTGGACTCTGCTGCTCAAAATGCAGAGATTATCATCCTTAACGAGATTGGTGTTGATCCAGGATTAGATCACATGACCGCGATGCGGATTATCAATAAAGTTCACGGGAAAGGTGGGAAAGTGAAAGAATTTTACTCGCTTTGCGGAGCACTTGCCGCACCCGAAGAAGCTGACAATCCGTTTCGGTATAAGTTTTCGTGGTCGCCACGGGGAGTTATTATGGCCGGAAACAACAGTGCCCGGTTTCTCAAAAATAGTGAAATCGTTGAAATTGCTAGTGAAGACCTTTTTAAAAATCCTCTGCAAATCAATTTTCCTGAAGTTGGAGAAATGGAAGTTTATCCGAACCGCAACTCTCTGTTATATATTGATTTGTACAAAATCCCCAATATTGAAACAATGTACCGCGGAACCTTCCGGTACAAGGACTGGTGTGAAACTATGGATGCCCTCAAAACCATTGGGATGCTTCGTTACGACCGCAAAAGTTTTGAAGGTAAAACCTATAAAAAAGTTATGGCACGTCAGCTGGAGGTTTATCCAGCCAATATGAAAGAAAAAGTAGCGGAACATTTATCGCTTTCCATCGATAATCCCGCAATTGTTGCCATGGAATGGCTGGGTTTATTTAGCGACGACCTGGTGCAAATGAGTGAAGGTTCAACGTTTGACCTGACCACCGATTTGATGCTAAAAAAGATGATGTTGCCTGAAGGTGCCCGCGATATGGTAATTATGATGCACTCATTTCTGATTGAAAATAAGGATGGGTCAAAAGAAGTCGTAAAATCTCATATGCTTGATTTTGCTACAAAAGAAGATACTTCAATTGCCCGAACGGTTGCACTGCCGGCAGCTATTGCCGTAAAAATGATTCTTGATGGCCAAATAACGGCTAAGGGAGTTCAAATTCCAATAACAAAAGACATCTACGAACCGGTTCTAAACGAGCTGCACACTCTTGGAATAACAATGAAAGAAAAATGGGGACTGCCTGAATCAGAAAAATTATAAACCGATTTATACTTTAGGAAGAGCGATTGTCAGTGAATAAACTATGCCGGAGATCCAAGAAACCCGGCAGTCATACCGGCAAATAACCCGGCAAACACCATAAAAACAAATACCAGAACATAAAGCGCCATTAAAACAATCATAAGGATTCCGATAAAACGATAATGCGCTTTCAGGTTTAAAAAAGCGGACGATAATTTTTCTTGATTCTTATATCTTAATGCCTGCTTTATCCGGGTTGAAAAACGAAACAGATAAAGAATCGGCAAAAAATACAAAGCTCCGATTACCAAATAAACCAGGCCGAGCAAAAACATTGGAAACGGGAACATCCCCTGGTTTCCAAACATTTCAGAGGGTAAAAACATAAACACCAAACTCATCACAAAGCCTCCCATCACAATCAATCCTACAAACACGAAACCCAGAATGGAAAGAAAACTCCCCCATTTCCCGGCCTCATTCAAATGCACATTTATATCAGCTGTGATTTCGAGATTTTTTACTTCCGGTGCTTCATTTACACTTTCGGTTTCCGAAAGCTGTTCTTCTTGAATTTTATCTTGTGGCTCTAACGACTCTTGATTTTCGGTATTCATATGGCAAACGATTTTCAATTCGTTTAAAAGTAGCATTTATTATCTAAGTTACCTGCTGTTTGAATGCGATTTTGAAGGGTTCTGAATATCTATTTAACAGTCTGACCCCGATTAAATATTCCGATCAATCATTACAACATCAGCTTCAGGTAATCAGTTGAAGAATCTTCACCGTATTTTTTGATGTATTCAGTCAGCTTTTTATGTGCTACCTCACAATTTTGTCCCTCATTTTTACACTCGTAAACAAAGGTGGCAGCCATTCCGTAAACAGCTATTTTATTTTGAGGCTGTACTTCCAAAACCCTTTCAAACTGAAAACGGGCATTTTTATAATGATTCTGGTTTAACCAGCCGTAACCTGAATTCAGCAGGTAATCGATTTGTTCGGCAGAAAGTGTTGCCGCTGCAGTATTTTTACTTTTTGAGCTACGGTCAATCCGATCGGGCCGAAAAAAGAACTCCAACAAACAAAACTTACAAGCGGAACAATAATCAACAACGACAAAGCAAATGCCTGGTAACCCTTCCGGCGCTCGCGTTCGGTTTCAAGCCGGTTTTGAGCTTTTATTTCAGCCAGTTGTTCGGCAGAAACTTTTTTAAAGAATACCTGAGGATTATTTGAATAACGCCGTTTTTCTGTTTTTGTCCAGTCCTGATAAGCCTTGTGCTTTGGCCGGGCATTGGCCCGAAGCGACTGGATCATTGCCAGAACTGAACCTCCAAATCCCATTTTCAAGCTATTTTGAGTGATAAAACAAATTGCAGAGGATGAAGTTATAGTAATTTCTCTTCTATCCGAAATTCTTTGGCCACAATCCCGTTGGCTTTTAGTGCGGCTTTAAAACCTTCGTTCATCATGCGTCCCAAACGCATCGGGAAATCGAGCAAGGCCGGATAGCTGGTTTTATCATCAGGCGAATGATAGAACTTCTCGCACGAATTTACACTGGATGAAAGATAGATGCGACAGGCAAGCGGGCGTGCTTCATACGCCATACACGCGCCGTTCATTAAAAGCGGACAGGGATGTTTGGCATTTAAAAGATCGTCTCCTGTTAGCTGTTTTAACCGTGAGTTTTTCTCCGCCGCCCGAAGTTTTATTTCTGTTTGTTCAGGCAATGTAAATTTTCCGGCAATAAAGTTTCGCAGGTATTTCAACTCATAATCCATCGCAAAAACCGGCTGATGGCAACACCAGTGACAACCTTTTTTGCATTCGATTGCCTTTCCCTGTTGCCGGGCATACACAGAAAGGCTATCCGTTAAGTCGTCAATATTCCGGTACATTTCATGTAGCGCCGCATATAAATTTTCATCCAAAACCTGGTTTTCACAGGCTTTCATTCCCAGTTGATAACCGTCGTGATAAAAAGCTTTTTCGATATTTTCGGATTGCATGAGCAGTTTATTTATTCCTTTTTCCAAGATACAAACAAATCTCTTTATTAAGGAAAGATTTATTTATGTCCGTACGATCACTGATTACCCATACTTTTAGACATTGATGCCAAACCTGTTATTGCCCCTAAATTCATCGATTCAAGAGCTGAGCTAGGTACAATAATCATGGATCCTTTTTCCTTCAAACCTTCAAACAACATATTCATACCTCTAAGTTGAAGGGCAACCGGATTGTTTATGTATCGTTGACTGGCTTGTTCAAATTTTTCTGCGATTTCGGTTTTGGCGGTTCCCAGTATAACCCGAGCTTGTCGCTCCCGCTCAGCCTGAGCCTGCTTACTCATAGCATCTGCCAATGCTGTTGGAATAACGACATCCTTAATTCCAACAGTCTGACAGGTAATTCCCCATGGATTGGTATGTTCGTCAAGAGCTACCTGTAATGATTCTGCAATTTTTTCACGATGCTGTAGCAAATCGGCCAGCTCGTGCTTTCCTAATATTTCCCTTAATCCGGTCTGTGCAATATAACTAACAGCGGTTATATAATCCTGAACTTCCAGGGCTGCCTTTTCAACATCCCAAACAGTCCAGTAAACTACCGCATCAACATTTACCGGAACAGTATCTTTTGTTAGTGTTTGTTCTGCCTTAAAATCAGTCACCCGAATTCGCTGATCAATGAAAGAATCAACCTTGTCGATTATTGGAAGAATCATGAAAGGGCCGGGGCCACGTAATCCGGTAAACTTTCCCATTCTCAGAACCACTGCTTTTTCCCATTGATCTGCAATGTGAATAGAAACAGCAATTAACACTGACAGAATAATCAATGCTACAGAGATTATTTCGTTTATTTTCTCCAAATAATACATTAGTCCAATTACACTTAACAATACTATCATAACAGTGGAGGAGATTGGATTTAGAAATCGAAGATTTCGGGATACTGATTTCATAATGATTTACATTTAAAGGTTATTTATTTTACGTTGACATTCATATCATTTAATTCGTTGACCATATCATCTAACGAAAAACCATAGCTGGAAGCTATCGTACAAAACTCACGACAAATACTTTGTAGCTTCTCTCTTTTTTCTTTTTTAGGAATAATTATCTCTATATCACCAATAAAAGTCCCTGACCCCAGTTGAGTCTCAAGTATATTTTGAATTTCAAGTTCCTTATATGCTTTCGAAACGGTATTTAAATTCACTTTCAGCTCAACCGCCAACGATCTTACCGTTGGCAGTTGCTCTCCAACTTTTAATGCCCCTGTCGCAATTCCATATTTTATTTGATCAATTATTTGCCTGTAAAAAGGAATACCTGCTTTCGGATCAAGCTTAAATTTTATCATTTCTATACTATTGCCATTAATAAATATTGTAATACTACAATAATACAATTAAAAACCAATATACCTAATTCTACTTTAACAGATTAAAAATAGTTACTATTTTAATTCATTAAATTTGTCTATATCATTATTTATCAGTATATTAGAGCAATCAAAAAAAACAAAATCTATGTTTTCAAAGGGTAA
>JBKEDN010000116.1:0-17700 GCA_047975435.1 Draconibacterium sp. | reverse complement strand
TAAACTGTTTGTCCCTGTTGCTTTGTATCTTGTCCTCATTGTATAAGAATATGCTCCTAAGATACTATTTACTATTATAATAGGCTGATTGGTAGATTTTTAATTTTTAGAGGTTTCCATTTGAAAGTTGACTGATCTCTTTTTTTGATTTATTCTAAATAAGAATTATTTTCAGCCTCCAATAAAACTTCGGGCTTCAGGCTTCTGACTTCCGGCTAATATTCGATTACAATGAAGAAATTATATGCCTTTCTCACTTCCATGCCTTTTGCGGCATTTCTTTTTCTGGCACTTGCTTTTTCAATGGCCATAGCCACTTTTGTTGAAAGCAGTTACGGAACGCCCACTGCACGGGCCCTGGTTTATAATACCCGGTGGTTCGAAGCGCTTTGGGGCTTGTTTGCACTCAACCTGATCAACAACCTTGTCCGGTACCGGCTTTTCAGTGCGCGGCGTTTTACATTGGGCATTTTTCACCTTTCATTTCTGATGATGATTTTGGGAGGGGCCGTTACCCGCTATTTTAGTTTTGAAGGAATGATGCATATCCGCGAAAACCAGGCGGCCAATTTTATCCTTTCTTCCGACGATTATTTTTATGCCGCATACGGAGACCAGCACAAGGAATCAAAAGTCCGGTTTTCGGAGTTTGTCCCCAAGCAGTTTTCAGCCAAATTTAATGTTGACGGACACAAGGTGAAAGTAAAAGCTGTGGGATTTATCGAAAATGCTGTTCGAAAAGCAATCCCTTCCAATTCGGGTGAGCCGGCCATCGATTTTGTTTTTTCCACACCCGGCAGGCAAGGTATGCAGAGTTACACATTTACCCGTGGCGCTGTATTGAATTCGCCCGGGTTTACAGCCGGCTTTGAGGCCGGAAACCAGCGGATGGTCAATTTCTTTATGAAAGGCGATGCGCTTTTTATGACGTCTGAAAGGACGCTTGAAGAAACCACCATGGCTTCGCAGGAAACAGTAACACTAAATGCCGGGGATACAATTCCTGTAAAACCCATGTTTTTGTATGGCTTTGGCGATTATCGTTTTCTGGTTCGCGCTTTTCATCCGAGTGCAAGTTTTACTGCAGCAAAAAGCCAGAGCCAAACCAACGAAAATGCAGTGTTGATTCAGGTTACCGACGGAGTAAAACAGCAAACGGTACCTGTTTACGGGCATTCAGGAATGGCGCCCGATACCATTAGTGTTCCGCTGGGAAGCGGGAAACTGAAACTTGCATACGGAGCCATGCCGCTTTTTTTGCCTTTCAGCATTTATTTAAAAGATTTTCAGCTGGAGCGTTATCCCGGGTCAGAATCCCCTTCGTCGTTTGCTTCCGAAGCAGTTTTGATCGATGGCGAACGCAACATTAACGAGAACATACGGATTTTTATGAATAATACGCTTTCGCACCGGGGCTACAAATTTTTCCAGTCGTCGTACGATACCGATGAAAAAGGAACCATCCTTTCGGTGAATTATGATTTTGCAGGAACCTGGATATCGTACCTGGGCTACTTTTTATTGATCGTGGGAGTAATCCTTTCACTCATCAACAAAAATTCTTATTTCCGCTTTTTGGCACAAAAACTCAAGAATATTTCAGTAACAGCAGTGTTGGTGCTTGGCTTTGTTAGCGCTTTGTCCCTGTCAGCCTCTGCGCAGGGAGGTGCCGAAGCAATGCTTCCGGGCATTAATAAAAGCGTGGTAGATGAATTTGGCCGCTTGTGTGTACAGGGAGTTGACGGGCGTATTGAGCCGATTTCGACTTTAAACAGCGAGATTGTTCGCAAGGTGAGCCGAAAATCAACCCTTTACGGAAAATCGCCCGACGAAGTGGTGCTCAGCATGATGGCCTACCCCGAAATATGGCGCACTTTGCCCATTATCCGTATTTCAGAAAAAGAAGTGGCGGCAGAATTGGGAGTTCAGGGAAAATACGTGAATGCCGATATGATGTTTGATGCCAACGGTAATTACCGGATCATAAATCAGGTGCAGGCTGCCTACGCCAAAGCACCGGCCATGCGTAACCGGATGGAAAAAGAATACATCTATCTTGATGAGCGCGTAAATATTTGTTTTATGGTTTTTCAGGGAGCTATGTTTCATATTTATCCGCGCGAAAAAAGAGAAGATACCTGGTATGCTCCGGGTGCTAATGCAATGGAATATACCGGTGGCGATTCGTTGTTTATCAAAAGCGGATTTCAGTTATTGGTCCAGTCTATCAACGAAAATAAAACAGACGATGCAGTTCAGGTATTGCAGGCCATCGGAAACTTTCAAACAAAGTACGGAGCCGCACTTTTACCCGGAGAGACAAAGCAAAACCTGGAAATATTGTACAACAAGGTGAACCCGTTTAAGCGAATCTTTCCGTATTACCTGATGTTTGGAATTTTGCTCTTGTTTGTATTGTTTGTAAATATTTTCCGTCAGAAACCATTGCCCAAATTCTTTAAATACGGTTTTTTCGCACTGATTGTAATCCTCTTTGTGGTACATACTGTCGGGCTGATTTTGCGTTGGTATATTTCGGGCCACGCGCCCTGGAGCAACGGTTTCGAATCGGTGGTTTATGTGGCCTGGGCAATTATGCTGGCCGGTCTTATTTTTGGTCGGAAATATCCGATGGTTATCGGCACTGCAGCTTTTCTTTCCGGAATTGCGCTGTTTGTTGCACATCTTAGCTGGATGAACCCGGAAGTTACGCCGCTTGTGCCTGTGCTGAAATCATACTGGCTGGCTATTCATGTTGCCATTATTACCGCCAGTTACGGATTTTTTGGATTAAGCATGATTTTAGGAGTGTTGACCATGATTTTTATGGTGCTGCGAACCAATCATAACGAAGCAAAAGTAAGTGGTTTTATCGAGCAACTTACTACTATTAACGAAATGTCAGCAACCGTAGGATTGTATTTTCTTACCATCGGAACATTTTTGGGGGGTGTTTGGGCCAACGAAAGCTGGGGGCGCTATTGGGGCTGGGATCCTAAAGAGACCTGGGCATTGATTACCGTGGTGATTTATTCGTTTATCGTTCACATGAGGCTGATACCCGCATTAAAAGGTACTTACAATTATAATTTTGCATCTATCCTTGGTTTTGCATTTGTACTTATGACTTATTTTGGTGTGAATTATTATTTGTCGGGCCTGCATTCGTATGGAAAAGGAGTAGCCGACGGGGTTAATCCCGCAGTACCGATAAGCTTTGCGGTGTTGACCGGGTTGATGATTTGGGCGTATATCAAAGAGTCGAAGTACGAGAAGAGGTCTGCCGGGTGAGCGTCGGAATTTGGCGCTAAGGATTTCAAATCATAAGATCACATTGGTGGACTTAAGCCGATATTCTCCCACTTTCAACTCTTGTTTCGAACACAATTTCGAATGGTTCGAAACTTTATCCCCCGATTCTGAGAATAAATACCCTGCAGATTAAATTTTAAGAGCTGTTGTAATTTATTGTTTTTCAGAGATTTCTTGGTGTGTTGTTGTCTGTGTGTTTTAATTGTGTTATTTAGAATATTTCAAAATAATAAAGATATAAATATCTAATTGTTTGCATGTAAATCTGTTCAGCTTCAAAACTGTTATCTTTCGTCGTTTTTTATTGAAAGATGGGACAGACAGTTACACGTACTTTTGACATTCTTGAACATACTTTAAATGAATATCCTCGTGAAGATGTCATAGCCGGAAAGAAAGACGGGAAATGGTACTCTTTCTCCACGCAGGAATACAATCAGAAATCACATCAATTTGCTTTGGGCTTGTTGGCACTGGGGTTTGAAAAAGGTGACAAAGTTGCTACCGTTACCAATAACTGCCCCGAGTGGTGTATCGCCGATATGGGGATGGCCATGGCCGGAGTAGTGCATGTTCCGATTTATCCAACCATTGGGGAGGATGAATATCAGTATATTCTGAAACACGCTGAAGTGAAGATGTTGCTTGCAGGCGATGCCAAACTTCATAAAAAGTTGTTACCGCTTGCCGAACAGTTGAGGCTAAGCTTATATACTTTTGATCAGGTTGATGAGGCAAAAAGTTACCAGGAAATTCTGGATCTTGGCGAATCGGAAAAATCAAATCTGGAGGAAAAGCTGGGTGAACGCAAAGCTTCCATGATTCCGGATGATGTGGCTACGCTGATTTATACTTCGGGAACAACCGGCGTGCCCAAAGGCGTAATGCTGACTCATGAAAACCTGGTTTCCAATTTTGTATCGCATGCAAAAATGCACCATCTGGGGAAAGACCACCGCGTTATCAGCTTTTTGCCGCTTTGCCATGTATATGAGCGAAGTGTAAACTACCATTTTCAATACAAGGGAATGGGGGTTTATTATGTGGGAAGCCTTGCTCAGATTATGAGTGCAATAAAAGAGATTAAACCACACATGTTTAACTCGGTACCGCGTTTGCTCGAAAAAGTTTACGACGGTTTTGTTGCCAAGGGAAAAGAGCTGAGCGGAATAAAAAAGAGCCTGTATTTCTGGGCACTCAACCTGACCCGTCATTTTGAATACAACAAGAAATACGGTCCCTTACTCAGTTTGAAAATAAAAATTGCCGACAAGCTGATTTATTCAAAATGGAGAGAAGCGCTGGGAGGAAATATTGTTTACATTGTTTCGGGCGGAGCAGCTTTGCAGCCGCAAATTGCACGTGTGCTTGGTATGGCTAAAATGTTCAATCTTGAAGGTTACGGACTCACGGAAACTTCACCCGTAATTGCGGTGAATAACCCGGCTTTGAACGAAATGAAGATCGGGACAGTTGGCCCTGTTCTGGAACGCGTAGAAGTAAAAATTGCCAATGACGGAGAGATTCTTTGCAAAGGTCCGGGCGTAATGAAAGGTTATTACAAAGCACCTGAATTAACAGCCGAGGTTATTGACGAAGACGGCTGGTTTCATACCGGGGACATTGGGATTCTTGAAGAAGGAAAGTTTCTGAAGATTACGGATCGCAAGAAAGAAATATTCAAGCTTTCGGGAGGAAAATACATTGCCCCGCAAATGATCGAGAACAAACTAAAAACCTCAACACTTATTGAACAGGTAATGGTAATCGGGGCCAATGAAAAATTTGCATCAGCTTTGATCTCCCCCAATTTTGCACTGCTGCACGACTGGGCTGCAGAGCATAAACTTCATTACGAAAACAACAAGGAACTGATTCAACTGCCCGAAGTAATCGATAAGATACAAAAGGAAGTTGCCAAAATAAATAAAACGCTGGGGAGCCACGAGCAGATCAACCGGATTCGATTGGTTTGCGAAGAATGGACACCGGCTTCAGGGGAATTATCGCCTACTTTAAAACTACGCAGAAATGTAGTTGCGCAAAAGTATCAGAACTTAATTGATGATATTTACTCGGTTAGTAAATAACCGGATTTTGACAGGCGTAAAATAAGCGCTGAACCAAACTTAGCAAAGCTGCCGGAAAATTTTCCGGCAGCTTTTTGTTTATGGCTATTTGTTATTTGTAAGAATTTCAGATTAAAAAAATGCCCGGCTCCAAGGAATCCCGGCCAGGATCAGAACCAGTGAAAGGGTATAAAAAATTGTTGCCACTTTATGTTTCTTTTCCGAAGATGATGCTTTCTTTGATTTCGACCGGCCAATATGGATCAAGGCCAGTGCAACTACCATCAGTAGAATGTGCTCAACGGCATAAAACCGTAATTCCGAATTTTGCATGGCAGCCCCAAAATTCTGAAAAGCTGCTTTGGTCATCGGGCTTACAAAAGCATAAAGCACCAAGCCCACTAAAAACTGAATATCAGTAAAAATAACCAGGAGCAAATTAAAAAGGTTATCGGTTTTTTTCCATTCGCGTTTTCCCAGCCAGCCTGTTAAAGCCAGCACAACCGAAATAATCAGCACCAGTAAAACCAACCAGCGAAATCCATTATGTGCGTGTAATAATTCTGTGTACATAGTAATATTTGTTTTAGAATCTAACGTTTAGACTCACTTTTGGTTGACTTCAATTGAAAATAATCTTTCAAGCCGTAAAATTAATTTCAAAAACTCAAACCTGAAAGCCTGAATTCTCTGGCAGATAATCGCTATTTTTATTCCAAACCTGAATAAACTGATTTTATGCGAAATGCTTATATCCAATTATCACTTTTGTTTGGGATACTTTTAATTCCTGTTTTCCTGAATGCTCAGGAAGTAAAATGGAAAGGCCCTTCTGTTGATCTGAATCACGGCAAATTGAGCGTGTCTGAAAACAATCGTTTCCTCGTATTTGAGGATGGAACTCCGTTTTTTTATTTGGGAGACACTGCCTGGGAATTGTTCCACCGGCTTTCGAAAGAAGATGCTGTGAAGTATCTTGAAAACCGGCGAGAGAAAGGTTTTACGGTTATCCAGGCGGTTATTCTGGCAGAATTGGATGGGTTGAATGTTCCGAATATGGAAGGTGAAAAGCCGCTGATTAATAATGACCCGACAAAAATTAATGAAGCCTACTTTGCACATGTGGATTGGGTAATAAACAAAGCCGGAGAGTTGGGAATATTTATTGGATTATTATCCACCTGGGGCGATAAAGTGGATAAACAGTGGGGTGTTGGCCCGGTAATTTTTACTGCCGAAAATGCCCGTGAGTACGGAGAAATTCTTGGTAACAGGTATAAAAACTTTAAAAATATTATTTGGATTAATGGCGGCGACAGAAGTGGTGGCGGAAACAATTTTCCAATTTGGAATGCGCTTGCAGAAGGAATTAAAGCGGTTGATAAAAACCATTTGATGACTTATCATTCGATGGGGGAAAACAGCTCGTCACGGTGGTTTCACGAATCAGGCTGGCTCGATTTTAACATGATGCAAACCGGTCACGGACAACGTTCATATGCCATTTACAAACGAATGCTGATCCCCGATTATCAAAGAAAACCTGTAAAACCCGTTTTTGACGGGGAGCCGCGTTACGAAGATCATCCGCATGCCTGGAAACCCAAAGAACTGGGCTGGTTCGATGATGTTGACGTACGACAGGCTTGCTACTGGGATTTGTTTTCAGGAGGTTTTGGTCATACTTATGGCTGTCATGCAATTTGGCAGATGCTTACCCCGGACCGCCAACCGGTTGGTTTTGCCCGAAATAATTGGTACGATGATATTGACTTACCCGGCGCCTGGGACATGATACATGCCCGGAAGTTGATTGAATCGAGGCCATTCACTGACAGGATTCCTTTTCAGCAGATTGTTTTAAACAAAAACATGCCTGAAATAGATTATATTGTCGCAACGCGTGGCAACGATTATGTAATGGTTTATATTCCCACCGGGCAGGCTGCAACACTCGACCTTAACCATTGTGGATGGAAAAAGGCAAAAGCATGGTGGTACAATTGCCGCACCGGAGAGGCCGGCAAAATAGGCAAAATAGAGACAAATAAAATAGAAACATTCACCCCGGAAACGAACGGACGCGGACAGGATTACGTTTTGGTATTGGATAATGCTGCTAAAAGATTTGGAATACCGGGAAAATAAACAAAAACAATGCTTTACAGATTTCTTACTTTTATTTTATTGCTTGGGTTACTGGCTGCTTGTCAGTCGAAACCCCAAAAGGAGACAGCGAAAAAAATGAAAATCATCATTGATACCGATGCCAATAACGAGCTCGACGATCAGCATGCCTTGGCCTATGCTTTTTTAAACAGCGATATTTTTGATGTGGTAGGCGTAACGGTAAATAATACGGCCAACGGATATGGCTTGCAGGGGCAGTACGATGAGGCAGAGCGAATTATCCGTTTGTTCGATCTGGAGGAAAAAGTGCCGCTTTTTCTTGGTGCCGACAGTATCTACGATGTTATTGTTCCGCATATAAATGAGGCTCAGTTTGACGGCCTGCCTGCGGTTGATTTTATCATCAGCGAAGCATTGAAAGTAAAAGACGAGAAACTTGTTTTGGCACCCATTGGCAAGCTCACCAATATTGCATTGGCACTAGCCAAAGAACCTTCTATTGCCGATAAAATCAGGATTGTGTGGTTGGGAAGTAATTACCCGAATCCGGGTGAATACAATTTGGTAAACGATGTTTCATCGGTTAATCCGGTGATTGAGTCCGGAGCTCCTTTCGAGATAGTAACGGTTCGGTATGGCGATAGCACAGCCACCGATGCAGTTCGGGTTACTCCTGCCGAGGTAGATCGGTTTTTGGCAGGAAAAGGGCCGGTTTCGCACAATACAATTAACGGTCGCCATGACGGAACGTTTAATCGTTTTGGCGATTATTCAAAAGACTTGTTTGATCATGCACAAATGCACTCCTATCCGCCGTCACGTGCATTGTTTGACATGGTGGTGCTGGCAGTTTTGAAGAACCCTGAATGGGGAACAAAACATGAAATTCCGGCTCCCAAACTCATCAATCATGCCTGGGTGGAGCAACCTGATAATCCCCGGAAAATTATTTATTGGGACGGGTTCAACAGAGATGCGATTGTAAACGATCTTTTCTCTCTCATGCAGAAAACTACGCCAAAGCAATAAAACGAAGCCTTCAATGCAAGAGTTGAAAAAACAACTGGAGGTGTTGCTGGTCAGTTATTTTCGGGAGTGTTCGAATGATTTTCCCAATGGAAAATTGCTTGCTTCGGAATCTCCTGATTTTATTGTAAAGCTGAAGAACAGTCACCGGCTGGGTATAGAACTGGTGCGTTTGAATCCCGGAAGTGCTAATGTACCTGATGCGCACGAGGAAGAACAAAACGAGATGCTGGAAGAACTGATAGAAGATGCCCGCGAATTGTTTGAGCAAAACTCAGGCGAGAAGCTTTTTGTGAAATTTCTTTTTAACCAAAAGCATCCGGTTTCTCAGGAAAGGTCTCTCGCTGCAACTGTCCGTGCTGTAAGAGCTATCCGAAACAGTATTCGTAACCAAAATCCGGAAACTCTTTTTTACCTGGTTATTCCGAAAGAGCAATTGCCCGAAGGCATTGATGAGATATTGGTGGCGCATCATCCCGGATTGGAAACTTCGGTTTGGGAGCGGTCCAATAACCTGGGCATATCAAAAAATGTGGTGGAGGACATTCAGAAATCAATTGAAAAGAAAGAAGAAAAATTACGTTTGTATAAAAAGCAACAGCTGGAGAAATACTGGTTACTTATAACCACCGACCGACTGCGGGGACAGCGTAATTACAATATCCGGAATCAAATTGCCAACCAAAAATTTCACTCCGGTTTCGACGGTGTTTTTCTGTTTGACCTGTTTCGCTCGCAGGTATTCAGACTGGTTTAAGAATGGAATATTTCTTATTTTATTAACCGTTGGATTGAAAAAAAATGGCTTTGAATTCATAATATTTGTATGATCAAAAAAAGAGAAAATGAATTTATTCGATATTACAGGTAAAGTAGCCGTGGTTACCGGTGGCTCAGGAACACTTGGTGGAAGTATTTCGGAGTATTTGGCAAAACAAGGAGCAAAAGTTGTAGTGATCGGCCGCACCAGGGAAAATGTTGATATACGTGTTTCCAATATTGAAAGGGAAGATGGAGAAGGAATGGGGCTGGTTGTTGATGTGCTGAACATGGACGAATTAAAGCAAGTTTGTGGTAAGGTAGTAGAAAAGTGGGGCCGGGTTGATATTCTTGTAAATACAGCTGGCGGAAATCTTCCGGGGGCCACGCTTACCGAAGAACAGACGGTTTTCGATATGAAGATTACCGATTTTAACAAAGTTACCGATCTGAATTTAAACGGAACAGTTTATCCGAGCCTGGTTTTTGGCGAAGTGATGGGCGAACAAAAAAGCGGATCGATTATTAATATTTCCAGTATGGCTACTATGTCGTCAATTACCCGGGTGCCTGGTTATTCGGTGGCCAAGTCGGGTGTCGAGATTTTTACCAAATGGCTGGCCATGGAAATGGCTACCAAGTTTAGCGACAAAATACGTGTGAATGCCATTGCTCCGGGTTTCTTTATCAGTACACAAAACCAGAAAGTGCTGCTAAATGAAGACGGAACACTTACCGGGCGTAGCCAGAAAGTGATTGCCAAAACACCAATGGGCCGCTTTGGTAAAATAGATGAGCTGAATGGTGCCGTGCACTACCTGTCGTCGGAAGCAGCCAGTTTTGTTACGGGTACCATTATTCCGGTTGACGGCGGTTTTAGCTCCTTTTCTGGAATTTAGGATGTACAAACATTTTTGACGCGCTGAAAATAATAATTGATTAAGAGATCGTTATGGAACAGATTCTTTCGCTTCATTGCATTACGCTCAGAATGACAAAACCTGTCATCCCGACGCGCAGCGAGGGATCTTTTCAAAATTAGTAAAGTGTATTCGTTTGAACATGAAACTCATAAAATCGTGGCGCTGGTTTGGCGAAAACGATGCGGTGACGCTCGAATGGCTAAAACAAAATGGAATTGAAGAAGTGGTTACCGCGCTTCATCACATTCCGAATGGTGAAGTGTGGCCGACTGCAGAAATCGAGAAAGTAAAAAGCTGGATTGAAGCAGCCGGCCTCGCCTGGTCAGTAGTAGAAAGTTTGCCGGTTACCGAAGCCATAAAAACTGCATCGGCTTTGCGCGAGCAGCACATTCAGAATTATAAGGTCTCTTTGCGAAACCTGGCAGCTTGTGGCATTAAAACCGTGGTATATAATTTTATGCAGGTGCTCGATTGGGCCCGTACCGACCTGCATTACCAAATTCCCGGCTTAGGCGAATCCATGTTGTTCGATTATCCCACTTTTGCTGCGTTCGATGTTTTTATTTTGCAACGACCCGGAGCTGAAAAAGATTATTCAGCAGAATTGTTAGAAGCTGCTAAAGCTGTCTTCAAAAAAATGACAACTGAGGAAGCTGATAAGCTGGCACACAACATCATTGTAGTTACACAGGGGTTTATCGATGGCGTGATCGATCCGTCGATTGAAGATTACAAACAGGAGTTTCTGAATCATCTGCAGCGCTACCAACATATAGATTATGCGCAGTTAAGAGCCAATCTCACTTATTTTCTCGATGAAGTAATTCCGGTGGCCGAAGAAGTGGGAATTAACCTGGCCATTCATCCCGACGATCCGCCATTCCCGGTACTTGGACTACCGCGCATCTTTGGCAACATCAGCGATATGGAATGGCTCGAACACACCAATCCTTCGCCCCGAAACGGTATTGCTTTTTGCGCCGGCTCTTTTTCTGCACGAGCAGAGAATAATGTCGTGGAAATGGCAAGAAAATACGCACACCGCATTCATTTTGCCCATCTCCGGAATACACAGACATTGCCCGACGGAAGTTTTTACGAATCGGGCCATATAAACGGTTCGGTTGATATGAAAGCTTTGGTAAATGTGTTTTTGCTTGAAATGAAAACACGTTCAGCCCGCATTCCCATGCGGCCCGATCATGGCATAAAAGGCCTCGATGATGAAGGCTTAACGGCCAATCCGGGCTACCCGAAGTTTGGGCGACTGAAAGGTTTGAGGGAAATCGAAGCTTTAGAAAGAAGCTTTAATTTATGAAAATCAAATACCTTCTGTCTAAAATATGTTCTGGTTTGAATATGGGATAATTCATTAGTTTAGCTTTGTTTCTTCAAAAAAATACAAATGATAAAAGCAAGTCTCTTTCTTTGTGTGGCCTTTTTGTTGTTACAGGGATGTATGTGCAAAAAAGTATCGCCAGACATTCGAATTCAAGTGCTGAATACCGAAACCAACGCAAGTTTACGGGGACTTTTTGTGGTGAATGAAAACGTAGTTTGGGCCAGTGGCTCAGCCGGAACCGTGCTACTGTCGAAGAACGGAGGAGAATCGTGGGAAAATGTTTCGGTACCCGGAGCAGAAGCAAACGATTTTCGGAGCATTCATGCATGGGATGAAAGCCGGGTGATGGTATTTGGTATTGCAGGGCCTGATTTCGGATTCCTTACCGAAGACGGAGGTAAATCATGGAATGTCGCCTATTCTGATACAGCAAAAGGTTTGTTTTTTAATTCGCTGAAATTTGCCGATACTGTAAATGGGTTGGCAGTGAGCGATCCGGTTGACGGGAAGTTTTTTGTTCTACGAACAGAGGATGGGGGCAGAAACTGGGAGCGTGTTACTTCTTTGCCTGCTGTTGAAAAAGGCGAAGCTAATTTTGCTGCTTCAAATACCTGCATTGAATATTTGCCTTCGGGAAAAGCCTGGATCGCAAGCGGAGGAATGGCTGCCCGGGTTTTTTATTCAAATAATTTTGGAAAAACATGGGACGTTGTAAAAACGCCAATGATCCGTGGTTCTGCTTCTTCCGGAATCTTCTCGATTGCTTTTCAGAATGAAAAAGAAGGAGTAATCATTGGTGGAATTTATGATCAGCCCGAAGTGAATACAAACATTGCCGCATACTCCATTGACGGTGGAAAAACATGGCTTCCGGCTGAAAATATGCCCGGAGAATACCGTTCCTGTGTTCAGCCTGTTAATTTCGACGGGGAGCCTGTCTTTTTTGCAATTGGAAAAACCGGTTGTGATTTTTCCGCAGACGGAGGCAGAAATTGGAAACCTGTTTCTGCTGATGGCTATTATACTTTCAGAGCTGTTCCGGGAGAAAGTACCGGTTTTGCAGCCGGAGCGGAAGGAAGAATTGCAAGGGTTAGTTTTAAACATCAATAAATCATGTAACTTCGAAGCCAAAATTAGTGCTGACAAACGATGCATAAAAAATCATCTCACAATCAAAAGAAAGATGTACTTCTAAGCGTAACGGAAGAGCTGCCTTTAATGGAATTCCTGATCGCACAGTTATCGCATAAAAGCCGTGATAATATCAAATCGTTATTGCGAAACAAGCAGGTTTGGGTGGACGATCAGCTTGTTTCACAGTTTAATCATCCGCTCCAAAAAGGACAAACCGTAAAGGTTTCAAGTAGCCGAAGCCGTGCCGAGAAAAAGTTTACAGATTTTACCATCGTTTTTGAGGATGAATACCTGATTGTGATTGATAAATCAACGGGCTTACTTTCAATGGCTACCGATAAAGAGAAAAGCCGTAACGCCTACAGAATGTTGAGTGACTATGTGAAAACACAGGACCGGCAAAACAAAATATTCATTGTACACCGGCTCGACCGTGAAACATCGGGGTTGATGGTTTTTGCAAAAAATGAAGCGATAAAAAAACAACTTCAGGAAAACTGGAACGGGGAGGAAACACAAAAAAGCTATGTTGCGCTGGTTGAGGGGAAAGTAGAAAAGCAGGAAGGAACGATTGTCTCGTATTTATTTGAAGACAGGGTTTTTCGCATGCATTCGAGCCCGAATCCTAAAAAAGGACAAAAAGCCATCACTCATTATTTTGTGATTGAAGCGAGCGCTGCATTTTCGCTTTTAGAAGTAAAAATTGAAACCGGCCGTAAAAATCAGATACGTGTTCACATGCAGGAATTGGGGCACAGCATTGTGGGTGATAAAAAATACGGAGCCGTTTCGAGCCCGATCCGGAGGTTGGGGCTTCATGCTCAAAAACTGATGTTTGTACATCCGGTTACCAGCGAGAAACTCACTTTTGAAACAAAAGTCCCATCTGTATTTCTTTCGCTTTTGAAAAGAAAATACAAATAGGACTTTTGCATTATCCTAAAAAAATTCCTTAGCAGATTATTCTACCCACGGAACCAGTTTCGATTTGTAATAATCAATTCCCATTGCTTCGAATCGTTTGCCGTGTTTTGCCAGTCGAAGTTTATAGGTTTCCCAGTCGCGTTTTTCAGGTGCAGTCCAGCCAATTTCAGCATAACCGGGCAGGCGCGGAAATACAAGGTATTCAATTTCATCCAAGTTGGTAACTGTTTCCGACCACAGCGGAGCTTCAATTCCTTTAATATTTTCTTTGGAAACCCCTTTCACCAATGTTGCCGGATCCCACTTGTAGCCACGATCTACTTCAATGTAAGCCGCCCAGTGCAGCCCAATATGAGTGGTAGAATCGTACTGCATGTCGAGGTAGGCATATTTTGCAGGCGACATAATTACCTGCGCACCTTTTTCAACTCCAAGTGTTGTATTTTTTACATTGGCCCAAAACTGAATGGTTGAACCTTCAACCGGAGTTGCTTTGGCAATTTCATCCCAGCCAATTATTTTTTTATTGTATTTGAGAACAATATCTTGAACCTTGTTTACAAACGGAATGTAATCTTCCAGCGGGGTAGAGTGCGATTCGTCGCCACCAATATGAAAATAGGGACCGGGCGTTATGGCTGAAATTTCTTTCACCACGTCGTCAATAAACTGGTAGGTAACTTCTTTATCGGTGCAAAGTGTACTAAATCCCACTTTGGTTCCGGTATAAAGTTCTTTTGCTTTGCCGTCGCAATTTAATTCGGCATACGAAGCCAGGGCAGCATTGGTATGTCCCGGCATATCAATTTCAGGAACAATTGTAATGTTGCGGTCCAGGGCATACTGAACAATTTCCTTGTAATCTTCCTGGGTATAAAAACCTCCTTTGCCACCGCCTACTTGCGTAGTGCTACCAATTTCAGTAAGTTTTGGCCACGATTTTATTTCAATCCTCCATCCCTGATCATCGCTTAAGTGTAAATGAAGAATGTTCATTTTGTAGGCAGCCAGCAAATCAATAAAGCGTTTTACATCTTCTTTTGGGAAGAAATGCCGGGCTACATCGAGCATGGCGCCACGGTAGCCAAACTCAGGGAAATCGCGCACTGTGCCGCTTGCCACATAAAGCGGTTCTTCTGTCGAAGCTTTTACCGGAATGGTTTGCAGCAGAGTTTGTACCCCGTAAAAACACCCGGCAGCGTCGTTTCCTTTTATGGTAATTAATTTTTTGCCGATGTTAAGTTCGTAACCTTCGGCACCCAGTTCAGCATTTGGCTCAATAGCTAGGTAAATACCTTTTGCAGGATCCTTACTTACAGTTTGTACTGTGGTTTTATTGGTTGTTTTTCCAATTTCTGCAGCCAAAATCCCGGCGGTACTTAGCAGCGATTCTGAGCCCTCCTGTACATAAATTACAGTAGAACTTTTGATCTCAAATGCAGTTCCGGTGGCAGTTACACTAACCGGTTCCGGAATAAATGCTGTTTGTGCCAGATCGGTTTTTATCGGTTCAGAACAACTTTGAATGATTAACGCTAAAGTTGCCATAAATAGTAGTAAGGTTTTATTCTTCATTGAAATTAGTTTTTAAAAGAATTTAAATGTTGGCTAAAGATATAAAAATCATTAATAAATCTGCTGCTCCTAAAACTGGTGTCGTGCCAACTTTAAATTGAAGTACCGTCATTCCGAATTTATTTCGGAATCTGCATTTTGAGCAAAGATGCTGAAATGAATTCAGCATGACGTCGTGATAAAACACGTTTGACACGACATTAGGTTTACTGATGAATTCTGCTAATTTCGTAACAGTAAAACTGAAACTAATTACCGATATGACACAGAAAAATCTGGACAGACGAAGTTTTATAACTAAAACTACTGTTGGAACTTTAGGGGTTGCAAGTGTTCTTGCTGCATGTTCATCCGAAAAATCAGCCAAACAAGAAGAAATTGTACCCACCCTTTTAGAACAGGCCCCGGATGGAAAGGTGATAAAAGCCGGCCTGGTTGGTTGTGGGGGCCGCGGTACCGGAGCTGTACTAAATTTTCTGGATGCCGGTCCGAATTTGCAGATTGTTGCCCTCGGAGATGTTTTTCAGGATAAAATCGACAATTGCCGTGCTCAGTTAAAAGAACAGCGCGAAGTAGAAATTGCTGATGAAAACTGTTTCCTTGGGTTTGACGCTTATCAGAAGGTGATTGATTCGGGGGTTGACCTGGTTTTATTGTGCACGCCACCTCATTTTCGTCCGGCACATGTAGAAGCTGCAATTAATGCGCGTAAACATGTTTTTATGGAAAAGCCATGTGCCGTTGATCCGGTGGGAGCCCGGTCTGTACTTGCTTCTTCAAAAAAAGCTGAAGCGCTGGGTTTATCAATGGTAAGCGGGACCATCAGGCGGGTTCAGAAAGATTATATGACGGCCGCTCTGAAAGTAAAGAATGGAGAGATCGGAGAAATTGTTGGCGCCAACATTATTCGAAATGGTGGGGCACTTTGGCACCGGATGCGTAACCCGGAGTGGACCGACATGGAGTACATGCTTCGGAACTGGGTCAATCATTGCTGGTTGTCGGGCGATCATATTACGGAGCAATTTATTCATGAAATTGATGTGATGAACTGGTTTTTAGGGGAAAATCCGAAAAAGGCAATTGGTTACGGGGGGCGGCAACGGCGGTTAACCGGTGATCAATACGATTTTTTCAGTATTGAATATGAATACGAAAACGGGATGCGGACACATTGCGCATCGCGACAAATAAACGGCTGTACCAATGGAAAAGTAGAACGCATTATCGGTACCAAAGGTATTGTCATTGCCTCGGGAAAATTGCTTGATACACAAGGCAACGAGGTTTGGTCGTACCCAAAATGGGAAGAAGGTGTTACTGACCCGAAATGGAAAGTCACCAACCCGTTTGTGCAGGAACACATTAACCTGGTAACCGCAATACGCACGGGGAAGCCCGTGAACGATGCAGAAGCACAGGTAAATTCAACCATCACCGCAATTATGGGGAGAATGGCCGCTTACTCTGGAAAAGAAGTAAGTTGGGAAGAGGTGATGAATTCGGATCTTTACTTGGGACCCAAAACCTATGCTTTTGGCCCTGTACCTGAGATCAGTAATCCGGTTCCGTTAGCCGGCGAAGCCAATAAGTTAATTTGAAAATGTAGTTAAAATTCAGGGAAATGAAGAGTGCGATTACTTCTTTTGTTTTTTTTCTGGCTGTGTTTTCGTTGAATGCCCAGGAAAAGCTTTTTAATTTTGGAGAGGTTGTTCCCTGGGGAAAAGTGGTGGATGGACAAGAAGCCAAAGGGGAAGCTCTTGAATGGATACAGGTAAATACACTGCCGGAAACCTGGAAGAAGAAAGGAGAGGAACTTATCTGCATGGGGCAGCCGATTGGAGTGATCCGGTCGGTAAAAAAATACCGTAATTTTATCATGCACATTGAATGGAAGCACATGGAAGCCGGAGGAAATTCGGGAACCTTTGTATGGAGCGATGCCAATGCCGATGAAAAGAACCGATTGCCCAACGGTGTTGAAGTACAAATGCTGGAACTCGACTGGGTAAAACTCAATAAAAGAGATGGCAAAGAGCCGCCCATCGCCTATGTGCACGGAGAACTTTTTGGTGTTGGCGGGGTTACAACCATTCCGGATAACCCACATGGAGAGCGAAGTAAATCCACTGAAAACCGTTGCAAAGGCAAAGGAGAATGGAATGTTTACGATGTGGTTTGTGTAGATGGCACCATCAAACTTTCGGTAAACGGCAAGTTTGTAAACGGAATCAGCAAATCATCTAAAACTGAAGGATACATTTGCCTGGAATCGGAAGGAGCTGAAATTCATTTTCGGAATCTGAAAATTGTTGAACTGCCTTAATCTGAAACAGGTTTCAAAAGAGATTGGTTAAAATAGAGTGCGGTCTTATAAATTGAAAAATAGAAAGAGGCTGTCCCAAAAGGGCGGCCTCTTGTTTTAGGCGGCCAGATGTAAATTTGTATGCAATTTGATTTTTGGATGTTTTTTGGATTGTGATAAGCTGGGTGATTGCATAATAAT
>JBKEDN010000113.1:0-15593 GCA_047975435.1 Draconibacterium sp. | reverse complement strand
ATTATTATGCAATCACCCAGCTTATCACAATCCAAAAAACATCCAAAAATCAAATTGCATACAAATTTACATCTGGCCGCCTAAAACAAGAGGCCGCCCTTTTGGGACAGCCTCTTTTTATACTTTCATTGCCGCTTATCTGGTTTAATTTTTGAGGGGCTTTTTGTACTTTCGGGTAGTTTTTGTTTTAATTCAAAATTATATCAAAATGAAAAATCTGATTCTGGTTCCTTTGTTATTCTTAGCCGTTTTAACCTCGGCCCAATCAAACTATCAAATTAATTCGTTGATGGAATTTATGAGGGTTAATAAAATGGCAGTCGGAGAAAAAAGATATATTACTTCGGAAGCAGATATACAAGGTTCCCCGTATTTGGATGACGAGTTTATTGCAGGTTCGGTTTATACTACCACAAAGTTTCAGTACAACGATATTCCTTTGCGATATAACATTTACAGTGATAATGTAGAATTCAAAACTCCCGACAACACTGTTCTGGCCATTGCCTCGCCCGAAACAATTGAGAAAATTACATTTGGCGGAAATACCATCGAGTACATTCCGTACATAAATGTAAAAAAAGAGCGAAACGGATATTTCCTGCTTGCATCAAAAGGCAAAGCAAGTTTATACATCAGACCCGAAGTTATTTACAAGAAACCCACTGTAGCAGAAGCATACAAAGATCCGGAACCAGCCAAATTTGAACGGAGGAATGATGTATTTTTTATCAGGATCGGGACACAAGCAGCACAACGAATTGAAAAAAAGAAAGACTTGACCGAGGTATTTCCCGACCATCAAAAAGAGATAGAAAGCTTTGTAAAAAAGAATAAAACAAGCCCGGACAAACTGGATGAGCTGACATCATTGATCGCATATTATAATTCGCTTTGAAGCCATTCTGTTCCCAAAAAATATTTGTTGCAAGCTGTAGTAAAAATGAATCACAAAATGCAAGCTGAAAGTGCCAATTCAAACCACTGATATTTTATCACACACAAACCTCAAAGAAGCATTTACATTTGTTTTCTGATCTTTTTTTTTGAAATAGAAAAATAATTTTGTTTTCAATGCAACATTGCATTTTCGCTTTCGTCATTGAAACAGAAAAACAAGAGTGTGAATACGCTTTATAAAAACATTCATCAGGAACTAATTGACCAATGCCGTGTGGGCGACACAAAGGCACAGTTTCGGTTGTACAAGCTTTATTACAAAGCCATGTATAGTGTGAGCCTGCGAATTGTGAACGATGCAATGGAAGCTGAAGATGTAATGCAGGAAGCTTTTTTGAGCGCATTCAGAAAAATTGACACCTACAAAGGCGAAGTTAGTTTTGGCGCCTGGCTAAAAAAGATAGTGGTAAACCGTTCGTTGGATTTTTTAAAGAAAAACAAAGTAAAGTTTGAAGAAATAAACGAACGCACTGCAGAACTGCCCGACTACCAGATGCCCACACAGGAGGTAGATAGTAAAGTGTTGAAAAATGCAATACAAAACCTCCCCGATGGATACAGAGTTGTTCTTAGTTTATTTTTGATAGAAGGATATGACCATGAGGAAATCAGCCAGATACTGGAGATTTCAAACGCATCGTCGAGAACACAATTATTACGGGCCAAAAACAAACTGCGTGAGTTGTTAAAAGGAAAAGAGGTATTTTCTTACAATTAAAACGACATGAAGGAAAAAGATTACATAGAAGAGTTGATTTTTCAGAACCTGGAAAACTTGAATGACAACGAACCAATGGAAGGGCATTTTGAGCGGTTTGATGAGAAATTGAAAAAACAAAACCGGAAAAATAAATTTAACTGGTCAGTAGTATGGAAAATAGCTGCGGCGGTGGTATTTGTATTATTGATTTCCAACCAGGCATTTTTATATTTTTCACCTAATCAGCAAGGTTTAATCCTTCACTCAAGAGAAAAATCAGAAATCACACTTGCATCATTATCCCCCGAATACAAAGAAACCGAATTTTATTACAAAACGTCTATTCGTGCAGGCCTTAATCAGTGGGAAGAATTAACCAAAGAAGGCTACGTGTCGGGAGATGAACAAAACCTTATGAACGATGAACTCAGTGATTTTGAGACGCGATACAAAAACCTTCAAAAAGATTTAGCCGCCAACCCAAACGATGAAAGGGTAATTAATGCAATGCTTGAATACTACCAGGTAAAATTGGATGTAATTAATATGATCGTGAACAAATTAGAAGAAGTAAAACAACAAAAAAATACACATTATGAAAATCTTTAAATGGATAACAGTATTACTGTTTGCCGGACTTTTGGCGGCCGGACTTTCAGTAAAAGCAGAAGAAAAAACAAAGGAATACAAAAAGTCCTGGCCGGTTTCTGAAGTAACAACACTGCAAATCATCAATAAATTTGGTGAAATCAAGATCAATAACAACGGAGGCAGCGAGGTTACCATCGAAGTAAAAGTAACCGTAGAAGCAGCTAACGAACGAAAAACCGATGAACTGCTTGGTTTAATTGACATCGCATTTCAGAAAAGTGGCAAAAACATTAAGGCTGAAACCAAAATTGCAAACGATTTTAAAAGCCAGAAACGCTTTAGTATCGACTACACTGTAAACATACCATCTGATAAAAACCTGATTATTGAAAATAAATATGGCAATACGGTAATAAACCGGCTGGAAGCAAATGGCGATTTTGAAATCAAATACGGAAACCTTAGCGCCAACGAACTACTCACGCCCGAAGGGGGCAGCCTAAAAGTAAATCTCGCATACGGAAATGCCAACATTGGGGATGCCAGCAATCTCGAAGCTCAGATTGCCTACTCACCGATGACAATCGGAACCATAGAATCGTTAACAATCGACTCGAAATATTCGACAATTGAGATTGGAACAGGTAAATCAATCCGGGCAGAATCGAAATACGATAAATTCCGATTAGGAAAGGCAGAAAGCGTTGTTGCCACTACAAAATACAGCCACATTAGTATCGACGAACTTTCAAAAAGTATAAAAATTGAATCGGGCTATGGAGGAGTAAAAGTAGGAAAAGTAAATGCTGATTTCGATCTTATTGACATTACCAACAGCTACGGGCAAATCTCTCTTGGCTTAAACAATGCCAATTATTCGATTGATGCCAGCTGCGATTACTGCGGCATTTCGTACCCACAGGAAAGTTTTGAAGGAAATCGCTTACGCGAAAATAACTCTCAAACCGTAAAAGGGAAAGTTGGTGAAGGCGAAGGAGGAAAAGTTTATATAAAAAGCCGCTACGGCGAAATCAAGTTAACAAATTAGAACATAGAACATTTGTAATACAGAAAACCGCCGGTATTTGCCATGCGGTTTTCTTTGTCCTGAAACTTACAAAATCGGTACAAATTGTGACAGTTCATTTGTATATTTGAAATACATGTTTGTTTGATTACTTTTGCGGCGCGATGGCAGAAATAAGTATCAATATTGTTGCGTTCGATATCCCATACCCGGCTGATTACGGGGGCAGCATCGACATCTTTTACAAACTAAAGGCATTACACGCCAACGGTGTCCAAATCATTCTTCACTGTTTTAAATACAACAAAAGCGAACAGCCCGAGCTTGAAAAGTATTGTAAAAGAGTAATTTACTACAAGCGAAAAAAAGGTGTCCGGTTTATCTTTTCGCGGATACCCTATATTGTAATAACCCGAAAAAACAGGCAGTTGCTGGATAATCTGGCTGCCAACAATTACCCGGTTTTATTTGAAGGCTTACATAGTTGCTATTACTTAAATTCCCGGAAATTAAAAGGAAGACGCAAAATTGTGCGTATGCATAATATTGAACACGACTATTACCGGGGGCTACACGATGCCAGTATAGATTTTTTTAAACGAATTTATTACAAACAGGAAAGCCGCAAACTAAAACGTTACGAGAAAACCCTGAAACATGCTTCTCAGATTATTAGCATAACCAGCGACGATCAGAAATATTTTTCTGACAAATACGGGAAAACGCAATGTATCCCGGCTTTCCATCCCTTCGATCATATTAACGTTAAACCCGGGAGCGGTTCATACTTTCTTTATCATGGAAACCTTGCTGTGGAAGAAAACCAGAAAGCAGTACGTTTTCTGTTATACGAAGTTTTTAATCATTTAGACATAAAGCTGATCATTGCCGGGAAAAATCCGGAAAAAGACATTGAAAACCGCTCTAACAAACTCGAAAATGTTGAACTGGTTGCCAATCCTTCACAGGAAAAAATGTACGAATTGCTTGAAAATGCACAAGGTTGTGTACTGCCCACTTTTCAGGATACCGGATTAAAACTGAAATTACTGATTGCGCTGTTTTCTTCGCGTTTTGTACTGGCAAACAATACCATGGTTCAACATACTGCACTGGCCGACCTCTGCGAAATTGCCTACACGGCCAGTGAATTCCAAAATGCAATCAGGGATTTGGCAACACAGGAATTTACAGCCGAAATGGTGGATCTGCGTTTTCAAAAACTGGAGAAATTCACCAATCAGTTTAATAGCAAAGAACTCATTAAAATTTTAACCGCCGAATGAGAAAGACCTCTTTACTTACGCTGATTATACTGTGTTTCTTTCCGCTTAAGTTTTTATTAGCGCAGGGCTATAAACTCGAAGTTGAATTGCCCAACCAAGCAGGCAAACAAATCAGGCTGGCTTACCACTACCTGGATAAACTGTACGCAGCCGATACTACAACACTCAACAACGAAGGGCATGGTATTTTTGAAGGCGACTCGCTATTAACACAAGGCCTCTACAATATTCTTATCGACGAGCAACACCATTTTGATTTTTTACTGGGGGCCGATCAGCAGTTTCATATTTATAATGCCGGAACAACTTCGGCAGAAATGCAAATAAAAGGTTCTGACGAAGCTGAAGCATTTGTTGACTATCTGGCTTTTCTTGAAAACTTAAAAACCCAAAGCCGGGAATTGAATGAGCAATTCAAAAGCGCCAACGAAAACCGGAAAAAACAGATTAAAAAAGATTTGCAGGGCTTAAACAGCGAGATGCGCCATTACTGGGAAAAAGTAAACAAACAGTTTCCCGGATCTCTTTTATACAAATTTTTGATTGCCAACGAAGTTCCGCAACTTGATGTTTCTACCCTGCCGGCCGAGGTGCAAAAAAATGATTCGTTGCTGTTAATGGCAAAGTTTCGTTACCAACTGGAACATTATTGGGATAATTTTGATTATACCGATGAACGTTTGCTTTTTACACCGTTCTACAAAAACAAACTCGAAACATGGTTTAACAAGGTTTTATACCCAACTTACGATTCAGTAAAACCTTACGTTTATCAGTTTCTCGGTAATGTTGAATCAAGTCCACGCATTTTCCAATACACTGTTTCCTATTTTCTGAATGCAAGCATTAACAGTAATATACTGGGAATGGATGCGCTCTTTGTTGACCTGGCAAACGATTATTACCTGAATGGGAAAGCATTCTGGACATCGGAATCGACCATTGAAAAGGTACAGGAAAACGTTCTGTTCTTAAAAGATAACCTCATCGGAAAAACTGCTCCCGATTTAACGATGGAAACGTACGATGGAGAATATGTAAACCTTCATCAGGTTGAGGCCAAAATTACCATTGTTCTGATATTTGAACCCAATTGTGGCCATTGCAAAGTGTTTGTTCCCGAACTTTACAACGAAGTTTATTTACCTTACAAAGACAAAGGCTTAGAAGTATTTGCCATTTATTCGATGGACAACCGCGAAGAATGGACCGAGTTTTTGGTGGAACACAAGCTTTTCGGCTGGATTAATGTTTGGGACAAGCATAATACAACCCGTTTTAAAATTTTGTACGACGGAAGAAAAACACCCGGTGTATATATTCTCGACCACGATAAAAAGATTATTGCCAAAAAGTTAGACATTGAACAACTAAAACTACTGATTTCAGACAAACTGAACTGATTCTGATAGCTGCAAATGTCAAAACAGTTTTACAACAACCTTCTGCCTGAAAAAAGCGAAGTTTGAAAATTTAGGTGTTCCACTCATCATTTTCCTTTTGTAACTTAGACAAAAATTATGATACTATGTCGCGAAAGATTTATTTGCTACTTCTGGCTTTTTTTATCGGCTTACAATTAACTGCCCAGGACTCCATATCTTCCACACAAAGAATTAATATCGCGGTTAATCCAAATGAGTACGGATATGTGATTTTTAACCAGGATACGCTTTTTGTGTTGAAGGCAAATCTTGGCCCGACATCGCCGGTAGAACGCGCAGCTTTGATAAACAGGCGAATAAAACAACTTCAAAAAGAAAACCTTGTTTTAACCGATTCGTTGAGAACAGTCGATGTGGGGCTTTATGCGATGTTGACGTATAAAGACACACCCATTTTAAGCATTAGCGACGAAGATGCAGCTCTTGACCACCATTCCAGGCGTGAGTTGATCAGGATTTACCAGCAGGCCTTGCAAAGTGCATTTGAGGAAGACTTGCGCAACCGGAGTGCATGGTATTGGATAACGCATGTTTTATATACACTGCTCACTTTTATCGGGCTATTTATTATACTTTACCTGGTAAATCGCTTATTTAAATGGATTGACCACAAAGTATTACATTACCAGAAACTTATTAATGCAAAGGTTAACTCTTACCTTCGGTACCTTACTCCCCGCGGACCAGAGTATTTTGTTTCTTTCCTGCTAAAAATAGCAAAGGTAGCGGTTTGGGTAACCATTCTATTTCTTTACCTCCCACTATTATTTGGTTTTCTGCCCTGGACAAAAGGACTGGTCAGCGATTTTTATACTTTTATATTAGGCCCAATTAAACTGATTTTTAATGAACTGTGGTTGTTCATCAGTGACAAGCTCATTTTTATTATTCTCATTTTCTTTGTTTCAAAATATTTACTGCGTGTAATTTCATTTATTTCCTCTGAACTGGCATCCGAAAAACTAAAAATCAAAGGATTTCACCACGATTGGGCCAAACCAACCTACAATATTGTGCGCGTGCTTGTTCTGGCCTTTACCCTTGTTTTTATGTGGCCTTATATTCCGGGTTCCGATTCTGAAGCTTTCAAAGGGGTTTCCATCTTTCTGGGTATTTTATTCTCGCTGGGTTCTACTTCGGCTATTTCCAATATTGTAGCCGGGATAGTGATTACCTACATGCGGCCGTTTCAGTTGGGCGACCGTGTGAAAATTGGCGAAACAATTGGCGATGTGGTTGAAAAGAACCTTCTGGTTACACGGGTAAAAACACTTAAAAACGAAGATATTACTATACCCAATTCAACCATAATCAATACTCATTTATGGAATTATTCTAAAAATGCAAGCCAAATGGGAATCATACTTCATACTACGGTTACCATTGGCTACGATGTACCGTACAAAGTGGTAATTGATTTATTGCTAAAAGCGGCAAAAAATACGCCCAACCTAACTCGTGAGTTTAAGCCGTTTGTGTTGCAAAAAAGCCTGGGCGATTTTTATATTGAATACGAATTAAACGTTTATACCAAACAACCCGGAAAAATGATGCTTTTCTATTCTGAACTGCATAAAAGCATTGTGGATGAATTCAACAAGGTCGGTGTAGAAATTTTGTCGCCTCATTACTCAGCTTTTCGCAAAGGTGACGAATCAACTGTTATCCCACCCGATAAGCCTACGGCAAAAAAGAAAACCGGTTCGTCCGGGAAGGTCGATAAAAAGGAAACGCAAGAAGAATAAGCTCTTCTACTCAGAAATCACCGAGATTTTTCGCGAAACAAACGAATCGTTGTAATTAAAGCGCACGATATACGTTCCCGGGGCGTTACCGGATAAATCAACCCTGACACGGTGTTCTTCAACACCCACCAGTGGCACATTTACCTCCTGCCCCAATACATTAAAAACAGAAAGTGTTTCCACAACAATTTCCTGGTCAGAAACAATATTAATTACAGAACTTGCCGGATTTGGATACAACCAAACATCTGCCGGAGTTTCTACAATAGGAGTATCAGTAACCTGGTCGATATTACAGGCGATAAGTTCCATTACACTGGTCATTGATCCCTGATCGTTGGACGAGAAATTATACCAGTCTCCCGATCTTTTGTACAGAAAGTTATTTTCTTCCCCCTGGCTTCGTAACGACTGATACAGCACAAAGGTATCCTGGGCCTGTACATTACCAATATCGATCCCGACAAAGAAAGTACCAACCGGCTCCACGTCCTGGTCAAAGGGAATATAGTTCATCGCATCTTTTGCCAAACCCGAAATATTTACATTTTTTGAATAAAGAACTTTTACGGGGATATCGGTTCCTTCATAAACTTTCACGGTGATAGAACTGGATCCTGCGGCTTTTTTTACAACTTTCCCTACTCCCAGCGAAACCCCCTTCAGCGTTTCACTCCCGATTACTGAAAACTGCTCAACAATTTCAGAAATCCCGACACTGTTGGTCCCGCCCCAATATCCTGCAAAATTTCCACCTGTTGTAAGTTCTACAACCGCATGTTCATCGTTATCCTTTAAGTTGGTAAAAGCACCACACAAATTTTCTCCCGAGTTGAATTGTTTTCCATCAATAGCTGAAACATTTGTATTTAGTGGATCGAGCCAGTATTTAACCTGTCTGGCGGTATCCGTTCTGTAATCCCAGTAAACTGCCAGGCTGGCAAAATAATCGTTGATGGGGTTATTGCACGAGGCCACACCACCGGTCAATGTCCCGATTAGCTGGCCACTTGTATTAAACAGCCCTCCCCCCGAAGAACCACTTTCTGTTACTCCTTCTTCCCAGCGCCCAATTCTGAGAAAAGCCTGGGAAATATAATCATTTGTAAAATCCGACTTTGTTGGTGCATCGTTGTCAAACGAAATCTTTTTTATGTCCCCCTGCGGATGATGAATCGTCAATGTAGAATCGGGTAGAATACTGGAGTGGCTCCATCCTGCATAATAAGGCCGGTAGGTAGGTGGTGGGATCAATGACATTTCTACCAGTGCAAAATCAAGTTTTGTATCTGTTGCCTTCATAAATGCACCGGAAATTGAGTTTCCGGGATCGCCATCCAGGGGTGCACAATATGGGCTTTCGTAATTAAAAGTATAAACGGTTGTTTCTGCCAAATCCCAGGCATCGTAACAGTGGGCAGCAGAGAGTATGTAGGGTTTTCTATCTTCGGCCGTATTGTTCAATAGTGTTCCGGTGCAAATTTCTGTTCCGTTAACAATCAGGCGGCAAACCGAATTTTTTAGCTCTTCGTATCTGTTTGCCGTTTCGCAGTTTACATCAATGTTACAACTTCCGGCCAACTTATTAAGCGGGCGACGTTCAGATTTAGTTATCCCAACAAAGTCGTGATTAACACGGGCAATCTCAAAGCTATTGGGAGTTCCAAGCTTTTTCGGAACTTCATACTGAACAGTAATTTCATCGCCAACCACCGGTGAAACTGCAAATTTACCCGAAGCTTTATTGTTCTCAGAAGTATATGCTCCCAAATAATGGTTTTCCTTTTCGTTGTATAAATACAAACGGGCACCTTCGGGAATCCGGAAATCATAAAAAATCAGATTTAACGATTGGGCGCCTTCCGATTTTAGGCTAATTTTCCACACATTAAATCCGGCATTGGTTGAAAACCATTCTCCCGAATTTGATGGATTAAGCTGTACTTCAAACGGATATGCAAACTGAAAGGCCTTCAGCTTATTTTCCTCCGAGCTATTCTCTTTCATCAACGAATCAATTACACTTTGCCCCACAGCCGGCATTGTAATGATTTTGTCCACAGCACTTTTTTTCGATATAACCTCTAACGGATAACCTCCGGCCGAAACCTGGCCAAAAGCATTTTGTAGATTAATAATCAGGAAAAACAAAATCCCGTTAAGGAAAAATATTTTTTTCAACATTCGTAAATATTTGTTTTCGCCAGAAAAATACATAAAAATTTTTCGTGATAGTTGGCTCCATCCAATTTTCAACAAAATCATCTTAACTTGTGTTATAGATATCAACTGTAAATTAAACTTAAAATTACATCTATGAGAACAAAAACCGGTTTTACCCTGCTATTTGCAGCATTTTTCAGCTTGTCATTATTTGCGAGTGAAACTGAAAAACACCCGAGCGAACCCACCGAGCCCGTACCAAACAAAGTACACGCCATTATTGAGAAATCCTGTATTGGCTGCCACAACACCGATTCGCGAAATGAAGACGCCAAGAAAAAACTTGATTTCAAAACACTTGACTCATTGAGCAAAGTAAAAATGATTGGCGCCTACAACGAGATTGCCGAAACGATTGAAAAAAATGAAATGCCTCCCAAAAAGTTCCTGCAACGTTTTCCGGATAAGGCTTTGACTGATGCCGAAAAGAAAATATTGATGAACTGGACAAAAAAAGAAACAAAAGCGTTGGTAAAAGGAAAGTAACATGCGAAAAATAATTCGGATCTTCCTTTTGGTACTTTTCGTGGCATTTGCTGTAGCACAGTTTTTTCAGCCCGAGAAAAATATAAATGAAGCGTCAGAAGATAATATCCTGGCGCTTCATCCTGTACCTGATGATGTTGCACAAACACTCAAAAACTCGTGTTTCGATTGCCATTCAAACAAAACCAGGTATCATTGGTACCATAATATTTCACCGGTATCGTGGATGGTTGCTGACCATATTATAGAAGGAAAAAAGGAATTGAATTTCTCGGAATGGGGAAAAATGGATGTATTTTCTCAAATTACCAAACTGGAAGAAATGTGCCAGGAAAGTGAACATGGGAAAATGCCCCTTAAATCGTATCTTTTAATGCACCCCAAAGCAAAACTTTCGGAAGAGCAACTTGCTGCACTTTGTGACTGGACTACAAAATTAAGTGAAGAACTGCTGGCCAAAGCTGCCGAAGAATAAGTAGGCACTGTGTATATTTCGTTATCTTTATCTGAAAAACAGCATGAAGGTACTTGTTATGTACGTTGACCGCTTTTCGTATTCGCCGCGAATAAAAAATCTGGAGAATGTAGAAGAAATAACGGAAGGTGCAGAATTTACTGATTCCATTTTGGCATTTATTCAGGTGGAAGAAGCCGACGAGGAAAAGGATGTTGCCAGCCGCGAAAAAAAACTCGTTAACCATCTTAAATGGACAGCGCGTAAAAACAACTGTAAAAGTGTAATTCTTCATTCCTTTGCGCACCTTTCCGAATCTAAAGCATCCATCGAATTTACAAAGGAATTATTTGACCTTGCGGAAAAACGTCTTCAAAATGCCGGATTTACAACGGCACAAACACCTTTCGGCTATTTTCTCGACCTGGATATAAAAGCGCCCGGTTTTTCGCTGGCCCGGATATGGGCAACTTTATAATTCAAAAACCAATTTCCCGGAATATCATAGGGGCATTGCGTTTGAATAAACGATTCGACTACCTTTGCAGCAAAATCAGATCATGAAGTTTGCAGATTATTCACTAGCACAGCCCATTAAAGAAAACCTGGAAAAACAGGGATTTCGCCGGCCAACCGACATTCAGTACAAAGCTATTCCTCCTATTTTAAAGAGTGAAGATGTGTTGGCGATTGCACAAACCGGAACCGGGAAAACCGCTGCCTTTGTCATTCCCGTACTTCATAAACTGCAAAAAGACAAAAACAGGCAGGGAGTAAAATGCCTGGTAATGGCTCCAACCCACGAGCTAGCCGAACAGATTTGCTCCGTATTTAATGGTTTGGCTGAGAATATGGATATAAAAACGCTGGCAATTATAGGCGGTGTGGAGCAAGATCCTCAGATCAACCAGTTAAAAAAGGGCGCAGATGTGGTAGTGGCAACGCCCGGCAGGCTTTTCGACCTGGTTAGCCAGGGATATTTGAAATTGCAAAACGTAGAAACGCTGATTCTGGATGAAGCCGACCACATGCTGGATTTGGGATTTATCAAAGACATTAACGACCTGATCCGTTTTCTCCCCAAAAAACGGCAAACGTTGTTTTTCTCCGCCACCATCAACCCAAAGATTAAAAAACTGGCGTATTCGCTGGTTAATAATCCGATACGAATACAAATTTCACCCAAAAACCCGGTAGCAAAAAACATCGACCATAAGGTTGCTTTTATTGAAATGGACGATAAAAGGGCGTTTTTGGAAAGACTGGTGAACGAAAATCCGGAGGCAAAAATTCTGGTTTTTGTACGGACTAAAGTACGTGCCGAAAGAGTTAAAAAAGCGATGGAACGGGTAAAAATTCAATCCGAAACCATCCACAGCGATAAAGACCAGAAAGAAAGAAATGCAACAATGGACAATTTTAAATCGGGCAGTTCCCGCTTATTGATCGCAACGGATGTAAGTGCACGCGGTATCGATATTCCGAATGTGGATTTTGTGGTAAACTACGACTTGCCAGAAGTACCTGAAAACTACGTACACCGCGTTGGGCGAACCGGCCGGGGGAAAAACAAAGGCCAGGCCGTTTCGTTCTGTAGTACCGAAGAAAAAGAAATTCTGGAAGAAATTGAAGGTTTTCTGGAAAAAGAAATTACGGTTCTTGAGATTGACAACGAAGATTACCGGGAAACACTGGACTTTACAGCTGATACCGATTACAACTGGAAGCGATTAATGCGCGAGGCAAACACTCCCCCGCAAAAACGCCGTAAAAAGAAATAGGCAGTTTCTCTTTGGTTCAGCAACCTTTTTACACAACCCGCTCGCGCCGGTTTGCAATCGGTGTGCGGTATTAGTTGTAGTGATTGATGGACTGAAGGGCATTATTCAGTTGCAGTTTGCGTCTCAGTTTGTAGTATTTAGGAAAGGTCAACCACTGACAAATGACCAATAACTCGCAGCGAATAGCATGCAGCTTATTCATGTATTAAAGCATTTTTGCATTCTCGCATTGTTGTTGATCGAATGACTTTTCCGTTTTTATGTACTGCTACACTGTGGTTTCCGAAAGCCCGTGGTGAACCACCACGCCCTCAAATAATCGCCGGATAAGGCTTGGTAACTTACCACGGGGTGAAAAATTTGCCCGATAAGGCTTGGAGACTCACCACGGGGTGAAAGATTGAATTTCCAGCGTTTGGGAATTCACCACGCCCTAAAATAATCGCCAGACAAGGTTTGGTAGCTTACCACGGGGTGAAAAAATTGCAAGACAAGGCTTGGAGACTCACCACAGGTTGAAGGATTGAATTTTCGGAGCATGGCGGATCTCCACTCTCCGCTCGCGCCGGTTTGCAATCGGTACACAATTCGATAATTGATAAATACTGGATTTTATTTTTGGATGGCCCACCTTTTAAACCAAACATTTCGGATTTCGGCAGTCGTCATCCAGGTACAAATTCCAAACGGCCGCGAAAGTGAAACCTCTGGACGAATCCCCAATTTATGCCCGGTGTAGGAAAAGTTCACAACGTTTTCTCCGTCGATCGTTGCCACAATCATTGAATCATTCACCCGCAAATTAATTTTATACCATACATCCTGCTCAAATTTTCGCAAAACCTTGGTTTCATTGTCCGAAGCATCCACACCATCGATGGTGCTTAATCCCACCACAGGGCCGCCCCAACCGCCAATTATCAGAGAACAAAACTGTTCTCTTACCGGAAAAGTTAATCCGCAAAAGAAATCGTTTCCCGAGGTTTTCCGGGCTTCAAGTCCAAGCTCGTAATTCATTGCCGGAAAATCATTTAACCAATTCACACCGCTACAACCATCGCCCATATTTATCACGATTTTTCCTTCTGAAACGTTTACCGGACCTTGTGTTCCAAAATTAGTTACCTGCCAGCCATCCAATGTTTTACCGTCAAACATTGACGTCGTGCCTTTCGGAATTTCCTGAACGTAGTCTGCTGATTTTTCCTGTTTATCGGATTTCTTTCCTTGCGAACACGAAACAAAAAACAGGATAAAAAGAACAGGTACAAAATAGAATATCTTCATGTTTATCAGATCTGATTATCTGACAAAATTAGCCAATAAATTTATAACCCAACTGCTCAATGGTTTCCTTTACTTTATCCATTTTGTAACCTGAACCAAAAATTTTGACGGTGTTGCGGCTGTTATCCGCCAGTACCGATTTAATTCCTTTTATCGACTCCAGGTTTCTTTTTACACTGGCTTCGCAATGCGAACAGGTCATACCTTCTACATTGACACTAACACCTTCCATGGCTTTCATTCCCTGTTTTTTTCTGAATTTCTGGTAAAAGTAACCGCCAATTATTGCACTAAACAAAACAATGGCAGAAGCCAGCTCCATCCAATGTGGCAACATCGAATGTTCATGACCGTCGCCATGAATGTGCATTACTTTGCCCAAAATAAAATCGGCCGGGACCAGCCAGTTGGTAAGCAATCCGAATAGTATTGCACCACCGATAATCGTACCCAGATAAACAGCTAATGAACGTCTTCCCATGGTTTTTGCAAGTACCGTGATTGTGGCAACGTTGGTTGCCGGCCCCGCCATCAGAAAAACCAGCGCTGCACCCGGCGAGACTCCTTTCATCAACAAAACAGCCGCAACAGGGATAGAACCTGTGGCACAAATGTAAATGGGTACTGATGCGGCCAGGATGATCAGGATTTCTAATATACCCCAGCCTTGAAACCGGGTAAAAAAATCATTGGGAAGCAACACCGAAATCAGCGCTGCCAACATAAAACCGATCACCAGCCATTTGGCAATATCCTGGAGTAATTCAACAAAAGCATAATCGGCAGCCCGCACCAACGACGGGCGATGGTCATTTTCTTTTTCGTCGTGACAACCACACGAAGCATCATCGCAAGTCTCTGTTCCGCCTACGGCCTGCGTATCTATTTTAAAAAAAGCAAACGGAGATGCCGCTACTTTGGGCTTTGGTTTTTCTTTTACAAAAACATTGGTAAGTACGCCTCCGGCTACCCCGGTTACAAAAGCCACCAGCGGCCTTAAAACCGCAAACGGCCAACCTAACATAGAGTAAGTGGCAAATATGGAATCCACCCCGGTTTGAGGCGTTGAAATCAGAAACGAATTGGTGGCCCCTTTCGAAGCACCGTCTTTATAAAATGATATTCCGGTGGGTATAACCCCACACGAACACAAAGGCATCGGGATACCCAGTAAAGCGGCATTTAACGCCGACTTAAAATTTCTTTTTCCCAAATATTTATCAATGTGTTTTTGCGGAAAATAAACTTTTAGTAAACCGGCAAAAATCAGCCCTAACAGCAGCCACGGCGCCATTTCCTGAATCAAAAACCACAATTCATTAATGTATTTTTCGATATATTCCATCATAGTATTCCTTTAACAATGTATTTGTGCCGTTGTTTTACAGGGGACAAAATAACTGGAACTGAAGGAATAAAATGTTATAGAATTTTGGAAAATATTATCAGGTTTTTGAATTGGGAAGATTAGTAGTCCGGAGAATAGTCATGAGGCTGTCCAAAAAGTAAAATTGGACAGCCTTTGTTTTTGTTATCCCTTTAAGAATTGTATCTTAAAGGCTGCAATGACAACGAAACCAAACGTACGATTTAAAGCGGTTACTTCCC
>JBKEDN010000110.1:0-30422 GCA_047975435.1 Draconibacterium sp. | reverse complement strand
AGTAACCGCTTTAAATCGTACGTTTGGTTTCGTTGTCATTGCAGCCTTTAAGATACAATTCTTAAAGGGATAACAAAAACAAAGGCTGTCCAATTTTACTTTTTGGACAGCCTCTTCTGTATTACTGTTTGTCGTTATTATCCATCGTTCATTGAAGTGAGGAACTCCTCGACGTTGGCTGCACGCATTAGCCGGGTTTTCATGAATTCCATTGCTTCCAGAGAATTCATATCGCCCAGGTAATTTCGCAATATCCAAAGTTTGTTTAATACTTCTTTTTGTAACAGCAGATCTTCGCGACGTGTACTCGAAGTAGGAATATCTACTGAAGGGAAGATACGTTTGTTCGAAAGCTTGCGGTCGAGCTGAAGTTCCATGTTACCGGTGCCTTTAAATTCTTCGAAGATAACTTCATCCATTTTCGAACCGGTTTCTGTAAGTGCAGTGGCCAGAATCGTGAGTGAACCACCTTCTTCGATGTTACGGGCAGCTCCAAAGAAACGTTTGGGTTTGTGCAGTGCATTGGCATCTACACCACCCGACAATACTTTTCCTGAAGCCGGTTGAACCGTATTGTAGGCACGTGCCAAACGGGTGATTGAATCCAAAAGGATTACCACATCGTGGCCACACTCTACCAGCCGTTTTGCTTTTTCCAGCACAATATTAGCCACTTTCACGTGTTTCTCTGCCGGCTCATCAAAAGTAGATGAAATTACTTCGGCGTTTACGCTTCGTGCCATATCAGTAACCTCTTCCGGGCGTTCGTCGATCAACAAAACAATCATATAAACTTCCGGGTGGTTGGCGGCAATGGCATTTGCAATTTCCTTTAATAAAACGGTTTTTCCTGTTTTGGGTTGAGCAACAATTAATCCACGCTGTCCTTTCCCTATTGGGGCAAACATATCAACAATTCGGGTAGAGATATTGTCGTGCCCGTTTCCTGTTAACTCAAATTTTGTATCAGGAAAAAGTGGTGTTAAATGATCAAACGGAACACGGTCGCGAATGTATTCCGGACTGCGGCCATTGATCTCCAGGACTTTGATAAGCGGGAAATATTTTTCGCCTTCTTTTGGCGGGCGAACGGTCCCTTTTACGGTATCGCCTGTTTTTAACCCGAACAGTTTTATTTGCGACTGAGAAACATAAATATCATCAGGTGAGTTCAGGTAATTATAATCCGACGACCTTAGAAAACCATAGCCATCCTGCAGAATTTCCAAAACTCCAATATTTGTGATAATTCCGTCAAACTCAAACTGTTTTGATTTTTGGCGGTTGTTTTGGTTCTGATTCTGATTGTCGCTTCTTTGATGTTTCGGTTTATGGTCGTTTCTGGGTTGCTCTTGTTTCTGGTCAGCTTCTTTGCGCGGTGGCTGTTGGTTGCTTTGCTGCGCTTTGGGCTGAGGTTTCATTTCTCGTTGCTGAGGTTTTACCTGAAATTCTTTTTTCTCAACAACTGGAGCTTCCGATTTTATATTTTCCTGTTTTTCCGGAGCTGCTTGTTCTACAGGTTTTTGTACATTTGGTGTACCTGTTTTTTCTTTGTTAAATCCTTTTATAATGGCTTTAATTTGCTCCTGGCGCGAAGAATTGTCAGCATCGGCTTGCTTTGAAAAGTCTGCTTTTTTCTGTTCTCCTTTCTTTTTGGGCCCCGATCCAACTTTTTCCCGTTTCACGGTTTCGATTCGCTGCCGTGGCCTTTTTCCGCGGCGCTCATCTTCCTGGCTGGGCTCAGGAGCAGGTGGTGGTGCAGGAGCTTTTTTTAGTAAGCCTCCCAAAAGGCTGCTTTTTTGTTCTTTGGGGGCAGGTTTACTTTTCTTTTCTGCTTCCAATATTGCTTGTGTGTCAAGAATCTTATAAATCAAATCTTGCTTTTTAAAAGATTCAACACGTTTAATTTTTAATTCTTTAGCTATCTCCTTTAGCTCAGGCAGAAGCTTTTTATTCAATTCTAAAATATCGTACATAACTGTGCTTAATTCGTTTTCCCGATTAATAATTGTCTTGATGAAACTGTTGGAACAATATACGAGGGGAGTGATTTCAACTGAAATCGTGTGCAATTATAAAGAATTACTGTTTACAAAACAAAATTCTATAACGCTTTTTTCAAATTTCTCCCTAATTCAAATGTTTTTTAGTATTTACGTAAAGAAGAATCTATATAATTCGCTTTCTTCTAGTAATTTATTGAATAATTTTCAATGTATATTGCTATACGTTTTAACAATGCAAAAGGTTTATTATTATTTCGCTGGCGTGTTTGTGTAAAAAACGTTTCTTATGCAGCATTATTTTTGCACTTAAATTATTTTCTGCCAAACATGCGAATTACTGATGCCATTCCCTGGTGAAAAGGGCCTTCGTCTAGGAATGTATCTACTATTTCAAATCCTATATCAGCCAGCCCATGAAAATCATTTTCCAGTTCTTCTTTCGAAAACAGCATTTCAATATTTTTTGGGCCGCCAGAATTTTTATTTATCTGTTCTTTTCTGAATCCTTCCAAAATAATTATTCCTCCGGGTTTTAAATAATTAAGAAGGTGTTGGTGGTTTTGCTTTCTTGCAGCTGCCTGCATGTGTGCAAAAATCAGGACAATGCAATCGAAACTTTCCCGATCAAAACGGACTGTATCATAACCTTCAATTCGGTAATCTATTTCAACTTTGTGTTTCTTTGCGAGTTCAAGGGCTTTTTGTTTGCCTTGGCTACTCGTGTCGAAAGCGCTTACTTTCCATCCTAAAGTAGCAGCAAAAACTGCATTTCTGCCTTCGCCTTCAGCAGCAAACAGAATGCTGCCGGGTGTTTGTTTTTCGATTTGTTGCCTGAAAAACCGGTTTGGATTTTCTCCGTACGCGTATTCTTTTGTACTGTACCGTTCGTCCCAAAAATTAGTCATGTTTTCTGAAATGTTTAACAAAGAACATTTTTGGCGAAGATAAGTTTTAATCTGATAATTCTCCATTGAGGGGTGGTGTCAGCTATTCGGATGCCGAGCCTGTAGTGCAGTATTGAATATTTAACCGGACAACATAATAGGAATAGCCAGGCACGTTTACGTAAAAACGATCAAAATCTGGTACAAGAGGTCCTAAATCCAGTTCTGTTGATGTTCCGCCCGGAGTAGAATATCCTGAAATACTTTCAACAGGGTTTTCCCCGTAAAAACTCCAATCCTGAAGTAGCGTGAAAATTATTTTACCTTCTTCATAACGAACATATCCTGCCAGCTCTTGATTATCGGCAGTAATTTCCTTTTCATTTGTATTGTTTTCCAGGTAGAAAGTTCCGTTTATGTTTGTTCCACAAAATGCAACATGCGGAAAACAACCGCCACCACCGGTAGGTGTGCAAAGATAGAACTCTGAGTAGGTAGGCTCGCTTTTGGTGTTTAATAGTTGTCCGTCGCTCCATGCCGATTTTTTTTCTCCGGTTTGCATGTCAATGGCCTCAATATGTGCAAGGATGAATATTTTTGCTCCATTTTGGATCACATAATTCGGAGCGATCTGTTCCTGGTCAATTACAAAAGTATAATCATTTTCTCCGGAAGACTTGAACGGAAACCTGCCCGGAAGAGGCTGCATATTTTTGTTAAGCGGTGCCGCAGAAAGTGAATTTCCTACCCATAACTGGACTTTTTCGATTATAAATTGATTGTTCCCGGCAATGTGAATTGTCAGTTTTGTATTGGTGTTTGATATGGTCAGTAACCCAACTTCCAGATTCTGTTTGTGTTGTAAGGGAATCATAACAGGTTCGCAAAACTGTACATCTGCATTTTTTAATTGAAACTCAGCTTCCGGAGAATTGTTCTGAACCATTAAAAGTTCTTCATTTTGACTTAGCAGTTGGCTGTCGGAGTTGCAGCTGGTAAATAAACTGACCGAAACGATCAGCAAGGTGATTAACAAAATTGCTTTCATTGTATTTTAATTTAGTTTGTATTTCAGCAAAGTTGTAACTCGGCAAAAATTATTTTGCCAGGTATTTTGGGGGTAAGTATTAATTTAGAAATCACTCTGCACTCTCTGCTGGCTGAATTTACTCAAGCCTTTTTAGTGCAATGCAGCGTCCGGAATCGGAAAATTGAAAGACTTCTGAAATAGGTTTTTGGTTCCTTTACAAGATAGCCATTTTTTAATGGTTTGGCTAACTGATCAATGTGTAGTTTTTAACCAAAACATTTAAAATGGGATATTTATTGTTGAAAACTATTTCAGATTACCACAATTTTCGAAAATGTAGTTCTGAGTATGACAAGCTTGTTTGATTTATCGGGATCGGTTTTCTTAGTTCATTTATTGATTTTGGAAGCTTGTTTTCAGACTAAAAAGCTTGACTCAAATAATTAAAGCTTCATACAACACCTCCACCGGATGCAAGGCTTTTTTTCCGGTTCCGTCTTTTATCTGGTGGCGGCACGATGTTCCCGGGGCGGTAATAAGCGTTTCGGCTTGTGCATTTCGTACAGCGGGGAAAAGTACCATCTCGCCAATTTTCATCGATAGGTCGTAATGTTCCTTTTCGTAACCAAACGAACCGGCCATGCCACAACAACCCGACGGGATTTCCTTAACCGAATAGTTCCTGGGCAGCGAAAGTATCTTTTTTGTGGGTTCGGTTGAAGCCACCGCTTTTTGTTGACAGTGCCCGTGCAGCAGAATTTGTTTCTCTTCGGTACTAAACAGCTCCTCCGAGATATTCTCTTTATCGATCTCTGCAGCCATAAATTCCTCGAAAAGACGGGCATTATTCCCCAGTTTTTTGGCGGCTTCCCGCAGGCTTTCTTCAACCTGGTCGGGGTATTCATCGCGGAAAGCCAGAATTGCCGATGGTTCAATTCCAATCAATGGCGATTCTTCAGAAATGATATCTTTTAACAGCTTAACGTTTTCAGTGGCTATTTTTTTCGAAGTTTTCACCAGTCCTTTCGACAGGAAAGTCCGACCACTTTCTTTGCTTGCCGGAATTTTTACCTCGTAACCCAGTTTCGTGAGTAGCAAAATGGCTTTTATGCCAATGTCGCTTTCGTTGTAATTGGTGAATTCGTCGTTAAACAGGTAAACGGTTCCCTTGTTGGTTTCCGGTTTAGGAATGCCGTTTTCTGTCCAGCGTTTCAGCGTAATTTTCGATAAAGCCGGAACGTTTCTTTTGGCAGAAAACCCAATCGACTTTTTTAGCAGCGAAGTGTTCATTACCACATTTGAAATGGGCCTGAAAATCATGGCCAGTTTATTCAGCCGTGGTAAATAGGCAATCAGTTTTGAGCGTAATGGAATGCCATGAATATCGTAATAATGCTGCAGGAATTCGGCTTTTAGTTTCGCCATGTCAACATTCGACGGGCACTCGCTTTTACAGGCTTTGCACGAAATACAGAGGTCGAGAATATCGTAGATTTCGCGGTGGTCGAATGCCTGTTCTTTTTCGTTGTTGTACAAAAACTCGCGCAGTATGTTGGCACGTCCGCGGGTGCTTTTATCTTCGTCGCGGGTAGCCATAAACGTGGGGCACATGGTACCGCCAATCTTGTCGCTTTTGCGGCAGTCGCCCGAGCCGTTACATTTTTCAATACTGCGAAAATAGCCCCGGTTATTTGAAAAATCGAACTGGGTAATGTAATCCGGAATTGCTTTCCCGGGAATCACCCGCAGGCTTTCGGTAATTTCGGGCGTTTCCACAATCTTTCCTGGGTTGAAAATATTATCCGGGTCCCAGGCCTTTTTTACCGAGCGAATGAGTTCGTAGTTTTTTTCGCCCAGCATGTAGGGGATAAACTTTCCGCGCACACGCCCGTCGCCATGTTCGCCACTCATCGAGCCGCGGTATTTTTTTACCAGCGCCGCCACTTCGCTCATCAGCGAGTTAAACAGCTCAACATCTTTCGGATCTTTAAAATTGATCAGCGGCCTGAAATGGATTTCGCCGGTGGCAATGTGGGCGTAGTAAATACTTTCGAGCCCGAGTTTTTTCAATACTTTTTTGAAATCGGCAATGTAATCGGGCAGGTATTCGGGATGCACGGCAGTGTCTTCAATTCCCGGAACACCTTTTCGGTCGCCCGGAATATTGGCCAGCAAACCCAGTCCGGCAGTTCGCAGCGACCACACACGTTTTATTTTGTCGGCACCGGTAATCAGCGGGTAGTGGTAGCCCAGTTTTGCTTCGCGTAATTCTTTTTCGAGGCTGGCGGCTGTGTTGTCTAGTTCGGCCTCGTTTTCAAACGAAAACTCGATCATCAGCATCGCCCCCGGATCGCCCTGAACAAACCAGCGGTTTTTGTTCTGCTCAATATTTTGCCTGGCGGCCTGCATCACCGGATCGTCCATTAGTTCGATGGCAGTGGGCCCGTATTTTAGCGCAATGAGGTTGCCGTGCAGCGCTTCTTCCAGTGTTGCGAAATGTGCACATACCAATCCTCTGTGCTTTGGCGGCAGCGGAATTACGTTCAGTTTCAGGCGGGTTGAAAAAGCCAGCGTCCCCTCCGAACCGGCCAGTAATTTGCAAAAATTGAAGGAGTCACCGTCTTCGGAATATATTTCCGAATCGAGTAAAACATCAATTGCATATCCCATATTCCGGCGTGTGAGCTTCGGATCGGGGAATTTTTCGCGTATTTCGTTTTGATTGGCTTTATCACTTAAAAGTGTGTCGATATTCTGATAAATGGCTTTCTCCAGTTTATTGGGATTGCCGTTTAGTTTTGCCTTGAATTCGTCCGTGGTAAGCGCCTTAAAAGTGGTTTCCGAGCCATCGGATAAAATGGCATCTACTTCCAGAATGTGTTCGCGCACGCTGCCGTAAACCAGCGAGTGAAGTCCGCAGGAATTATTGCCCAGCATTCCGCCCACATTACAGCGGTTGGCGGTAGAAGTTTCCGGACCAAACTGCACACCATAAGGCGCCAGAAACTGATTTAGTTCAGCCAGCACAACACCCGGCTCTGTCAGCACGTATTTTTCCTTTTCGTTGAATTCGAGGATGCGGTTCATGTATTTTGAAACATCAACCACAATACCCGGCCCGACTACCTGGCCTGCCAGCGACGTTCCAGCGCCACGCGGTATCACCGATGTTCCGTTTGCGCGGGCAAATGCGATGATCTTTTTTACGTCCTCTTTATTTTTCGGACGGGTAACTGCCAGAGGCATTTCCTTGTATTGCGATGCATCGGTGGAGTACAAAACACGCTGTACATTGTCGGTAAACAAATCACCTTCGAGTTGGGATTTCAGCAGGTCAAAATCAGGTTTCATATTTTTGTTTTACTGGTTGGTAAAATTAGAAGATTAAGTGAGGTGGTGCAAAAAGATATTTTAAAATTTGAACTTAAATCTGACTTTATTTGGTTTGCTAACAGTTTGTAGTTAAGCTGGTGGCTATAAAAAAACTGCTCCTTCCCACAAAAGCGGAAAGGAGCAGTGCATATTATTTCAACAGGTTGAGCGCTGTTATACCATTTTCAGAATGTCCCAAACAAAAGCTTTAACACCAACTTCGTCGTTAATGTTGTCGAGCTTTTTAACGGCATCGAGCAATGGTTCAACCTTGTCGTCTTCAACAATGGCCATAAGCGCCGTGTTCATTTCGGGCCAGGTGTGCGTTCCCATGCGTGGTTCGCCCTGGTTTGTACCCCGGCCTTTTACCTCGTCCCACATAGTAAAACCTCTCACTCCCAGGTGGTCAAGCATGTACTCCACCCGTTCGGTGTTTGCCTGATTGTAAACTATAAAAACTGATTTCATGTTTATATTTTGAAATTTCGTTAATGTTATCTATTAAATTCAGCTTATGCCGATTACTTATCCAGAAATTTGAATTTCTTGTAAACCTGAGCTTTCTTATTTCTGCTTCCTTTTACGGCCATCAATACATAAACCGAAGGAATAATAATCAAAGTAATCATTGTTGAAAAAAGTAGTCCGCCGATTACCGTAATACCCATTGGTGCCCACATTTCAGATCCTTCGCCAACACTCAACGCCATTGGCAACATCCCCAAAACGGTAGTCATTGCTGTCATTAAAATTGGGCGCAACCTACTTTGGCAGGCCATCACAACAGCATCGTGCAACTCGTAACCACGCTCGCGAAGAAGGTTAATAAAGTCAATCATCACAATACCGTTTTTCACAACAATACCAACCAACAGAATTGCACCTAAAATTGCCACCATCGAAGCCGTGGTGTTGGTTATTAACAAGGCCAGTACAACACCCGAGAACGAGAACATAATCGATGTCATAATAATTAACGGCATCCTTAGCGATTCGAACTGCGAAGCCATTACAACAAAAACCAACATTACAATAATCAGGAACAGCAAGGCCAAATCGGCATTATTTTCCTGCATGTCTTTGTAGGCTCCACCAATTTCAACGGATACGTTATTCGGTACTTTTATATTCTTTAATTCTGCTGTAACATCTTTGGCAACATCCGACAAAACTTTCCCTTTTGCAGGTGCGGCTGAAACCGTTACAATCCGCTGACGGGTTTTTCTTTCGATGGTTGGCGTAGCCCAATATTCTTCAACCCGGCCAATTTCTTTTAGTTTGATCAGGTTTCCTGTAATCGGGCTTTGAATGTTTATATTTTCGATATCGGCAAGCGAAGCCCGGTTGGCGTCGTCGTACCTTACCACAATGTCGTATTCATCGCCTTCTTCCCTGAATTTTGAAGCCGTAAAACCATTGATGGCATAATTAACTGCGGTTGATGCCGAAGCGGTGCTTAATCCGTATTCAGCCAGTTTATCCTGATCGAATACTACTTGCAACTGTGGTTTTTCACGTTCGCGCGAAATTGAAATATCATCGGCCCCATCCAGCTTTTTCAGGCGCTCTGCAACTTCGTTGGCGAAGGCAGTTGTTGTTTGAAAATCATATCCGTAAATCTCAACGTCAACCGTATTTGAAGTACTCATTCCCTGCGATTGCGTAGAAACATTGTAGCTTACAATCTCCGGTATCGATGCCATTTCAGCACGGATTAAATCGGCCAGTTCCCAGATGGAACGCTCGCGGTCGGCCAGTTCAACCAGCTTAACACGCATTTCAACAACGTGGCTGCCTGATGCCCCGAAAATAGCGGAAATACCGCCGTCGTCATCGGAGCCCGACGAAATGAAAGACATATTCACCTCGTCCTTCATTTCTCTTAAAATGTATGATTCTACCTGCTCGGCAACCTCATTTGTTTTCTCAACCCTGGTTCCGGTCTGGCACTCAAAACTGATGGTCATCATACCTAAATCCTGTTCAGGCATGTTTTCAAATTTCACAAATTTCACCAACATCATCGTACCAACAAAAATTACCAGTACCCCCGGAATAATGACCTTTTTATGATAAATACTCCAGCGAACTATTTTCCCGTAAATCTCATCGATTTTATCGAGCACTGGAATTGCTGTTCGTTCGTACCACGATTTTTTCCCGGTGATTTTATCGCGTAGTCTGAGCAGTTTGGCACTAAGCATAGGCGTTAATGTAACCGCCGCCAATGTTGATGTTGTAACGGTAATGGTTACAATCCAGCCTAACTGTTTAAATAGTACCCCGGTTTGGCCCCCAACAAGCGTTAACGGGAAAAATACCGCCACAATTACCAGTGTTGTTGCAATAACCGATAACCAAACTTCTTTGGTGGCATAAATAGCAGCTTCGCGCGGCGAGGCTCCCCGTTCAATGTGTTTAATAATATTTTCGAGCACCACAATGGCATCGTCAACCACCATCCCAATTGCAATGGAAAGTGACGACAAAGAAATTACGTTGATTGAACCTCCCGAAACATAGAGGTAGATAAACGCCATAATTAGCGAAATCGGGATGGTAAGTGCAATAATAAATGTTGCTCTCCACCGGCCTAAAAACAGGAGCACCACCAGCACAACAAATATCAAAGCAAACATAAAAGTCTGCGATAAGTTGTTGATTGATTTCTGAATATCGTTTGATGAGTCATACAACAGGTGGAACTCCACATCGGGTGGCAGGTTTCCCTTGGCTTCTTCCAGAACCCGCTTCACTTCGTTACCCACGGCAACGGTGTTTGCGCCCGATTGTTTCATCACCATCAAACGCATACCATCGCTTCCTTTAAAGCGGTTGATCATTTCTACTTCGCGCGCTTTATCCTGAACGTTGGCAACATCTTTAATTTTAATTGTACGCCCGTTTACGCGGCTAACCACGAGTTCTTTAATAATATCCGAAGTGGTAAATTCGCCTTCGATACGAAGCTGGTAATCGAAATTACCCATTTTAATGTGTCCCGACGGCATGTTCAGGTTTTCGGCAGCAATAACCTGGCCTATTTGAGCCGTTGACAAACCATAAGCTTCCAGTTTTTGCGGATCGCAATCCACATAAATACGGCGTCCCGGAGCACCAAGAACGCTCACGCTACCAATACCGTCAACACGGTTAAGTGTGTTAACCAGTTTTTCATCTATAATTTTTTCCAGACCGCTAAAGCTTTCATCGGCACTTACTGCATAAAACAGCACGGGCATCATACTGGTTGACATCCGGAACAACAATGGTGTATCGCAACCATCGGGCAGTTCATCTTTTACGGGGTCCAGGGCATCGCGAACATTGTTCATCGCCTCGGTAATATCTATTTCCCAACTAAATTCGAGGGTTACAATCGACATGTTGTCGCGCGATACCGACGATATTTCTTCAAGATCATCCACCGAGTTTAGCCCGTCTTCGATAATCTTCGAAACGTTTGTTTCAATTTCTTCTGCGTTTGCACCTGCATAAACGGTCATAATTGTTACGTACGGAGGATCAACCTCGGGGTACATATCAACGGGAAGGTATTTTAGCGAGTAAAAACCAAATAAAATTATCGCCACAAATACCATGACTGTTGTTACCGGTTTTTTTACCGCTGCACTATATATTGCCATAGTTTATTTTTTATTAAGAGACCGGTTGTTGAAACAGTTGAATGGGCATCAGCTTTTATCTGTTGCAAACGTGTACCGATCGTACTTTTATTAATTATGAATAGCTGTTGATTCGGGAACTTAGCTTTTTACTTCAACTAAATCGCCGTCATTCAGATTAACCTGGCCATAAATTACCAACTTATCGCCCACGTTTAACTCGTTCGACATAATTTCCAGACGGTCGTCGAAACGGGTCCCAATTTCAACTTTTACGAATTTTGCAACCCCGTTTTTTTCAATAAACACGTAGCGCTGATTGGTCCCGTCGAGCATCATAACTGTTGATGCCGGAACAACAATTGTTTCTTTTTCGCCCAGGTTTACATCCACTCTTGAAAACATTCCCGGACGCAATTTCTTATCCGCATTTGGTATGGTAATTTCCACCGTAAATGTTCGGGTCGAAGGATCGATTGTTGGATAAACCAGCGACACTTTTCCCTGAAATTTTTCGTTTGGATAAATATCGGTTGTCAAGGTTGTATTCATCCCGTTTTTCACTACCGGATAATAGCGTTCCGACATGTTTATTTCCACCTTTAAACGATCGATAGTTTCGATTGTAACCACGGCAGCTTTGCCATTTGCATTGGGCGAACCACTGTAAATTTCGTCATCGTCGTAGTAGCGGCCTGTTACAATTCCCGAAAACGGGGCATTGAGAACGGTATTTTCGCGCAGGTTATCGAGGCTGGCTTTTGTGGCATCGTAGTTGGCTTTGGTCTGGTCGTAAATTTGTTGCGATATCGAACCGTATTTTATAAGGGTATCCATGCGCGCCATTTCCTTTTGGATGTTGGCAAAATTTACTTCCAGTTGAACCAGCTGTGTATTATCCATATCTACAACCCGCTGCCCTTTTTTTACATAATCGTTAACCTCAACTTTAACATCTTTAATACGTCCCGGCATATTTGGTGCAAGGTAAACTTTGTCGTAGGCATTAATGGTTGCGGTGTAATTTTCTTCAACACCAATGGTTTCCAGCTTAACCGGAGTGGTTTTAACCGGTTTTCGTACCTCGGCTGTTTTGTCAACTGTTTGTACTTTGCTCGAGCACGAAGCAAGGAGCAAAGCTGAAATTCCTAATAGCAAAATCTTTTTCATTATCATCTGTTGTTTTTTTGTTTTCTTAGATATTGTTGTAAAAGCGTTCCAACTCGCTGTAAGCTTTTAGCACATCCAGCATAGCCTGAATGTATGTTGATTCGGCATTTAAATAATTGGTGTTTGCCGTGGTTAAATCGAGACTTGATACCATGCCGGCTTCATATTTCCGGTTAATGTTATCGAAAACCCGTTTGGCAATGGCTACATTTTCTACTTGCGCATCGTATTGGTCGAGGGCTGTTTTAAGGTTTGTTTTAATGGTGCGATCCTGTGCCAGCAAAGCATCGTTCAACTGTCGCTTGTTGTTTTCTGCCGTTTCCAGGTCGATTTGGGCCTGACTAACCCTGGCTTTTCGCTGCCCCGATGAGAAAATCGGAATATTCATATTTAATGTGAGCGTGTTCTTCGGGCTCATATTAAAATTTGGAGCTAAAATTTGTTCCAGATGATTATAGGCAGCTGCAACTGTTGGCGTATATTCCGACTTGGCAAGGTTCACCTGCTTTTCAGAAACGCCTTGTTGCTGCTCCATCAGTTGATAGTCGATATTTTCGCTGATATTGAAAACGCGAAGTAACGAAGCATAAAAGCTTTCGGGATCAAAAAAGTCGTCGATGGTTTGTGTTAACTCAATATTTACTACTGGCGATAAACCCATCTGAAGTTTAAGGAAATCGTAGGCAAGTGCGGTTTGCCGCGCGTTTGTACGAAGCGAACTTTCCAACATGGTTACCTGTATCGAAAGCTGGTCAACATCGGTTGGTTCGGCCACACCGGCTTTTAACATCATCTCTGTTTTATCGCGAAGATCGACCACATTCTGAAGGTTCTGGTCGAGAATTTCCTTTGTTTTTTCGGCCAGTAAAATGGCGTAGTACGCATCGGTTACCTGCTGCCTTACATCAAGTTCCGATTTTTCGGCACTTTTTAAGGCAATATCCTGGTATAACTTTGCTATTTGAACCCCTACAATGTACGAGCCGCTGTATATCAATTGCGAAACCGATCCGTTGAAATTACTGGTGCTGTTAAACGCAATGGTTGCCTCTGCACCGGGAGCCAATTCAAAAGTGTTCGACGCTCCGAAGAATGTTGTAAAATCGACCGTTGCACTAACTTGTGGCAAGCCTTGAGCAATGGCTTCCCATCTCGCCGCATCTGCTTTGTCGATCGTCAAACCCGCATTTTTAAGCGTTATGTTATATTCTAAAGCAAGCCCCTTTGCTTCTTCAAGGCTCAGAACATACGATTCACCGGCATCCTGTTCCTCGTCGTTTTCCAACACTGGTTGGTGGCTGGTGGCAAATGACATATTTGCTGCCAGTAAAAAAGCGAAACACAATAGTATTCCTGTTTTCATCATTTTCAAGCTTTTAATTATTTTTTCTTTTTATTTATTCGAATTATGAAATGCAAAAACCCGTTTTAACTCTTCAATCCCTTTTGTGGTGCAAATACCGCGAAAATGGTACTTGTAAACTTGTTCAACCACATGTTTGTCGATTAGCAGGTAATTATCGGTTAACTTATTTGAACGTTCGAATAAGAAGTTTTGATAGATAATCTGGAGCACCGAAATGACTTCCGGGTCAATATCGGGCTGATAAAAACCTTCTCTCATTCCTTGTTTTAAATTGGCAATAATAGCCGCTTGTACCTGCTCTTCTACCGTTTTGGTATTTTCATCCAGCAAGGCCGGGTAAAACTTTCGTAAATCATAATGCATTGATGGATTTATTTTTGGAAAATTCTTTTCGATATCATCTGAATAGTTCCTGAATTGTTCAATAGCATTTGCATTCTGATCGTGAAATACAGCCAGTAGATCGGTGAACAACTTTAGTTTGTGGGCTAATACACTTTTTACTACGTCGTATTTGTCTTTCACATACAGGTACAAGGTCCTTTTCGACATCCCCAGCTCGCGGGCCAGGTCGTCCATGCTAACGCTCTTAATGCCATATTGAAGAAAAAGAGCGGCTGCGTGTTGAATTATTTCTTGTCTTTTATTTTCCATTGCGGTGCAAATGTATAAAACTTTTCAAACCACGAAAACTTTTGTTGTATTTTTAGTTTTCTGGGTTTTATTATTTAACATTTTTTGAGAAATGAGTGTAAAAAGGTGAGAGGAACTTATATTCAGTCGAAGATGAGCAGATATTCTTGTCGTTGAGCCGGTGACTTTCGTTAACCGGTTTAATGAGAGTAGTAGTGCAGTTTTTATTCATCCGCTGAACTCCAGTCGGCAGGTGAAGTTGTGGAAAAAGAATTCACAAATAAAGCGCTTTCCCAATCTCACTCATTACTTCTGCAGCATCACCCAGTAGAAAAATATCAGTGATTTCGTGTGTGAAATGGGTTTCTTCAATGTTTATTTCGATAATTTTTGCCCCGTGGTTTTTGGCAGTTACCGGTATCTCAGCAGCCGGAAGTACTTCTGCATTGGTGCCGATAATCAGGAAAACATCAGCCTTTTGAGCCTCTTCGAACGAGTGTTTTTGAGCAAAAGCGGGTATGGGTTCGTTAAAAAAAACGATGTTGGGTTTTAAAATGCCTTTGCAAACAAAGCAGGTAGGTGGAAGGAAATTCAGGTCGGCAAAACTCTTGTCGTACTCGGTGCTGCAGGCCGTACATATCAGCTGTGTATAAGTGCCGTGAATTTCATAAACTTGTGTACTTCCTGCTTTTTGGTGCAGGTGATCGATGTTTTGCGTAATTATGGATTCGAGATAAGAACGTTGCTGCATTTGTGCCAAAGCCTTATGTGCATCATTGGGTAGGGCATCACCTAGTTTGTCGTAAAATATTTCTTTGATTTTAAGCCAGGATTGCAGCGGTTTTTTTTTGAAGAATCCAATTTCCAAAAAAATAGGATCGGTTGTATTCCAAAGTCCGTTTTCTCCCCGAAAAGGCGGTATTCCACTCGGCACCGAAATACCTGCACCCGTAAATGCAACAGCATATCTGGCTTTCCGAATAATTTCGGCCGCCTCTTTCACTTTTTCAATATCCATATTTTTGTTTTCGATGTATTAAACCAAACCGGTTTTTAGCTGTTTTGTTCCTCTTCTTCTAAATCTTTGCTTACTGACACCGTTGTGTCTTCGTTAAAGCGAATCTTAAAATTTAATTTTCTGAAAACCGATATCATTGGTTTATTATCGCGGGTGGTTTCGGCCACCAGTTTTTTTATTCCGCGTCCTTTGGCAATATTCAAACAATATTTGGTAAGCGTATAACCGAGCTCTTTCTTTTGCCAGGCATCCGTAATTAAAATTGCATATTCCATTATTTCAACATCCGGGTCGGCAATCAGGCGTCCAACGCCCAGTAATTCTTTGCTGCCATCTTCTTTTTCGTGTTCGGCAACAATGGCTATCTCACGGTCATAATCAATAAAGCAAAACTGAGAGGCCACTTCGTGCGAGTCGAAATAAAAATCGTAGCGAAAACGGTGATAGATCGACTCCTTAGAACAGCTGCCGAGCAACTGAAGCCACATGGGTTCATCTTCGGGGCGGATTGGCCGAAGTGCAACCGGTGTTTCATCTTTTAGTTTGCACTCGCATATCAGGCTTTCGGGATAAGGCCGCAATACCAGGTGCGAATATTCTTTTACCGGATTTTTCATAATTTCTTCATCCACCACTATTCTGGCATCCAGAGCAATAACGTCGGTTGGTGTTACAATCAGCGGATTGATATCCAATTCCTCGATTTCAGGATAATCAGCCGCCAGGTACGACATACGGATCAGCACTTCTATTAACTTGTCAATATTTTTAGGACTGTCGCCACGCCAGCCTTTTAACAAAGGGTATATTTTAAGCGAGCGTAACATTTGGCGTGCAAGATGCTCGTTCAGCGGCGGAAATTCCAGCCGTTTATCTTTGAATAGTTCAGCTGTGGTGCCACCCATTCCCACCAGCATCACCGTTCCGAAAATCGGGTCTTTTTTTGTTCCTACAATTAACTCAATACCATCTTTTGTGTCAACCATACGTTGAACGGTTACTCCGTCAATTTTTGCATCAGGCCGTTTTTCAGCGGCCGTTTTAACCATATTGCGGAAAGTTGCGCGCACCATTTCTTCATTTTTGATGTTTAGCGCAACGCCTCCAACATCTGATTTGTGCGTAATATCGGGTGAGTAGATTTTCAATACAACCGGGTATCCTTTTTCTTCTGCAATGCGGACAGCTTCGTTTTCAGTGTGTGCCGGCGTAGGGTGCGTTGTATCAATTCCATAGTCGTTTACCAGCATTTTTGAGTCATCTTCATTCAGGATTTTTGCCTTTGGAAAAACTTCGCTCAGGTATTTTTTTCTGACTTCAAGCCGGTCGTATTGAAATGAAACGGGGACTTCGCGGGGTGTTTCATATAGTATCTGTTGATTTTCAGAATATTCAGAGAGCGTCATAAAGGCACGTATTGCCTGTTCCGGCGTTCCATAGCTTGAAATTCCGGCCTGGTTAAAAATCTGAATACCATCGTGCATTGCCGTACCGCCCAGCCAGCCGGCCATGATAGATTTGGTTGTTTTTACCGACATGTCAGCAATGGCTTTTGCTGTTGCTGTCGGGTCTGTCATTGCCTGTGGTGTAAGAAGTACCAAAACCGCATCTACTTTTGAATCTTCCAAAACAATCTCAGTAGCTCTGGCAAAACGTTCGGGCGTTGCATCTCCCAAAACATCCACCGGGTTACCATGCGACCAGAAAGGGGGGAGATAATCGTTTAGTTTTTGCATGGTTTCGTCTGAAAGGTTTACCAGTTTTCCACCCATCGAAATCAGTGAATCGGTTGCCATTACACCGGGCCCACCTGCATTGGTAATAATTGCCAGCCGGTTTCCTTTTGGTATTCTCTTTCTTCCGACCAGGTCGGTAAAGTCGAAAATATTTCCAAAGTCAAAAACACGGGCCAAACCGGCGCGCCGGAATACTGCGTCGTAAATAGAATCTTCAGAAGCCATGGCCCCAGTGTGTGAAGCTGCAGCCGCAGCCGACTCCGGGAAACGGCCTGATTTATAAACAATGATCGGCTTTTCGCGCGAGAAGGCTCTTGCTGCCGACATAAAGGTACGTGCATCGGTAATCGATTCAACATAAAGTACAATCGACTTGGTGTTTGGATCCTGTCCGAAGTAATCGATGAGGTCGCCAAAACTTACGTCCATTGAATTTCCGATAGAAACAAAGTTTGAAAAACCGATGTTCGATTCGTAAGCCCAGTCGAGCACCGAAGTACACAATGCTCCCGATTGTGAGATAAAAGCCACGTGGCCCTTTTTAGGCATGCCGGTAGCAAAGCTCACATTCATATTTAGCCCTGGTACCAGTATTCCCAGGCAGTTGGGGCCAATAATACGCATGTCCGGAAATTTGTTTTTTTCTGCTTTTACCTGCGTTTCCAGCTTTTTTCCTTCTTCTCCCGATTCTTTAAATCCGGCCGACATAATAATAACGCCATTGATTCCGGCTTCACCGCATTCCCTCACCAGGCTGGGAACCCACTGTGCTGCCGTCATAATTACCGCCAGGTCGGGGGTTTTGGGCAGGCTTTTTACATCGGGGTAACAGGGAATTCCAAAAACGGCTTCACGTTTTGGATTTACCGGGTAAACCACTCCGTTAAAGCCTCCTCCAACTAAATTTCGAAGGGTAATTCCTCCTACACTGTCGGGATTATTTGAGACACCTATCAGGGCAATTCTTTTGGGCTTGAAAATGCTGTTGAGTTTTTTGATGGCCATGGTCTTTCGTTTTTGGTTGAAGCGATTTGCATTTCAATGTATTAAATTGAAAGGCTGGTTATTCATTGCTATAAATTTCATCAAAAAAAGTCAGCTTAGAAAATTAAAATTAATGAGTCTAATTTTGGGAAATAATGTTAGTGTGTTGGTATTTAGTTTATTATGAAGGTTTTCTTTTTTGTTTGAAATAAAAATGATGTTGAAAAACAACTCACAAAAGTGGTGTTATAGAGCATCTGTTGATAAACTGCCCTGTAAACGTAAAAAAACGATCGTTTTTGCAAGCGAATTTTGGTTTGGTAATATCGGCTTTTTCAAGAGAGTCGTAACCAAATGAAAAATGCCTTACTGTGGCAAGGCATTTTTCATTCATGTTTTGAACTCATTCTATTTTCTGGCACCGATCGGAAGAATCACTTTCCTTTGTGTTTCGTTAATCACTTCGGCCATGGCAAGGTATATGGCTGATAATCCGCAGATAATACCTTCAAACCCGGCGATTTTCCCGACAGTGGCAGAGCCCGACCAATCGCGAATGGCCAGCAGGAAGAACAAAATCCATAACGACAGGAAGATAAACTGTAACGCACGGTTGTTTCCAAAGGTCCCGATCCACATCATAAAAGTAAATACGCCCCACATAAACAGGTACCATCCCATAAATCCAGCGGGTGGACTTTCAAGCCAACCCATTTTGGGAAATACAATCAAAAATACCAGAGTAAGCCAGAAAAGCCCGTAAGAGGTAAAAGCAGTGGTGCCAAAAGTATTCCCTTTTCGAAATTCGAGAATACCGGCAATAATTTGTCCAATACCTCCATAGAACACACCCATTGCAAGTATCATTGAACCCAGCGGAAAGAAGCCTGCATTGTGAATGTTTAACAGAACTGTAGTCATACCAAACCCCATCAATCCCAATGGAGCCGGATTGGATAATTTATTTTCCATTTTACCAAATTTAGGTTATTACAGTTTTTGATTTTTATGTTGAACTATCGTTTTACTGTCACCTTTGCCCCGTCGATAATGGCGTCAACCACTCCCGGATCGAGTAATGTTGAGGTATCTCCAAGGTTGGTAGCATCGCCTTCTCCGATTTTCCGAAGAATTCGTCGCATTATTTTTCCTGACCGGGTTTTAGGCAGGCCACTAACAATCTGAATTTTATCCGGTTTGGCAATTGGCCCAATGAATTTATTCACGGTTGCCCGTATCTCATCTTCTATCGTAACCAATTCGGCATCGGTCATATCTTCACAAATCACATAGGCATAAATTCCTGAGCCTTTTATTTCGTGCGGGTAGCCTACTACGGCCGATTCTACCACTTTCGGATGTTGATTGATGGCATCCTCTACTTCTGCGGTCCCAATCCGGTGTCCCGAAACATTGATTACGTCGTCAATACGCCCAATAATCCGGTAATAACCTTCTTCATCGCGTTTGGCTCCGTCTCCTGTAAGATAATATCCCGGGAATGAGGCAAAATAAGTTTGATAACACCGTTGGTGATCTCCCCAGGTTGTCCGGAGCATTCCCGGCCAGGGATATTTTATGCACAGAATTCCTTCCTGGCTGTTTCCTTTCAGCTCGTTCCCTTCGTGGTCGAGTAAAACGGGTTGTACTCCCGGCAGCGGAAGAGTTGCCAGTGATGGTTTTGTTGGAGTAATACCTGCTAAAGGCGAAATCATGATACCGCCGGTTTCGGTTTGCCACCAGGTATCTACAATCGGACATTTTCCTTTTCCAACCAAATCGTGGTACCAGCGCCAGGCTTCTTCATTAATCGGCTCACCAACGGTTCCCAGAACTTTTAACGAGCTCAGATCGTGTTTTGTAACCCACTCGTCACCTTGGGCAACCAAAGCCCGTATCGCTGTCGGAGCGGTGTAAAACTGGTTGATTTTGTATTTATCAACTACTTCCCAAAAACGTCCGGCATCGGGCCAGGTGGGAACACCTTCAAACATTACGGAAGTAGCACCGGCGAGAAGCGGGCCATAAACAATGTACGAGTGCCCGGTAACCCAGCCAATGTCGGCAGTACACCAGTAAATATCACCGTCGCTGTACTGAAATACATTTTTAAATGTGTATTCGGTATAAACCATGTAACCGCCGGTTGTGTGAACTACTCCTTTGGGTTTACCGGTTGATCCGGATGTATAAAGAATAAACAGAACATCTTCGGCATCCATGGTTTCTGCCTTGTTCTCGGTTGAAACGTCTTTTATCAGCTCATGCCACCAAATATCCCTGCCGTCTTCCCAGTCGATTTCTTCGCCAGTTCTTTTAAAAACTACGGAATATTTTATTGATGGACATTTTGCAATTGCTTCGTCAACAATGTTTTTTAATGAAATGGTTTTTGCACCGCGAAATCCTCCGTCAGAAGTAATTACAACCGAAGCTTCTGCATCAATTATCCTGTCGGCAAGTGCAGTGGCCGAGAAACCGGCAAAAACAATGGAATGAATGGCTCCGATTCGGGCGCAGGCCAGCATGGCTATGGCAAGTTCCGGAATCATTGGAAGGTACAAAGCCACTCTGTCACCTTTTTTTACTCCCAGTTTTTTCAATCCGTTGGCAAATTGTTTTACTTTTTCAAACAGCTCGCCATAAGTAAGCCTGACTTCTTTTTCTGACGGATCGTTGGGTTCCCAGATGATAGCCACCTGATCTTTTCGGGTAAAAAGATTACGTTCAAATATATTTTCGGTGATATTCAATTTTCCGTTTACAAACCAGTTTACATCAGGTGCGCCTTCTCCCTTAAATTTATATTGAAGCACCTGGTCCCATTTTTTTTGCCAGTAATGGCTTTCTGCAATATTTCCCCAAAATGTATCGGGACATGCAACACTTTCCTGATACTTTTGGAAGTATTCAGCTAAACTCGTAATTTTATTTACCATAGCTATAACATTATAATTTTAAATGATTTAATAGACTAATAAATTCATTTCCATGAACAGTAACAGTTACTGAAAACAAGGTTCTTTTATATCTTTTACAGTTACCGGACAGTGTCATGCTATTCAAAACATAACCATCAATATCCGAATATTCGAAGAGAGTGGAAAAAAGTCTGTATGGCTGATCAAATCGAATCAAGTTGGAAAAGTTTCAGTTACAACTTTTTTTAAACGGCATATGAAGTTAGTACAAATAATGCATTCACTGAAAGTAACAAAGTATATTATAAAACAGCTGTTTGCTTTTGAACAATATATGGGGGTATTTTTGTTACCTGCTGAATTTTTACGGATTAAAAAAGAAAATTATTTGAACGTATTGGTTTGATATTCTTTATTTACTGGAAGTTTATTGAGGAAAAACAAGTAAGAAGCTTCGGCATTGATCTAAATTTTTGGTACAAAAAAGAAGAAAAATAAAAGCAGACAAGCCGTAATTATTTTAATGTTTTGCAAAGTAAAGTTATGAAGTATCCATTTGTAAGCTGAAAGAAACTTATTATGGTATAAAACATAAAACTGAATGAGAAATATAAGTGCATTGTATCAGTAAATCACATTAATTTCATGTAAAAATTGAGAACATGCAGATACGTAATTTTGAAGATTTGATCAGTGCTGTTCAGAAGCAGCCTGCCAAAAGGGTGGTTGCAGTAAACGGTATCGACGAAAATACACTGGAAGCAATGGAGGATGCTGTTCAATTGGGCTGTGTAAAGCCCATTGTAACCGGCGACCGCGAAACCATTGAGCAGTCATGTATTAAGCTTGGAATTGATGTTAATTCCTACGAAATTATTCATGCTTCAGATTTACAGGAGGCTACCAATAAAGCCGTAGAACTGATTCACGACGGGAGGGCCGATATTTTAATGAAAGGCCTGATTTCAACCGATAAGTTTATGCGTGCTTTGTTAAAGAAAGAATATAACCTGATCCCATCAAAAGGTACTTTAAGCCATATTTCAGCAGTATCAAATCCTAATTACCACAAGTTACTTTTGTTTAGTGATGCGGCGGTATTGCCCTATCCCGATTTAAAACAGAAAATACTAATTACCAATTACCTGATTTGTGCAGCCAGGGCACTGGGGATTGAAAAACCCAAAGTTGCAGTTATTGCTCCAACCGAGCAGATAATTATTTCTATTCCGTCGTGTATGGATGGGGCAACGATAGCAAAAATGTCGGAACATGGACAGATTGAACATGGAATGGTTGACGGGCCCATGGCTCTCGATGTAGCCATTAACAGTGAGGCAGCTGCCATAAAAGGTTTTACTTCGCCCGTGGCAGGAGATGCCGACTGTTTGTTGTTCCCCAATATTGATGCTGCCAATGTTTTTTATAAAACCAACTCTAAGCTGGCAAAAGCCGAAATGTCGGGAATTATTGCCGGAGCAAAAGTACCGGTGGTTGTTTCTTCGAGGGGCGATAGTAGAAAAACCAAGTTGAACTCTGTTGCCCTGGCATCGTTAATAAGTTAGAATGATTCGGATTCTTGCCATAAATCCCGGTTCTACCTCCACCAAATTTGCTGTTTATTTCGAACGTGAATGTGTATTGAATAAAACCATCCGTCACTCACTTGAGCAACTGATTCATTATAAAAATGTGGAAGATCAGTTTGAATTCCGAAAAGGTTTAATTATTGATGCTTTGGTAGAAGAAAAGATTGATGTGGATTCTATCAAATACATTATTGGCCGTGGAGGGTTGACTTATCCGCTTGAATCGGGAGTTTACCGGGTAAATAATTTAATGCTCGAACACCTTCAGCAAGGAGTAATGGGGCATCATGCGAGTAACCTTGGGCCAATGCTTGCCGATTATATTGCACTGCAAATTCCGGGTGCACAGGCTTTTATGGCCGATCCGGTTGTAACCGATGAATTGCAGGATATCGCGCGCTTTTCCGGTCATCCATTACTCGAACGTCGCTCAATCTTTCATGCCCTGAACCAAAAAGCAACCGCACGGTTACACGCCAAAAAACTTGGAAAACTTTACCACGAATTAAACCTGATTGTAGCTCATTTGGGTGGCGGGATTTCGGTAGGGGCACATAAAAACGGACGGGTGATTGACGTAAATAACGCCCTCGACGGGGAGGGAAGTTTTAGTCCTGAACGCTCGGGTACGCTTCCTGTTGGCCAGTTGATTGATTTGTGTTTTAGTGGAAAACTGGACAAAGAGCAGGTGCGGAGAATGGTAATTGGAGAGGGCGGCTTTGTTGCTTATCTGGGTACAAACGATGCCCGGGAAGTTGAGAAGAGAGCAAAAGCCGGTGATGAAAAAGCACGCATTATTGAAGAAGCACTTTTTTATCAGCTTAGTAAAATGATTGGCGAAATGGCGGTGGTTCTTGACGGAAATGTAAATGGGATATTGTTAACGGGTGGTTTGGCTTATAATCAGAAACTGGTGGAATATATTCAGAAAAAAACCGGTTTTATTGCCGATGTTTTTGTTTATCCGGGTGAAGACGAACTTGATGCGTTGGCCCTAAATGCCCTTTTAGCAGCAAATGGCGAGGTGGAAGTTAATGAATACATCGGAAGAGAAAGTTAGTTGTATTAATCCAGTTGGTTGTTCGTAGTCCAGATGTTTTGTCGCTTTCCTGCATTTGTATTTGTCAGCGCAGTTCACTAAATTGTATGACAGTGATTTAACCGGAGATGGCAGTTTTATATTAAATCAACCATTATTATGAACCCGGTTAACAAACAAAAATGCTTTGCTTCTCATTGTTATCCTATTCTGATTTACTACAACAGAATATTTACTCGTTTCAATTTCAAAAACTTTAAACCCCGGAAATTATGTCAACAATAACACGATTTGCTGATTTGCATTGTCATCCGCATATGCGGTCGTATAACTGGTTGCATAAAAAGCGCCGGCCCGAATCAAAAAGTAAATATACTCCGTGGTGGATTATTTTGCCCAAAATTAAGGCAGAAGAAAAAGGAAAGCGTGCCGCAGCTTACACCCAGTGCGACCTGGCCAAAGTAAACAATGGTCATCTTAAACTGGCCTTTGTATCGCTTTATCCGCTCGAAAAAGGGTGGGTCATAGGCCGGAAGGATTCAAAAAGTGTGGTGGGCAAAAACCTTGAAAAGTACCTGGGAGACAATCTGCTCAACGAAACTGTTAGCGTTGTTTTTAGCCGATTTTTGAATTTTATCGGAAATGCCAAAGGTGGCAACCTGGCGATAAGGGATTTTATTCAGGCTATTTACATGAAGATTCCGTTGAGCAGAATCAATTTTGTGCAAAGCCGGAAGTACAATTATTTCAAAGAGTTAAAGCAGGAGCGGGAGTTTCTTCTCAAATCAAATGGAATAGAGAGTAGCACAAAATTATATATTCCGTTTTACAAGCGGATTTTTGTAAACAAGAAAAAGATATTACAAAAAGAACCAGAAAGTTTGTCGGCCACCGGTGCCTATTATCTTGCCCTGAACGGGACAAATGTGAAGGATATTATCAACCAGGACAAAACAGCATTTGTGTTAACCATTGAGGGAGCCAATGTTTTTAACAGTCACGAGGATTTTGACGCCATTAAAAACAGGCTAATCGAAATAAAGGGTTGGGAACAACCTGTCTTTTTTATCACTTTTACACATCATTTTTTTAATTACCTGGCCGGGCATGCGCATAGTATTCCGGATGCAGGAAACCTGTTGCTTGATCAATCAGAAGGAATAAATGAGGGCATAACCGACAAAGGGATGAAGGTGTTGAATTTTCTCCTTTCACTCAATGATGAAGGGAAATTTGATCCGGAGAACCTCGGACGCAGGATACTGATTGATGTAAAGCACCTGAATGCAAAAGCACGTAAGACATATTATGAAAAATTTGTAATACCAAGTCTTAAAACTGCACACCCGATTCCGGTAATTGCCAGCCATGTTGCATACTCAGGTGTTGAAACACTGGATCAACACATTAACCGAATGATGCTCGAAACAAATGGCGATTTTGCAGAGCGGTACGGACACCGCTTTAACAACTGGAACATTAATATTTGTGATGAAGATGTAGTCAATATTTTTAAGTCGGATGGAGTGATTGGAATCAACTTCGATCAACGTGTTCTGGGGCTTTCCAAATCGGATGCTAAAAAAGACTCAACACATGCAAATTATGTATGGCAACATATAAAATGCATGATGAAAGCAGTAATCCATTCTTCCGATGACGAACTTCCGGCAACAAAAGGCATTGTAAATACATTTTGCCTGGGAACCGATTTCGATGGTTTTATTGATCCGGTTAATAAATATTCAACCGTACTTGATTTTGGACAGTTTGCAAAAGATCTGATTCAGAAGATTGACAGAGATCCGGAGAAGAAAGAGCTTATGTTTGGCCTGTCGTCAGAAGATTTTGTACGGAAAGTGTGTTTTGATAATGCATATAATTTTGTTGTCAGGCACTTTCAATAATAATTCGAAGAATTCACCATTAAATCAAAATAAACATGGAACTTTTTAAGAAACTTTTTGGACAAGGCATTACCGAGGTTGTGAGCAGCGTTGGTGATGTGGTAGATCGGTTTACACTAACGAAAGAAGAAAAACAGGAGTTTAAGCTTGAAATGCAAAGCAGTTTAATGAAGCTGGAAGGAGAGCTGGAGGAAACCTACCGCAAAGAACTGGATGCACGGCAGGAAATTATTAAGGCCGAAATGGCACAGGGCGATCTTTATACCAAACGAGCCCGGCCAACCATTGTATATGCCGGTATGTTGTTTATCTTTTTTGTTTATGTTTTGGTACCGGTTATCGCATATATTGGTGGCGCAAACGAAATGCCCAAAATCGAACTTCCCAGTGAATTTTGGTGGGCGTGGGGAACGGTAGTTGGTGTTTATGGTGTTGGGCGTACGGCCGAAAAAATGGGCGTTACCAACAAACTCACTAATTTTATAACCGGCTCAGGAGCAAACAATATAACAGGCAAAGTAACAACCAATGTAAAAGCAGAAGGATGATTAAAATAGAACAACATAAACTGATCGATACCGAAGGAAAGATCAAAATTTCTTTCCAGGAAACACCCAATGTGTCAGGCCCGTTTAACGCAGGATTACCCGATACAATTGTAATTCATTATACAGCCGGAAGTTCATTGACTTCTTCGGCCAGGTGGTTACAAAATCCGCAGGCAAATGCTTCGGCGCATCTTGTAGTCGGAAAAACGGGAGAAGTGATTCAGCTGGCGCCGTTTAATGTCAGGACCTGGCATGCCGGGCGTAGTACCTGGAAGGGAAGATCCGGGTTGAACCAATACAGTATCGGAATTGAAATAGACAATGCCGGCCCGCTGACTCAGACTCCGGAAGGATATATGACTCATTTCGGTAAGAAGGTTGATGATAAGGATGTGGTACTGGCAAAGCACAAACTGGAGAGCAGCGAACGTGGTTGGGAAGCTTACACCCAACAACAACTCGAAATGGTAGAAGAAATTTGCAGGGCTTTAAAAACAGCCTATGGTATTAAAGAAATTGTTGGCCATGAAGATATTGCTCCTTCCCGAAAACGAGATCCGGGGCCGGCTTTCCCGATGGAGTCGTTGCAAAACCGGGTGATCTTTGGCCGAAATGAAGATTTGCCCGATGTGCCCGACGACGATGCAACTCTGATAGATGCAGCTGTTGTACTTGCCGACAACCTGAATATACGATCCAATCCTGGTATCAATGCATCACTGGTTTCGAATCCACTTTCAAAAGGTACAAAAGTCAGGATTCTAAAATCGCAGGGCGGTTGGTCGTATGTAAAAGCCGACATCGAAGGATGGGTGAGCAGCCAATGGCTTAGAAACGTTTAAAAGCCTGATATTTTAATTCATAGCACAAAGCACTTATCGCGATCTCCGGGGTAGGTGCTTTTTTATATCAAGCTGAATATTTTGGTGACCACCAGGCCAAGCAGCTTGTTTTTTAATTCATCGATTTTGATTTTGGCCATACCGATGTTTTTTAGGCCAATCATTTCAATCAGGTCTTTTTTTGCCATTACCAGCCACTCAAGATCACTTTTCGAGAGCTCTCCGTTAAGAACCATTAAAGACCACTTTTTTATGTCGGTTTCCAACGAGTTAATAAGGCCGACAGCGTCTTCCTTTGCTTCGTTTTTAAATTCGTTTACCGTGTTAAGTGCGATCGAAATTGCGTCGTCCTTTAAATCCGTTAGAAGCTTTTCTATATCTGCCATTGTTCAAGTTTTAAATTTCTGAAGGTTTAATCTTTTTGCTTTCCAATTGAGCTATCTGGTCAAAAGCAGGGCCAATTATCTTTTTGGCTTCTTCGATAAAAATTTTGCTTTGTTTTCCCTCGGTCTTCCATTTCAAAAGAAACCCGCCCAAAAGATGGCCTTCTTCATTTAGCATCTTTTCCCACATTTTTTCAGTGATCTCATTTTTGGGGCGGTTCTTTTCGTATTCGTAAATCTTTTGTAGGTCGGAAGTGAGTTGCAGAACTTCATTTTTATGCTGATCAAAATCATCAGTAGCAAGATCCAGCACGCTCAACGCATCTACTTTTAACGAAGTAGTTTGTGTATATGCATATTGATCAAACTGGGAAATGGTGGCACAGGCGAATACTGCGATGAACAAAGAGAGTAAAAGTAACTTCTTACTCAAACCGTTTAAGTGGATTTTCTTTTGCATTTGCTGAATGTTAAAAAGTTCGATTTAATGGATTTGTTATTCAATTTACGGAAAATCGTTTGGATGTCAATACTAAAATGTACTCCTGAATTAAATTTGAATTGAATGTTTCATCGAAAAACACCAGAATTTTCGTAAACAATAAAAGAAATTTTACTTGGAAGAAAGGAGCTGAATCGGTTGTTTTTATTTGTGATTTTCGCAGAATTAAACCTATTTTAGCGATTCTCATAATTACTGAATCATGAATAAACTTTATACACTCATAATGGCTGGTGGATCAGGAACACGATTCTGGCCCCGGAGTAAAAGTGTGCGTCCCAAACAATACCTGAATATTTTTGGCAGCGGTTCACTTTTACAGGAAACCATTGGCCGTTTTGCTACATTTACTGAAAAGGAAAATATCTACATCGTATCAAGTGCCACCCAGTCTGAAGTGCTGGAAAAACAGGCGTCGATGCTTCCGAAAGAGAACCTGATTTATGAACCGGTGGGACGAAATACCTTGCCCTGTATCGGTTTGGCAGCCATGTATGCTGAAAAGGAAAATCCGGATGGGATTATGGTTGTTTCGCCATCTGACCACTTGATTCAGAATAATGAACTTTTTAAAAATACGGTACTCACTGCTGTTGAAATTGCGGATAAACGCAACGGTATTGTTACCATTGGTATCACACCCACTTACCCGGCTACAGGCTATGGCTATGTTCAAACAGCCGAAGATATTACAGATAAAGGGAATATTCGTCAGTTTAAAGTGGAACGCTTTGTTGAGAAACCGAATGAAGAAGTAGCATCAGGATATCTGAAACAAGGCGGCTTTTTTTGGAACAGCGGATTGTTTGTGTTTAAAGTCTCCGTTTTTCTCGAAGCCGTGCAGAAATTTGCACCCGCGCTGTATGCCGATTTAAGAAAAATTCAGGCTGATTTTGGGAAGCCGGAATATTCCCAAACTCTCGACACCATTTACCGTGCAGTTGAGAGTATATCGGTAGATTACGGAATTATGGAGCATGCCGATAATATTTACCTGGTGGAAGGTAATTTCGACTGGAATGATCTTGGTAGCTGGGAATCGGTTTATCTGACTGACAAAAAGGATAAAAATGGAAATGCGGGAGCAGGAGAAGCTATTCTGCTGGATACCCAAAACTCATTCGTATATTCCGACGAAGGTTTAATTGCCGTTGTTGGCCTCGAAGATGTGATTGTAGTGAAAGATGGAAACACCACACTTGTTTGCAGACGGGATAAGGCAGAGGATGTAAAAAAAATAGTGGAACAGCTAAAAGCCGCCAAAAAGGATGAATTCCTTTAAGGAGTGCTAAAAATATTCAAAACATGAAGAAGGTACAGGTTAGTACAGGTTAGTGTTTCGACTTTGATTTTCAATTTTTGTACTTCACAATGAACAAAAACCAATAAAACGATGAGTGAACTAAAAAAGGTCGTGGTGGACAAAAAAGTAATTGTCCCCTTCATTTTAATTACCAGTCTTTTTGCGCTGTGGGGTTTTGCCAACGATATTACCAATCCCATGGTTGCGGCATTTAAAACAGTAATGGAAATATCGAATGCAAAGGCGGCAATGGTTCAGTTTGCATTTTATGGCGGTTATGCAACCATGGCAATACCTGCTGCACTTATCATTAAACGATATTCTTATAAAGTTGGGATACTGATCGGTCTGGGTCTTTATGCGATTGGAGCTTTATTGTTTTATCCCGCAGCTCAGTACGAAATTTTTGGGTTTTTCCTTGTATCACTTTACATTCTCACTTTTGGATTGGCATTCCTCGAGACAACGGCAAATCCTTATATCCTGTCGATGGGAGCACCTGAAACAGCAACACGCAGGTTGAATCTGGCACAGGCGTTTAACCCAATGGGATCGATATTGGGAATGTTTGTCGCATCAAAACTTATTTTGTCGGCTTTAGAGTCAGACAAACGCGATGCTGGGGGCAATCTGATATTTGAAACGTTGAGTGCTGCAGAAAAGGCAGTCATCCGAACAAATGATTTGGCTGTTATTCGAAATCCCTATGTAATACTGGGTTTTGTTGTAATTGTGATGTTGATTATAATAGCTGTTGCCAAAATGCCAAAGCAGGAAAGTGCTGATCATGAAGTTCACCCCTGGCACTCGGCAAAAAGGTTATTTAAGAATAAAATTTACCGCGAAGGTGTAATCGCACAGGTATTTTATGTGGGGGCACAGATTATGTGCTGGACGTTTATAATTCAGTATGCTGATAATTTAGGAATTCCTAAGGCCGAAGCACAAAACTATAACATTGTTGCCATGGCAATTTTTATCACAAGCCGATTTATTAGTACTTTTTTAATGAAATACCTGAATCCGAGGTTTATGTTGACGCTTTTTGCATTTGGTGGAATGCTAACTACAACTGGTGTTATCCTAATTCAGGGAATGCCGGGTTTGTATCTGTTGGTGGCAACTTCTGCATTTATGTCTCTAATGTTTCCAACCATTTACGGAATTGCCCTGGAAGGTGTTCGGGAAGATGCAACACTGGGAGCTGCAGGATTAGTGATGGCAATTGTGGGAGGAGCATTGATGCCGCCGTTGCAAGGTTTTATTATTGATCAGGGAACAATCGGATTTTTACCCGCTGTAAACTTCTCGTTTATTTTGCCATTTATTTGTTTTGTGGTTATTGCAATCTATGGTATGAGAACCTATCTTGCACTAAAACATCAAAGCGTATAACTTTAAAAATGGAATACAAAAGATAATTTGTTCAAAATTCAATACAATAGAAAAAGAGGCTGTCCCAAAAGGGCGGCCTCTTGTTTTAGGCGGCCAGATGTAAATTTGTATGCAATTTGATTTTTGGATGTTTTTTGGATTGTGATAAGCTGGGTGATTGCATAATAA
>JBKEDN010000109.1:0-12991 GCA_047975435.1 Draconibacterium sp. | reverse complement strand
ATTATTATGCAATCACCCAGCTTATCACAATCCAAAAAACATCCAAAAATCAAATTGCATACAAATTTACATCTGGCCGCCTAAAACAAGAGGCCGCCCTTTTGGGACAGCCTCTTTTTCTTTCCCCCGTTTTACACCCTCCTGCTTCGGAAAACTCAATGCGCCTTTTTTATTCACAGATTTACAAAACCTGCTGATTCCGGTTTGAAAACTTGACAGATTTAATTTACTTGCAACGTTTTTACAAACAGACACATCAGCACCATGCAGAACGATCGGACAAAAAAAAAATGGTATGCCATTTACACCCGCTCCCGTGCAGAGAAACGGGTTCACGAAGAACTTCTCCGGCTGGGAATCGAAAGTTTTCTACCCTTACAGCGAAAACTCCGGCAGTGGAAAGACCGCAAAAAATGGGTGGAACTCCCGCTGATGTCGGGTTATTGTTTTGTAAACATCTCCGGAAAAGATTACGACCGCGTCCTTCAATCAGACAATGTGGTGTGTTATGTAACTTTTGAAGGAAAAGCAGCCGAAATCAGGGAAGACCAAATAATGGCCTTAAAAAAGATGCTGCAACAAAACGATTTCGAGGTTGAAATAAACCATGACACTTTTGCCAAAGGAAAAACAGTAGAAATTATACAGGGGCCACTTGTTGGCATTAGAGGAGAACTAACCGACATCAGGGGCAGGAATAAATTTGTTCTTCGTATCGATCAGATAGCACAGAGTTTTACCATTGAAGTTCCGTCCAATTATTTAAGTGCAGTTCCGGATCATACATCTTCTTCCTGAACATGGAAACACTGTGATTACATAACGAAAAGGTTAAGACTACGGGGTATCCTTTCACTGAAAAACAAAAAAGAATACAATAAATAGAATAAATATGTTGTTTTGTTAATTGAAATGCTAAATCCTTTACAAGTGAAAAAAGTTAATTTATTTGTTCTTCTTTTCTTTCTGTTCACAGGCGCCTATTCGCAAAACCCTACCTCGGGAATTATTTTCGGAACCAAAATAGGTGTCTCACAAATGCTAACAGAAGTGACTCCGGATTTCAAAGAACACCTTACCGAATTCGACCACAAACCGGGTTTTGCGATGGATCTGGAATTGTCAAAATTATTTTTTAATCATTGGGAAGCAGGAACTGATATTAATTTCACCAACCTGAAAGGCGAAACAGACAACCCCGATTTTACCGCCATTGGAAACCACCATTCCATGCCGGCTCCGATTGAAGATCCGGTGGAATATACCAACCTCCTGATCGGGCAAAAGTTTTTTATCGGATATTATTTCCGTTCGTTTGAAAACATTACCTCTCCCTGGACTCCGGAACCTTTTCTGCGTGCGGGAATTGGCTATATTCAGTACGGAGCAGAATTAAAATACCAGGATCCTGCCTTAGGCTCAATTTTTGGGAAAGGTGCCGGCGATTATACCAACCTTTCCATGTCGTCGATGGTATTGTTTCTTTCGGCAGGAGTTAAAAGCTATGTAAACCCCAATTTCTTTATCAATACAACCTTCACCTGCAATTATACCAACTACGATTACCTGGACGCTGTTTACAATTATTATTCAGACGGAACACGGGCCGACTTAAGAGGTATTTATACCGAAATAAAAGTGGGGCTGTACTTTCAGTCGAACGGTAGTGGCAAAGGCAGCAGCCACAGCAAAGGAAAAACAGCAGATCCCCTGCCCTTTTCAAGGTAAACGATACGGAACAGAAACAAACTTATGCCTATAACAAACCTCAATTCCGTTTTTTAAATTTTTATTAAACACTGATTATTTTAGCTGTCTTTGCATCCTCTCCGATTGCCGGAAGACAAGAATGAGTATATTTGTTACTCAATTTGACATCCACTCATGCAATTTATGTAACTGAGGAGGCGAAGCTGTAAAAAACCGGCTCATTTCAACGCCTTTCACCCCTGTTCTGTTTGACTTATTTTATACGCTAAAAATATGCTTGAAACCATTATTACAAGCAAGACCCGCATAAAGCTTTTACTAAAGTTCTTCCTGAACAAGGATACTAAAAGTTATTTGCGAAACCTGGAGGCGGAGTTTGGGGAATCGACCAATGCAATCAGGATTGAATTGAACCGCCTGGAATCGGCCGGATTACTGACAACCGAACTTTCCGGAAATAAAAAGCTATTCCAGGCCAATACACGACACCCGCTTTATGCAGATATTCATAACATTTTAATAAAGACTTTTGGAATTGACCAGATCATCGAAAAAGTTACCTCCAACATTGGTGACCTGAAAGAGACCTATCTGCTTGGTGACCTCGCCATCGGTAAAGATTCCAAAGTAATTGATTTGCTCCTTGTGGGTGAAAAAATTGACCGGGCATATGTGTCGAAACTTACCGAAAAAGTAGAAGGCCGCATTGACCGGAAAATCAGGTACCTGATTCTTTCCGAAGAAGAAAAAGACAGTTTTTTAAAAACCAATCGATCATTTTTAATCTGGAAAGCGGTATAAATGCTACTTTTATACGCTGTCAATCAGCATTATCAATCAAAAAAAATCATTGTTTATCCCATAAGTAACTTACAGAATGAAGAAATTAAAAACCATTGTCCTTGCAGTGCTCATTAGCTTATCCGGCGCAGGATTCCTGCATGCGCAGGACGTAAAAGATGTGGATGTAAAAACCCTTCCGCAACAAGACATCAAAAAAGCACAAAAAGCCCTGCAGGATGCCGGAATGTCGGTAGATCAGGCAGCAGCACTTGCCCGTCAGCGCGGGGCAACGGAGCAACAGATACAGGACTTCCAGCAACGCCTGGGTGAAGGCCAGACTACTGACGGACAGGTAAGTGGTGATCCCGTTCTGGAAGCAACGGAACAGGTACAGGAGCAAAAAGATGTGGAGAAATCTACCCGCACAGCTGGTTTTGATATTCGCGGAAAGATTTTTGGAGCCTATCTGTTTAACAGCAAGAACCTTACTTTTGAGCCCACTTTAAACATACAAACACCCAAAAATTATGAGATCGGTATCGGCGATCAGATCCTGATTCAGATATGGGGAAACTCTCAAAACAGCTACCAGCTAAAAGTAAACAACAACGGGCAGATCATCATTCCGGATGTTGGGCCGGTTTACATTGCCGGGCAAACGTTTAACGATGCAGCTCAAAAAATTAAAAGCCGGCTGACCGAAATATACTCCGACATGGCGGGCAGCAATCCGGGCACTTTTGCGCAGGTAAACATGGGACAACTGCGATCGATCCAGGTTAATTTACTGGGTGAAGTAACAACTCCGGGTACTTACACACTGCCGGTTACCGCCAGCTTGTTCAACGCCCTGTATCTTTCCGGAGGGCCCAACAATATCGGATCATTCCGAAACATAAAAATCATCCGTGATGGCGCTATCTTCCGGAACATCGATATTTATAAATTCCTGGTAGATGCCGATCCTTCTGACAATATCATTCTGAAAGACAACGATATTATTTTTATACCTCCTGCCGACAAACGGGTGGAAGTAGATGGACAGTTTAAACGAACCGGTATTTTTGAACTAAAGGAAAACGAAATGCTGGATGAACTGATTCGTTTCACCGGAGGTTTTACTGAAAACGCTTACCTGGCGAAAATTCAGATTCAGCGAAAAACCCAGCAGGGACAGCAAATCCTTGACATTCCTTTCAGCCAGATTAAATCGACACCAATGGTCAACGGCGACCAGTTGACTACCGGTGTAATCCTCGAAAGTTTTGAAAACCGGGTAACCATTTCAGGTGCGGTATATCGGCCCGGAGAATATGAATGGACACCGGGAATGACACTTCTGCAATTGGTACTGAAAGCAGACAGCCTGACGGCCGATGTCTTTAAAAACCGCGGAATTATTACCCGTTTTAATCCTGATCTCACCACTACTACCCTTCCGTTTGATGTTGATAAGGTTGCCAGTGGCGAGGTAAACATTGTTTTGCAGCAGGAAGACATTGTAAGTATAAAATCGCATTTTGGTATCGGGGAAACGCCATACCTCTCCATCAGCGGGGAGGTAATGAATCCCGGACAACTTCCGTGGTCGGAAAATACCACCATTGCCGATGCGGTTTTTATGGCCGGAGGTTTTACCGAAGCTGCCGACAGTACTTTTATTGAAGTATCGCGCAGGCTCTCGCATAACGAGGCCTCCCGCTTATCAGATACACTGGTTCATATTTTTAACCTGAAACACACCCGCGACCTGAAAGTGGAAGGAGACATTCCTTTTTACCTTGAGCCCTACGACCGCATTTCGATCAAACGTGCTCCGGGTTTCCGCGAGCAGGGATCTGTTACAATAACAGGTGAAGTAGTGTATTCCGGTGTTTACGCCCTTCAAACCAAGAATCAGCGTATCTCCGACCTGGTAGGACTGGCACAGGGCATTACACCACAGGCTTTTGTGGAAGGTGCGCAACTGAGAAGAAACACCAAAGAGCTGGGAACAGAAAATGTGGCGATCAATCTAAAAAAGATTCTGGAAGACCCGCATGGCCCCAACGATCTTTTCCTGAGGGACGGCGACATCCTTTTTGTTCCTGAATTTGCCCAAACGGTAAAAGTAAGCGGTGCCATTCAAAATCCGTTTTCCATCACTTTTGAAGAAGGGAAAAGCCTGAAATACTACATCGACAAAACAGGTGGATTTGGCCGGGAAGCTTTAAAGCGTAAAACCTATGTTCGTTATGCCAACGGATACACAGCCTCAACAAAAGCATTTATTTTTAAAAATTACCCGGAAGTAGGCCCCGGCAGCGAAATTATTGTTCCGCAAAAACCGGAACGCGAAAGACTGGGACTTCAGGGCTGGCTAGGTGTAAGCAGCGCCTTTACATCCATTGCGGTTGCCATTGTAGCCTTGCTCCGCTAATACTTCATTAAAAAGTTCAGGCATCCAAATCAAAAAGAAAACATGACCGACGAAATAAAAACAACACAGGTACAGGAAGACGAGATTGACCTTATTGCCCTGGCCAAAACAGTTTGGAAAGGACGTAAATTTATCATCAAAACCGTAGCGGTATTCATCCTTCTGGGAGTGGCAGTGGTTTTGCTTAGCCCCAAAGAATATTCCGCTTCCAGTACCATGGTCCCGCAGTTGTCACAGAGTTCCAGCCGTATGGGCGGACTTTCATCACTGGCAGCCATGGCAGGTTTTAACCTGAATATGGACAACACCTCCAGCGACCTTTCTCCTTTTGTATATCCGCAAATCGTTCAAAGTGTCCCTTTTCAGCTTGAGTTAATGAACACTTCCTTTAAATTTTCGGATGTGGATCACCCCGTTTCACTGTACGAATATTATACGGAATACAGCAAACCCGGTGTTTTTTCCATTCTTAAAAAATATACCATTGGCCTACCCTTTGTTATTCTGGGAGCCATTAAAGGAGAACCGGAAGAAGAAGTTGCTGTCAGACAGGCTGATTCGGCCGCGATTCGGCTTACGCAGGATCAGGAAAGTGTCCGGAAAATTATTTCAGCCAATGTAACACTCGAAACCAACGACAAAGACGGGTATGTAGTGCTGAACACCGTTTTTCATGAAGCTGCCCTGGCTGCACAGGTAGCACAAAAGGCACAGGCATTGCTGCAACGCTCGATCACCGAGTTTAAGATTGAAAAAGCCACCGCTCAACTTGAATTTATTGAAGGCAGATACAAAGAGACCAAAAAAGAATTTGAGAATGCACAGGCTCAATTAGCGGCATTTCGCGACCGGAATAAAAACGTTACCTCAGCCATGGCCCGCACCCAGGAAGAAAGGCTTCAAAGTGATTACACACTGGCTTTTAATGTGTATTCGGAGCTGGCCAAACAACTGGAACAAGCCAAAATAAAAGTCAAGGAAGATACTCCGGTGTTTGCCGTTATCAAACCGGTTACCGTTCCGCTCGAAGATAATACCAGTGGTTTTAAAATATTGTTAATCTGGACTTTCCTGGGGGGTGTGGTTGCCCTCGGCTGGATCTTCGGAAAACAATTCCTGGCAACGGTAAAAGAACGCTGGAAAGAGAGTGAACAATAAAAACAAAAAAGAACTTTATCATTGTTTCAAAAACAGAACAATAATAAATTCGCAACAGAAAATACAAACAAATGTCTTATCAAATAAAAACAATAACCTGTATCGGTGCCGGATATGTTGGCGGTCCTACAATGGCTGTAATTGCACAGAAATGTCCGGGAATAAAAGTAAATGTAGTAGATATCAATCCGCAGCGCATTGCTGACTGGAACGACAGCGACCTTGATAAACTCCCGATTTATGAGCCGGGATTAAAGGAAGTAGTGGCGGAAGCCCGCGGACGCAACCTGTTTTTCTCCACCGATGTGGAAGCCGGTATCCGCGAAGCACAGATGATCTTTATCTCGGTGAATACGCCTACCAAAACCTATGGTGTGGGCAAAGGCATGGCTGCCGACCTGAAATTTGTGGAGCTTTCTGCCCGGCAGATTGCCCGTTTGGCCACCGAAGACAAGATTGTAGTGGAGAAATCCACGCTACCCGTTCGTACAGCCCAATCAATTAAAACCATATTGGAAGCCGAAGGAAACGGCAACAAATTCCAGGTACTTTCCAATCCGGAGTTTCTGGCTGAAGGTACTGCCATTAGCGATTTGCATAATCCTGACCGTATTCTGATCGGGGGTGATCAGGACGAAGACGGCCTGGCTGCCATTCAGGCTCTTGTTGATATTTATGCCCACTGGGTGCCGCGCAGACAGATTATAACCACGCGTTTATGGTCATCCGAACTGTCGAAACTAACGGCCAACGCATTTCTGGCACAACGTATTTCATCGATCAATGCCATTTCTGCCTTGTGTGAAAAAACCGGTGCCGACGTAGATGAAATTGCGCATGCCATTGGTGCCGATACCCGCATCGGTTCAAAATTTCTTCGATCATCGGTTGGTTTTGGCGGAAGCTGTTTTCAGAAAGATATACTAAACCTGGTTTACCTCTGTCGTCATTTTAACCTGCCCGAAGTAGCCGATTACTGGGAAGGTGTAGTAAAAATGAATGATTACCAGAAACACCGTTTTGCCAAACAGATTATCGACAGCCTGTTCAATACCGTTTCCGGGAAAAAAATAGCCTTTTTGGGCTGGGCTTTTAAAAAAGATACCAACGATACCCGCGAATCGGCAGCGATTTATGTAGCCAAGGAATTGCTGGACGACAAGGCTGAAATCCATATTTACGATCCGAAAGTAAAAAAAGAGCAGATTTTCAAAGACCTGGAATATGTATATGGGCAGGATCCGACGCAGCCCTTCGACCTTCCGGCTCTTCAGTCCTTGATTACCATTCATAACGAGCCGTATGCAGCCCTGGAAAAAGCGCATGCCATTGCCATCCTGACTGAATGGGATGAATTCAAAAACTATAACTGGCAGCAAGTATATAAAGACATGCTAAAACCGGCCTTTATTTTCGATGGCCGTAATATTTTGAATGCTGCCGAAATGGATCAGATCGGGTTCGAATACAAAGGAATCGGCAAAGGATAGAGCAACGAATATACAGTATCCAGCTACAAGCTTCAAGCTACAAGTATCAAGTATCAAGTATCCAGCATCAAGTATCTAGTATCAAGCATCCAGCATCAAGCATTGAATATCGACATTCTCATAGCAATTGTAGTCATCATCTATATCCTGGCGGCCTTTCTGTTGCAGAAATTACGTCCGGGGCTGATTCTTTTTAGCGCTGCGGTTATCTTTCTTGCCACCGGAATTATTTCGGCCAAAGAAATGATCCGTGGATTCTCGAATACGGGTGTCATTACCATTGGTGTACTATTTCTGGTCAACGAAGGAATCAAACAGTCGGGGCTTATTACCCGGCTGGCACAGGCTTATCTGCCGCGCAAGAAGAGTCCGATGCCTTTTCTGCTGCCGCGTATTATGATACCGGTTTCATTTCTGTCGGCTTTTCTGAACAACCTGCCCATTGTGGTAAACACCACTCCCATCCTGTTAAAATGGGCACAAATGATGAACCTTCCTTACAAGAAGTTTCTGATTCCACTGGGTTATGCGGCTATCTTCGGAGGTATGTGTACACTGATTGGCACCTCATCGAACCTGGTGGTCCATGGCCTGATGATTGAAAACGGGTACAAAGGATTTCATCTTTTTGAACTGGCAAAACTGGGGCTCGTTATTGCCGCTTTTGGCTTTGTTTACATGGCTTTTCTGGGAAACCGGATACTTCCCGGAGAGCGCGTACAGGCAAAATCCAAAAAGAAATCGGGTGTAAAAGATTATTATTACAATGTTCTTCTTAACGACAACAGTCAGTTTATAGGTGCTACGGTTGCCAACGGCCTGCTCAACGGACTCAACGGCCTGGAAGTATATTCCGTTGAACGGGAAGGGAAGATCATTCGGACAGGCCACGGACAGTTAAAATTACTTCCCGGAGACGAGCTTTTGCTGAGCGGTAATTCCGACCGTTTAAACTACGTACTTACGCACAAGGAAGTACGTTTAAAAGGCATCGACTTTTTGAAAGATACCGACCCCAACGAACTAAAAAATTACGAGGTAGTACTGGCTCCCCGCTTCCCCGGTTTGGGAATGACATTGGCCGAGTTTAACTTTTTTGAACATTTTAATGCGGTGGTACTTGCTGTTCACCGAAACGGAGAACGTATCACCACCAACCTGAACAAGCTCGAACTGCGTGTGGGCGACAACCTGGTGTTACTGGCAACCGATCATTTTGAAAAAAACTGGGCTGCCCGTTCCATGTTTTACCTGGTGAACTACATGCAGGACATGCCGGTAGAAAAAACCCGCCGCAAACGTTGGATTGCCTTGTTTATACTGTTAGGCATGGTTGCAGGCATCCTTATCAACGAAATGGTAAGCTGGGGGTTTGGCGTGCGCCTCAACATTTTTGTGATGGTTGCGCTGGCGGCCTTGTTGCTGGTGTGGTTTCGGATTTTACCGGCAGAAAACTACACCAAAAATGTCAGCTGGGATTTACTCATTGCCATTGCCTCCTCTTTTGCGGTAAGCGCTGCTATTCAGAATACCGGCATTGCCGATGCGCTGGCACATGAATTTATCGACACGGTACAATCCATGGGACCCTGGGCCGTACTTGCCCTGCTTTATGTCTTTACAACTGTTTTTACCGAGATAATATCCAATAATGCTGCTGTGGCGCTGGTATTTCCGGTGGCCATTGTAGCTGCTCAACACTTAAACGTCGATCCCAAGCCCTTTTTTGTGGCCATTGCCATTGCCGGGGCTTCCAGCTTTATGAGTGCCCGGGGTTACCGTGCCAACCTGATTATTAAATCCATCGGGCATTATTCTGCGGGTGATTTTGTGCGGGTAGGACTCCCCTTGCAGATGATGGTTTTTGTGCTTAGTGTATTGCTCATCCCCCGTATATGGAGCTTCTGACAGCAAGGTTAAGACAAACGGGGAAATATACATTCAAAACAGGCCACCTTTTTCGACTCTGCGAGGAGTAAGGAACAGCGACAAAACAGTCTTATCACTTTAGCACAAAATAAGTTGCAAATCCATCACCATCATGAATAACAACAATCATATCTACACCACCTTCGACCGTATAAAAGGTCGCCCCGCCAAAGAAATTTATCTGAAACAACGCGGAAAAGTAATCTGGTTTACCGGGCTGTCTGGCTCCGGGAAAACAACACTCGCCAGCGCGCTGGAGAAAAGACTCTTTGAATTAAACTATTTCTGCCAGATCCTTGATGGTGACAATGTTCGTTCGGGGATCAACAAAAACCTGCGCTTTACCGACGAAGACCGTATGGAGAACATTCGCAGAATTGCCGAAGTAGGAAAGCTGTTTATGAACTGTGGCATTATACTGATCTGTGCCTTTATTTCTCCAACCAACGAAATGCGCAATATGGCACGCCGGATTATTGGGGAAGACGACTTTCTCGAAGTTTTTGTAAACACGCCGCTTGAGGTATGCGAACAACGCGACCCCAAAGGCTTGTATAAAAAAGCCAGGGCCGGTGAAATCCCCAATTTCACAGGTATCTCCGCTCCTTTCGAGCACCCCGGACAACCGTTTATTGAAGTGGATAACACAAAGGCAGATATTGACAACACAGTTCGGGAGATGCTGAGGAAAATTATTCCGGAGATCCGCTGGGATCCAAGCGGAATACTTTGATTCTTTTGGTTGAAGCATGCTAGAAAAAATGACGATTGAGGATTAACGATTGCAGAAGCGGAATCTTGTATCTAACAAACTTTTGAAATAAGAACATCGGTGCACATAACGAACTTCGTGGCACGACTTCCCGACTCAGTGACACCCAGTTTTTGGGAACCGTCGATTGACGGAGAACCTAAAGATGTCGGTGAAACTAGTCCCGATGAACGTCGGGAGGAGCTGGCGACGAAGGGAACTCACGACTTTTAGCACAATGCTTATGAAAGCCTGGGCCTACATTACGACAAATAAAGCAAACAAAGTTTTGTACACCGGCGTTACCAGCGACTTAAAAGGCCGCATGGAAAGCCACAGGACAAAGAAATACCCCAATGCTTTCACTGCCCGATACAATGCACACAAGCTGGTTTGGTATCAAGAGTTCGATAGCATCCTGGATGCCAATGCAAGAGAAAGACAGTTGAAAGCCGGGAACCGTGCAAGGAAAATAAAACTCATTGAGGAGCTCAATCCCAATTGGAAAGACCTTTACGAAAGTTTGTAGGGTGCGAAGACTTGAGACCGCTTCTCCCGATTACTCGGGATCGCGGAATCTTGCTCCTAACAAACTTTTGAAATATGAACATCCGTAATCCTAACAAACTATAGTAGTACGAGTCTGCGAGGAAGCGAGGTACGAGCAACGCGGCAGCCTCACCACTTTTAGCACCATGTCAGTAAGAAAAGAAATGACCGAACCTGTCCCGACAAAAGCGGAGCGAATTCGTCGGGAGCAGCCCCATCACCTCAGCACTGGAAAAGTATAGTATTCAATACCTTCGAAGTACAAAACAAGTTGAGTAGTACAGGCATAAGACCGCCGCGCCTTCGGCTCGCGGAACCTTGCTCCTGACAAACTGTTGAAAAAAGAAGAGCCGTATGCCACACGAACATCGTGGCAGGACTTTCCGAGGACCCCGAGTACTCGGGGGACGAAGGAGGCTCATTCTCTCAGCAGTGATTTGATTTGAAAGGCCGGTGACCGAAGCAGCCCCATTACTTTTAGCATACGTAAGGTACTACATACCTTCGATGAAGGAACAAAGTTGGAAAGACTGGAGAAAAGGTTTACTCGATGTTATTGTGATAAAATAGTATTGCCTTGCAGGCAATGACACCGATTGCAAATCGGCGCCAGCGGGGTTTCAATTTGCGACATACGCATTTAATTGATTATCTTCGCAACAAACGGTTCTTATATGGATAAAGTTGAGTTTGAAACATTTATTGAGCTAAAGATCCGAGACATAGTCGATCTGATTATGGAATGCAAAGACTTTGACTTTGAAATAGCCATTCAATACCTCTATAAATCTGCTTTATATCGTTTATTGTTAAAAGAAGAAACTAAATTATGGCATTTAAGCAGCGAAAAATTAGTTGAAATGCTAATCGATGAAAAAGAAAACAAACAATTAGTTTTCCCCGATTATGTATAAACGACCAAATAAACTAAGTCCGGTTCAGGTATTCCAGTTATTTTGCCTCGAAAGCTACCGAAGTGCAAAAGGCATTTCAGGGACAAATGCGTTGTCCGATTTCAGGCGTGCCGGTGTATTTAGTTTTTTAGCCTCTGGATTTGAAGTGCTACATACGCAAAGCAAAAACTATTTAGTTGCCGAAATCACCGAATTTATAAATCGCCGAAATGCAACTCTATCACGGAAGTATTGAAATAATTGAGCAACCCAAAATTCTTGAGAAACAACGCTTACTCGATTTTGGCAAAGGGTTTTATCTCACTTCCAGTCGGGAACAGGCCGAACGATGGGCTTTAATTAAAATGAAACGTTCAGGGGGGAAAGCCAAAGCTGTAGTAAATTGCTATCGTATAACCGACGGGTTTATTTCTAATTCCCAACTGAAAACTAAAATATTTAATGCTGCAACAGAAGAGTGGCTCGATTTCGTTTTGCACAACCGGTCAAACGACAGCCCCCATGAATACGACGTGGTTATTGGTCCGGTTGCCAACGACACTTTATACCAAACCCTGTCACTTTTCGAAACTGGCATACTCACAAAACCCGAAACCGTTGCCCGCTTAAAAGCACATCGCCTTTTCGACCAGTATTCGTTTCATACGCCCGAAGCCCTCGCGTGCGTTAATTTTGTAGAGGCATATCTGGTCGAACATTAATTTGAAAAAAGAATTCCGTATACCACACGAACATCGTGGCAGGACTCTCCGAGGACCCCGAGTACTCGGGGGACGAAGGAGGCTCATTCTCTCAGCAGTGATTTGATTTGAAAGGCCAGTGACCATGGCAGCCTCAGTACTTTTAGCACAAACACGTAAGGTACTACAAACCTTCGAAGCAGGAACAAAGTTGAAAAGACAGGGCATGAGACCACCACGCCTCGTTCCTCGGCTCGCGGAATCGTACCTCGAACGTTAATTTGAAAAAAGAAGAACCGGATACAAAACAGTGTTAGATGCAAGAGCCTGCGAGGACCCCGAGTACTCGGGGGACGAAGGAGGCTCATTATCTCAGCAGAGATTTGACTAGAAAGGCCGATGACCGTGGCAGCCCCATTACTTTTAGCACAAACTCGTAAGGTACTACATACCTCCGAAGCAGGAACAAAGTTGAAAAGACAGGGCATGAGACCGCCACACCTCGTTCCTCGGCTCGCGGAACCGTACCACGAACGTTATTTTGAAATAAGAACATCTCTATACTAAACAAAATTAGGAGTATGACTCTGCGAGGAGTCTTTCCGTCC
>JBKEDN010000108.1:0-15480 GCA_047975435.1 Draconibacterium sp. | reverse complement strand
ATTATTATGCAATCACCCAGCTTATCACAATCCAAAAAACATCCAAAAATCAAATTGCATACAAATTTACATCTGGCCGCCTAAAACAAGAGGCCGCCCTTTTGGGACAGCCTCTTTTTTTATTCATTATCTTCTATATCGTCGATTACCCGAATCTTCTCTTTCAGAAATTCAATTTTTTGCTTCGTTGTTTCAATTTTCTTTTTCACATCTTTTATCAACGATTCAGCATTTTTTGATTTGGCAAAGAAACCGATATTATTATCAAGCAAAACCAAATCGTTTTCAAGTTGCTTTAGTTTTGTCATGTATTTGTCACGTTCCATTCGCATTTTGTTTTGTCCCTTCATCGACTCAGAGTAACTACTCATTTTTGTCCGGAATTTCAACATATTGCGTTGCTCATCATCAATATTCAAATCATCATACAATGTGTTGATCAATTCTCTAAAGGCCGATTGCAGTTCACCTTTCCTTTTAAACGGTACATGGCCAATTTCTGACCAACGGCGTTGAAACTGTTTTAATTGCTTCAGATTTTCTTCAACATCTTTAGAAGGTTTAAATGCCTTTAATTCTTCTATGATTTGTTCTTTTGCTTTCAGGTTATCAATCTGTTCGCTGTCAACATCAGAAAAATGCTCCGATTTTTTGTCGAAAAAGGAATCACAGGCCGTCCGAAATCGTTTCCAGATTACATCAGATTGTTTTCGTGGAACAGGCCCGATTTCTTTCCATTTTTTCTGAATATTGATAAAATCCTGGGTTGTTTTTTTCCAGTCGGTACTGTCTTTTAACGATTCAGCCTGTACACACAAGTCTATTTTTAGTTGCAGGTTATTTTGCTGCTCTTCCTTGTTTTTGGAATAAAACTCCCTCTTGGCATCAAAAAATTTGTCACACGATAAGCGAAAACGCTCGTAAATTTTATTATTATCTTTTCTTGGAGCAAAGCCAATTGTCCGCCAAACTTTCTGAAGCTCAATAAGTTCTTTTGAAAGTATATCCCATTCTTTATGTGTCGAAATTTCTTTTTCCAGAATTTCCTCTACTTTTTCACAAAGTGCTGTTTTGGCTTCCAGGTTATTTTTTTGTTCAAGTTTCCGCTCCTCAAAAAATTCCTGGTGCTTTTTATTGATTTTGGATGTTGCCGCTTTAAAACGTTCCCAAATATCATCTTTCTGCTCTCTCGGAACCGGCCCTATTTCGCGCCATTGTTCGTGATATTTTTGCAGTGTATTAAAAGCTTTTATAATCGAAGGATCAAGTAAAAGTTCTTCGGCCTTTTCACATAATTTAATCTTGGCTTCCAGGTTTTTCTTTAAATCCAGATCGCGTAATTCGCGGTTTATTTTAATGTAATCGTAAAAATTCTCAACATGAAAATGATAGGTATCCCACAAATTTTTCATTTCTGCTTGCGGAACCAGGCCAATTTCGCGCCATTCTTGTTGTAATTCTCTGAATTCATTAAAAGTCTTGTTTATCGACTCCTCATTATTAATCAGACCTTTAATTTTTTCGATTACTTCATATTTCCTTTTGAGGTTCTCTTCTTTTTCGTGTTCGAGTTGTTTGTTTTGCTCGATCCTGATTTGGCGGTAATCTTTTAAAAGATCCTTTATATCTTTTTCATAAGGATCTTCTTCTGCCTTAAAATCTTCTTCTGCCCCACCCTCTTCAATAAATTTGCTCAGGGCAGCTTCTTCATTATCTTTCAGAATTTTGTAAAAACTGGCTTTTATTGTTTCCACATCCGCGCGAATGTCCCGTGCATCTTTAACCTCTTCTTCCAAAACATCGCGCAAGGCGTTTACCAGTTCTATTTGTGTATAAGTAGAATAATCTATTCTTTCCTGTTTTTGTTCTTTCGGCTTTTCCTCCTTTTGGGCCGGTACGTCTGTCTCCTCTTCTGACTTTTCGCTTGCTTCTGCCGCAACGGGTTCCTCAACTTTTTCTTTTTCAGCCGAAGCCTCTTTGCTTTCTTCTTTCACATCGGTTGCGTCCGTTTTCGCGACTTCTTCAACAACTTTTGTTTCATCTTCAGCAGCGTTTTCCTGTGTCTTTTCAGGTTCAGCTTCATGCTGCTCTACTTTTTCTTCCTCTTTTGAGGCTTTGGTATCTGCAGCTGCAACAAGGTCATCAACTTTGTCAGATTGAGGTTCTTTCACGGGTTCTTCAGCATCTGCTTTTTCAACTTTTTTCGAATCGGCATCAGCATTTAATTTCTTAAGGTCCTCTTTTTCAGGACTTCTTAACTCTTCTGAGTTTTTTAGATCTTTAGGTTCCATTTATACAGTTTTTTACTATCTACACGACAGCGTACTTAATACATTCTCTACGAAAATAGATAAAAGCGTTTTAATACTCAATTTTTGAATAAAAATAAAACCAATCTGTACGAATTATTATTGTTTTACAGCAATTTAGCTTTCGTTTATCTGTATGATGTTTAAATGATAATTATTCAATACATCCGGTAAATTCGTATTTAATTTTTTTCGTATCATGTCACAAAACATTCATTCTCTTATTGAATTTGCGACATAACTCATTATTTATTCGATTGATTTTCAGTATATTTTTCATTTTCAATTATAGTTATTTTAAAGGATAGAAGATGGGATAAGTATTTTCTTTTTAAGCAACCGGAATTCGTGCCGAAGCCAGATGGCAGAAGCAATTTTACGAAGAATAGACAGCGAATTGGAAATATATTCGGCCGGGCTGGAACCGGTTGATCACGTGAGCCCCGTTGCCATTGAGGTGATGAACGAGATTGGTATTGATTTGCAACCCAGTGTTCCAAAATGTGCCGATGAATTTATTGATCAGGAATTTGACTATTTGATTACGGTTGGAGAAGGGACACAGGAAGAACTAAACATCCCTCCCATCAGATTCAGGCGAAAAATGCATTTGGGATTTTGCAGCCCTTATAAAAACTCAAAATCACACGACGAGATTCGTGAAAAATGCATTAAAGTCCGCGATGAATTAATGCTGGAAATGCGCTATTTCTACGATCATATGTTAAAGCCCCGGCAAGGAATGATAAAATAAAAACGCAGTCGGAATATTTTCAACTGTGTTTTTAGTAACTGTTTTTTGATTTTATTTCTATCCGTTAGCGACAACTGCTTCCACTTCTTCGGGTGTTATCGGAACTCTCTCGCCAATAATTTCGGCACCGGTTTCTGTAATAAGTATATCGTCTTCCAAACGAATACCTCCAAAATCACGGTATTCATTCACTCTGTCAAAGTTGATAAAATCCTTGTTGATACCTTCTGCCTGCCACTTGTCAATTAGCGCCGGTATAAAATAACAACCCGGTTCGTTGGTCAGTACATATCCCGGTTTCAGTTGTTTTCCCATTCGCAGGTAGGCTGTTCCAAACTGATCAACCGGTCGGGTTTCATCGTCGTAACCAACATAAATTTGCCCTAAATCTTCCATATCATGTACATCCAGTCCCATCATATGTCCAAGTCCGTGTGGTAAAAACATAGCATGAGCCCCGCTTTTAACAGCTTCTTTTACATCGCCTTTCATTAACCCAAGCTCTTTTAAACCTGAAGCCAACACTTCGCAGGCAGCCAAATGAACCGATAAATAACTTACACCGGGTTTGGACAAAGCTGTAGCTTTGTTGTTGGCAGCCAGCACAACTTCGTAAATCTCGCGTTGTTTCTGTGTAAATTTTCCTCCAACGGGGGTTGTACGTGTAAAGTCGGAAGCATAGTGCAAAAGTGATTCGGCACCTGCATCGCACACCATTAAACGGCCTTTCTCCAAAATCTGTGAATGCTTGTGGTTGTGCAAAGTCTCACCGTTCATCGAAAGTATGGTTGGGAATGAAGTCATTCCGCCTCCTGCCAGCGCGACTCCTTCAATGGTCCCGGCAATTTTCTGTTCCCAGGTTCCGGGAAGCGCCATTTTCATGGCAGTAACATGCATTTGATAGCCGGTTACACAAGCCCTTTTTATCTCTTCAACTTCTTGTGTTTCTTTAATTTCGCGTAACGAAATCACTGCTTTTATCAAATCGAGTGAAGCATGGCTGCTGATAGTCTGAGCCGAACTTCCCACTAAATTTTCCAGTAAAAGTTTGTTTTCAGCACGGTAAGGAGGAAGGAAATGAACTTTTCTCCCCATTTTTTGAGCAGCTTTTACTACATCAAATACTTTGGCAAACGGAGCAGTATGGGCAATTCCGGCATTGGCAGCATTTTCCTGTAAAGTTACCTGCGGCCCCATCCAAATTATGTCTTCGATATCGAAATCGTCTCCAAATATATAATCCTCGCCACTGTCAAAATCCAAAACACCAACCAGGCCGGGAAAGTCCAGCCCAAAGAAATACAGAAAGTTGCTGTCTTGCCTGAAATGATAAGTATTATCCGTATAGTTAATTGGAGATTCCACATTTCCCAAAATCACTGCAATGCCGGTTAATCCCTTTGTTTTTAATGCTTTTCTCCTGTTGATGTATGTACTTTTACTAAACATGGTATTTATATATTTTAAAACTTTAAAATTAAAATTAATCTAAAGGAACGTCTTATTTTTCCATTCAAATAAGCCTTAAAAATAGACTTATTAATCCGAAATTAATCTGATTCCTGTCAGGTTCCGAATGTCAAAATTTTACCAATCTTTTGTTAAATAAATGCCTCTAAAACATAACATATTTATGTGATTTAACGTAAAAAAAAATATCAACTAAAATTTCAATCGTTATGGGCAATTCATTGATGACTTATTTAAATAGCCGGATGAAGGAAGATAAATCCTATCAGAAAGCACATGTTGGAACGGCCGGCCCTGTAATTACGATCTCGCGCGAGGTGGGTTGTAACGGATTAAAGCTGGCCAATATGCTGGCAACGGAATTGAATAAACAACGTTTGCTTGCCGACTGGAAAGTGCTTAGCAAAGAGATATTCTATGAGAGTGCCCGCGAATTAAACCTGGCACCTGAAAGAGTGCTAAAAGCGCTAAAAAAAGAAGACAGTTATACTTTTGAGCAGATTTTAACTGCATTTGGTGAAAAACGTTTTAAAAGCGAAGCGAAGATTGCCAACACCGTAAAAGAAGTTGTGCGATCGCTGGCAATTGGCGGTTTTAATATTATTGTAGGAAGAGCCAGCCACATTATTGCTGCCGATATTAAGAATGCGTTGCACATACGGCTGGAAGCCCCGTTTGAATACCGGCTCAAAAACATTATGTGTAATAATAATTTAAGCAGGGATGAAGCAACAGCATTTATTGAAAGAGTTGAAAAAGAACGCATGACATTTCGAAAGGCAATTCGTGCAGAGCAATTCCATGAGGTACATTTTGACATGATGATCAACCGGGCGTCATTTTCCGACCGCCAGGCTGTAGAACTAATCCTGTTTGCAATCGATAAAAAACAAATACTGGCCGATTACAATCAAAAAATAGATTTCTTCTAAGCGACCGGTATTTGTTTTTCTCAACGTTTAGCCTGTAATATGGTCTGGTAAACCTTTTACGTTAATTGGTTTCCGGGCATCCGGTTTTACTTCAAACATATCGTTGGGAGTAAGACCGCATTTTTCAATCATTTCCAAACAATATTCCAAATGCCCCAGGTCGTTGGTAACGTTGTTGGTTCCGAAAGTGAATTTAACACCTCCCTTTTGGGCCATTTTTATCATTTCAACATTTGGTGTTTTGTAGCGGGCATTAATCTCCAACGCAATACCGTTATCTGCTAAAACTTTTACTACTCTTTCCATCCGTTCTTTTGTCCACAAGGCATCGTATTCGGGCATTAATTGTGCCGGCAAAACAGTTGGGTTAACATAAATATCTACAGGTTCCTGCGAAAAAATAGCTTCTATTTTTGTTACCAGATCGTCCATAAACTGTTGTTTGTTATCTACCCACACTTCTTCCGGTATCCAAATCCGGTTACGTCGTCCTTTTCGGTCGGTAAAGGTCATGGCATCGGTAAAAACATAATCGAATTTAGCTATGGCCTCGGGCGAAAATAAAGTGATCCATTCTCTTCCTTCGGCCTGCATACCTTTAAACGTAGGACTACCTTTTACTTCTTCAATGTATTGATACAAAGAGGCGTCGTCGGTAACCGGGAAATGCAAGCCGCAATTGGGCGCAACACCGTAATTAATTCCCACACGTTGAGAATTGGCCACCACTTCGTCAATGGTCAGCCCGCCTTTCAGGTGAACATGATAATCGATTAAGGGAAATCCGGCACGGTGCAATTGTGTTACTTTTGTGTCCCATTCAAGGTCGTCAACAACTTTCTTTTCACTTTCCGGAAGCGCTTTTATCCTAAGGTTTTTAAAGTAAGCAGTACTACCAGGGTCGTGTGCCTGTAAAGCAATGGTTCCCTCGCCCAACAATCGTTTTACAGCTTCTTTTCCGCGCCAGGGATTTTCGGGTTGAGTATATTCATTCACTTTTACATCATTCAGAAAAACTTCAACAAAATTGGCAACTACCCTGATCCGTATTTTAAACCATTCATTATCATTCACAAAAGGAAAATAAATATTACGGATGCTACTGATACTGCCGGTTTTTCTTCGTTCCGGAACTTGAGGGTTATCTCCCGTAAAAGTGTTGTTGATCTGAATTTCATATCCCGTTAACGGAAAGTTTTCGGCCTGATATTCAGTACAAATATAAATGCCTGAATTTGATTTATCCAGTGTTTTTACTTCTGCTTCCAGTTCAAAATTCTTAAAACTTTGCTTGTAAAAGAGATGGCTTCTTTCGCCGGAACATTTTATGGCCCCGTCTTCTACGGAAAAGCTTTCGGGATGTTCGCTTGCTTTTTTCCATCCGTCCAGTGTTTTCCCGTCAAACATCGACTGCCACTCTCCCACCGGAACCGAAGGCTTGCAGGCGGCGGCAAACAATACAATAAACAATAATAAATAGAAACTAATCGATTTCATTTTTGTTGGTTTAGATGATATTTTTATGAATTTTCCTTTTAATTGCTACTCCCCGATTGAGGGATAAACCGTGCACTTAAATCGGGTGTTGCCATGTCTTTATCCAGCGGAAACATTGGTCGGATAATGCGTTTGTAGCCCAAACGTTCCAGGTTTTGATCCACACCACCCGGCGTAAGCGCCATCAGCCAGCCGGCCCGCATGTTGTACAGTTCCGGGACCAGGTAGCCGATTTTTACCACTACAATATCTGTTTTCCGCGGATTCAGTTCCAGATCGGTAAAGTCTTTTTCGAAATGATAAGGTTTGCGTTTTTGGGTAACAATCACTTTTACACTGCCGGTTTGTACCACCACTTCGGTTCCCGCATTTTGGTCGCCTTGTTTTATGGCAGTTACTGTACCCGTAAGTTTTACAGGCGGGGCATACCGGTTGTCAACCTGCGCCCCCACCAGTTCGCTTACTTTCCCTCCAACTCCTGCTTCCAGTGCTTTTTCAACCAGCGCCGGCCCGGGAATGGAAGCATAGATCAACGACGGGCCATCAGCCTTCTGAAATTCTTTTCGCTTTAGTATTTCTGTCAATGTCCAGGTTACATCGCCGGCCCCTCCGGCAGTTGGGTTATCTCCCATATCACTGATAATAAAAGGCTTTCCTTTAAATGAAATCGCTGTGTTCAGGCATTCGTCCAAATCGGCTACCGGGGCCACAAATTCAAATTCATTCCGTACATCCCAAAAGCTTTTGGCCAGTTCTTCAGCCGCTTTTCCAACAGCTTCTTTGTCATCGCCATAAGCCATTACCACACCGCGGTTGCGGGGTTCATCGGCCCAGGCATAACCAATCCAGATAGCCGCATCAGTTACTCCTTCCTGTTTGGTAAGCGGATCAACTTTTGCATACAAACTTTTCCCCGGCTCAATGCGGGTACTTGTTTTTTCGCCCGGAAGTAAAATCGGAACAGGAATCCAGGCTTTGTATTTTGGTTTTCCTTTGCCGCTCTCCAAACGATTCAGCAGATTCTCCAGCGCCCGTTGTTTTGATTCCAGCGCATCTTCGTGGGGCGCCATCCGGTAACAGGTAATCAGGTCGCTTTCGCGTGCCAGCCGTTCTGTAACATTTCCGTGTAAATCCATGGAAGTTGAAATAATGGTTTCCGAGCCAACAACTTCCCGGATCCGTTCAATCATATCGCCTTCCGGATCATCAAGCCCCACTACGCTCATGGCGCCGTGGATATCAAAGAAAAGCCCATCGTATGGAAGGTTCTCCCGCAGACGATCAAGCGTTTCACCCATCAGCGTTTCGTAGGCTTCGCGCGTTACAATACCGCCGGGCAGCGCATGGCCGCGCAAAGTCGGAAACCACTGTGCCCGCTGACGATCGGGAGCTGTATCGGCCATAAAAGGATAGTATGAAAATATTTCTTCTCCCCGCCTGGCCTTAAAAGCATTTATGTCGGACTTTGCCGGGGAAAAGGTACTGGATTCGATTGCCAAGCCTGCAATGGCAATACGTGGCAATTCCTTTGTTTTTTTGCTTTTACAAGCCAGAAAAAGCACCAGGCTTGCGATCAATGAAAGATGAAGTATTCTTCTCATATTTTTCCGTAAGTTTTGTTCTTTTAGCAAGTAAAGCAAAAGTAATGAAAAGTGATAAGCTTGCAGATAAAAGCTTGATGAATCTACCTTTCGTTACTTAATTTCCATAACTGGTTGATTACATAAATTTTAATCATTCTTGTTTGTGAATTTATAGTTTCCTGGCAAACGGGCATAAAACAGCTTTGAAGATATTTCGGCTAAGACCGGTCTTATTTTTCCAATTTATCCTGTGGATTACGGGCTTTGTAGCTCAATGCACTTAAAACAGCCACTACTAAAATCATCAGATAAATACCGTAACTATAACTTCCCAAACGAGTATAAGAAAGGCTAAACAGAATGGGGCCAAGCGCACTTCCAAAAACAATGAGTGACATCACAAAACCGGTAATTTTCCCTAAATGTTGGCGGCCATAGTAACGGGGCCAGGTAACTGCCATCAATACGTTGTAAACGCCGCTGGCAATTCCGTTGCCAACAATAAATCCGGTATAGTAAAAACCATGTCCCATGTGTGCCATACAAAACAGGGCGAGCAGCTCGGCAAACAGCATCAGGTAAAGCAGGTAAACCAGCTTAATTCGGTCACTTATCCAACCACCCAACAGTGCCAGTACTACCGAAATAAACGACGAGGGGATAAAAATCGCCAACGCTTTGTCGCGACCAATACCAGCGGTTTCGAACAACGAAACCAGGTGAAAGGTAAAACCGGTTATATACAGCGCGTATATTGCCAGCGGTAGCGCAAACACCCACAAGGTTACACTTTTACGAGCTTCTTTCAGGGTAAATTGTTTAAAAGGCTTAATCGTTACATTGTGCTCTCGGTTGCCGTGCTTTTCTCCATCAGGGATCATTCCCAAATCTTCAGGGTTATCGCGGAAAAACACAAACACAAAAGCCGTAAAGAAAACTCCGATAGCCAGCGCCATCCACAACCAGGCCATTCTCCACGAAGTTCCCCGGATGATTAAATCAAAAGTAAGTGGTGCCATTGAAAAACCAAGCGACACAAACAGCGAAGAAATTCCGTTTACCAATCCCCGTCGGGCAATAAACCATTTCATGAGCATATTGCGCGAAACCATGGTTAACACGCCCTGCCCCGAAAAACGAAGCATAAAAAAGAACAGGATAAGCACCGCAATAGCCACGCCTGTATAAGCCGGTGAAGCAACAGGCGACATCAGGCGGATGATCCGATCGGACTGGCTTAACAGTACCAAAACTGTAGCCAGTAACAGCGATGTTCCCATGCCTACCCAGCGGGCGCCGTAGCGGTCGTACATTTTCCCGGCATAGGTTAAAATAAACGAACTGGCAATGGTTCCAAACATGTACGCCATGCTGATTTGATCGCGGCTAATCCCAATGTTTTCAAGCAGGTAATCGGTAAAAGTGGAAACACCGGTGGTTTGTCCCGGAGCACTCACCAGAATACCAACCGTTGCCACGGCAAGGATTACCCAGCCGTAGAAAAAAGGTACTTTCGCGGGTTTTAACAAAAGATTGTTATAGCGTTGTTTGAACGGAACCTGATTTTGCATGGCGCAAAGGTACGGCTGTTTTATCGGATATCAACATGTATGGTTGTTACTGTTAATTTGATAATAAAGGATTAACAGAACCGGTATATTTTAGCAGATTTCTATTTCTTCATCGCCTTCTGTTTTAACTCTTTGGGCATTTTTTCGATGGCGTAACGCAATGCGGTTCGTGGCATAACCGCTTTTTTCTGCATCACATAGTCAAAAACTTTTTGCTGATCGAACTGACTGGCAGCTTTTAACATCCAACCATACCCTTTTTGAACCAAATCATCGGTATCAAGCAAAAGTAAATCAGCAATTTCAAAAATGATGGGGTGAAACTGACCTTTCCGGGCAGGAATAATAAAAGTAACCGCAGCCGCCCTGCGCACCCAGCGGTTTTCGGATTTTGTAAAAGTTTTCAATTCCTCTGCATATTTCGGGTACATCATAACAAACTCAGCCAGCGAATGATTGCAAAAAGTATCGCACGAAGCCCAGTTGCTGATATAGTCTTCAATCCAGTGTTTGAAAAGCTCAAAATCACCGGGCTGAAATTGTTTTCTCAGTGCATAAGTCCAGTTACACGCCACTATGGCTTCTTCCTGTATCCCTGACTGCCAGAATCGCTCGTTTATTGCAAATATTTCATCTTTCGGAAGGTGCTTTATTTCAGCAAAACACTCTTTGGCAATCTTTTGTACCTCAGGTGTTTTTACCCCATAAAAGTGCACCGTTTCCTTAAAAAAACGTTGGCTGCTTTTCTTTGTATTTTCGTCGGCGCATTGTTGCAAGCGTTCACGTACTTTTGCTATTATCTTCTGCATCGTATTGTTTAAATTTGATTTATCATCATTTATCCACACTCAACTTCTTTCTGAACATTTTTGGGTTCATACCGGCTAACTGTTATTTAGAATACCTGTAATGGCCAATTATTTTGAACCGGAACAAAACATCCTCCAAAACCTGTCCGGCACCAATATTATGAATAATAAGGTTTCGCTCTCCCCCGTTTATCTTTCTGTTTGAAACCATCCCGATGTGCGTTGTTCCACCGCCCAGGTTCCAGCATACAATATCGCCCGGCTGGTAATCGGCTGCATCTTCTGAAATCGTCAAAACCTGCCCATGTCTTGCGAAAAAAGTCATCAGGTTGGGAACTCTTCGGTGGTCAATGTTCCGATCGGTATGTTTAAGCCCCCAAATTTGCGGATAAGTTTTAAAATTCATTTTCATATCCTCGTGAACTTCTTTTTGAAGATCGACCCCCAGTTTCCGGTATGCGCGGATGATAACATCGGTGCAAACCCCTTTGTTGGCGGGTACATCACCATTCGGATATGGAATGCTAAAATATGACGGGTCGTATTCAACCTTCTGTTGAGTTAAAACCAGCGCCGAATCGGCCAATTGCTTGTAAAATTCAGACTGTCCAATGGACGTGAATGCCGTGAGGGAAAAAATGAAAATACTGAGAAATGATTTCAACATAATTGGAATAATTTCGGCAATGCGTACCAATATCGTGCCTTAATTTTTATTGTATGACATAAATTTTGCTGTCGTGTCAAAAATGTTTTATCACCACGTCATACTGTCCGTCAGCTAACGAATTCAGCATCTTTGCTTAAAATATAGGTTCCGAAATAAATTCGGAATAACGGTACGCCAATTCAAAGTTGACATGCCACAACCTTACGCTTTATTTTCTGAGATCATTGGAGGTGGCTAAAGCGATTACGCGGCCACTATCGCCCACTGCATTGTAGAAATGATACACCACGCCGTTCCACTTTATTACCCAGGGTTTGTGGGCGTATTCGGCATCGTAATCTTCCGATGGAGCCACCAAATCCTCGCCTTCCCAGTCGGTCCAGTTTACCAGATCGTACGAACAGGCAAAACGTTCAAAGGCTCCGGGTTTCCCAAAGGCGCCAAAATAAAACAGGATGTAAAGATCGTTGTATTTGGCAATCTGCGCGTCGCCGCAAATTCCTGCTCCCCGGGTTATTACCGGATCTTTCCCCAAACGTTTCCAGTTTACAAGGTCGTCAGAAACGGCCATTCCAATACTTTCAAAATCGCCGGAGCCGCCTTTTGCATTGTAGTACATTACAAACGGGTATCCTGTTTTTAAAGTAGTATCGTTAATTACGAGACTTTTATAAATGGTTTTGTTTTCAAACCAGCGCGCATCTTTGTCTTCGGGCGATAACACCGGACTGCCACTCGTTTCCCATTCCTGTGCTTCAGTCAGCGTATCGGAATTTGCAAGCCCAATTTTTAACACACCGGCTTCGTAACCATCCGTACTTCCACCCAAATAAGTCATCCAATACTTATCCCTGAATTTTCCGACTGAATAATCGCCGCCCCAGTCGGTGTTCACCAGCGACAGATAACCCGCTTTTTGATTCGCATCCCACGTACCTTGTGAAAAGGAAAGCAATTTTCCCTTTACATTCCAATGAAGTAAATCGGCACTCTCGGCCAGCCAGGTTTCATAGCCCTGTCCGTCAAAAACAATGTAGGTCATGTACCAGTTGCCGTTTTCCCTGAAGATAGTGGGCGAATCAATCATTTTTGTGGTGTCCGGATGCTGAAAAACAATCCCGTATTTGTACGGCGTTTTTATTTCGTCATACACTTTTTGCATTACTTCGGGGGCAACCGGGTTTATTAAAACAGTTTTATTCTGATTGCATGCAACCAGAAACAGGATGATTAAAACCATCCAGAAAAATTGCAATTCCGAAATATCCTCTTCATCAGCTGTTACAATCCGTTTTGTAAAGATCACATTTTAGGTTTTTGATAAAAGTCTTTTAGCGAATGTGTATAAAAACAGTAATTCATTTTATTGCTGCGCTGAAAAACTGTCGGCTCTTTTTCTCCCAACGGAACCAGCATCAGTTTTGTTTTTCCAGCGATGCTTTTATAGTCTGCTTCAAACGTTATTTGCTGATCAAACAACACATCGAAATAAAACAGGTATTTCCCGATCCAGTTTAGATAATTTTCTGAGTCTTCATCTGAGATTTTACCGTTAATATTTACCAATTCAATGCTTTTTCGATCAGTGATAATTGCGTTTTGAAATTCAATAGCATTCAATGGAATCCCATTAAGTACGGGCATCATGTTCATTTGCGGATCCATAAAAATCCACTTGCCGTATTGTTGCGAATAAGCCTCAGCAACTACATGTCCGGCTCCTATTCTCACCTTTTCAACATCCCTGGTTTTTAGTCCGAGTACACGGGCAGGAATACCAATACTGTTCAGACATGACGAGGCAAGAATCCCATATTCTACGCACCTGAACTGTCTGCCATTCCTAGCTTCTTTCAGGATGGTTAAGGCATCAGGATTTGACGGATTATTGCTACCGTTGTGTTCCCATTGTGTGGCCGACCAGTTTAGAACGGCTTTTATTTTGTCAATTTCGATATCGTACGATGCCGCTAGTTTATCAATCCCGTACGATTGACGTAACTCGCGCAAATAGTTGTTATTTAAAGTATCAGAATAAAAGAAAGTATATTTCGGGTTGGGTGTATCATCCGAAAAAGCAATCTTTTCCACTTTGGCTGAAGGGCTATAATTCAACATTCGAGCCAGTGGAGCACAAGCCCCGAGAATAAGGCAAATCAGAAGAATGCCTAAAAATTTACTTTTCATCGGTTTGTTAGTTGTGTATTTAGTTAGCAAACATAATAATTTCCTTTTTATTTAAGGCACGATTAAAAACCGCCAGTCCTCCTATTTGCTTTTAAAGTCTTTTTCATTTCACGTTAAGCAATACCGCAGAATGTATAACCATTAGAATTAATTAAGCATGTTATTTACCAGTGCTTCAAACAGTCAGATAAATAGTATATTAGGCGAATGCTGGCATTAATTTTGTTAAATTAAACCCCAAAAACTACAAATAACATGTGGAACTTCCAATTAACCAAAAAAAACATCGTGCAAATGAAAACTCGTTCAACACGTCTCACAGTTTTTCTTTTCATTTTTATCCTTTTGTATAACCTACCCGGAATACAGGGAAAAGCTCAAACCCTGAAACCAACCATTCCCAATGCGGATTTGATCACCATCGATGTCGACAATATTGGGAAAGGGAGAAACATAATGTTCTCAGAAATTTTTAAGCAGGTTAAACTGGTGCCGCTTGAAACGACACGCGAATGTTTAATCGGAAACATCGATCAGCTATTAATTGAGAACGATACCATTTACGTAATGGACCAACGAATTGCAAAGTCGCTTTTTGTTTTTGATAAAACCGGAAAATTTATACGAAAAATAGGGAGACAGGGGAAAGGCCCCGGAGAATATATCAGCCCCAGATCATTTGCAATTGATAATAAAAATAGAAGGATAAATGTTTATGGAGTTAGCAAGATTCTGAACTACACACTTAACGGCGATTTTATGAACGAAATTAATACACGTGGTCGCTCTGTAAAAGAAATTGCCAATCTAGATGGAATTATTTACGTCGATCACGATCCAATACCACAAGATAAAAACAGCACCCTGCTGACAGCATATGACAAGGATGGAAAGGAAGTAAATACATGGTTGCCAAACGGTCAGTACAACCACGGTTTTCAACAACATTCGGGTTACTTCTTTCATCTTATAAAAACCCCTTACGACATTAAATACATACGACCTTTTTTTGATACCATATTCTGTATTAACAATCAACAACTTACCCCATTTATTGCTATTGAAACCCGGCACCGGGTCACGCAAAGCGAGATGAAAAAAATCAATTCTATTCCGATAATGGAATTGGGGGAATATTTTATGAAAAATGGTGATTATTTTCGAGGGCCATCAAGCTATACTGAAAACGAGAGATTAATAATGGCTCAATTAACTCTCCCAGACTATGCTATTTTCTGGCTTATTAACCCCAAAAACAAGAAATATATTATTGGTGTACCCAAGGATGATTTAACAAACGGAGTTATTCCTATTATTACCACTGTTACAGATGATTGTTTTGTTTTTACTACCAATATGGGATACACAAATATGCAACTAATTGAAGGAGTTAAAGATGGTTCGATAAAACTGGATAAAGCTGAAAAAGAGAAGGTATTAAAGCTTACACCCGACAGCAATCCGGTTATTATGTTTTATGAATGCCGGGAAGATTTTTTGGAAGACTAGATTTTCAATAGATCCATTACATTCAGAAATTAAGGGCAATTCACAATATTTGTTGAGTCCAAAAAATGCAAGAGGCTGTCCAAAAAGTAAAATTGGACAGCCTTTGTTTTTGTTATCCCTTTAAGAATTGTATCTTAAAGGCTGCAATGACAACGAAACCAAACGTACGATTTAAAGCGGTTACTTCCC
>JBKEDN010000078.1:0-10943 GCA_047975435.1 Draconibacterium sp. | reverse complement strand
AAGCTATCAACATACCGAGGAAAACTATTTTATCGCTTGATGCAACAAGCCGTAGATACAGCACCAGTTACATTTAATGATATTACAAAAACAACTTGACCCAAGGAGATAAGCAGTTTATTAATAAAAACAAAGAACAGGTTTTTAGCGGCCCCAATAAACAAACGGTATATGAAAACACTGAAGCCTTAGTATTCGAATCAAAAGAAAAGCTGCCTATTTCTGAATTACGAAACGAAACTTTCCAGCTAATTGATGCAGAGGGCCCTGCTTTTCAACAAGGTAGGATAGTGATAAAAAACCTTCCTTCCGCAGGCCCCGAACTGATATACACCGACACAGAACAAACTGATATTCAATATTCTCACATTTATATTTAAACCATTAAAGTAGTAAGATTATGGCACAAAAATTAATGACACCAGGAGTTTACATTGAAGAAGTCAATGCGTTTCCTGGTTCTGTCGTTGAAGTAGCGACAGCCATTCCTGCATTTATTGGGTACACACAGAAAGCCTCCAGAAATGGAAAGTCTATCTCGAAAATGCCCACCAGGATTACTTCACTATCGGAATACAGACAATGGTTTGGCGGGCCTGCCGAAACCTTGTTTGAACTTTCTGATGTTGCTGATGATGCAATCGTAAAACATGAAATTACGATTGGAGATTCCACAAAAGAGATCAAACAAACCAAAGGAGAAGGTTTGTACATGTACCGGGCTATGCAGCTGTTTTTCGACAACGGAGGCGGCGCCTGTTATGTTGTTTCGGTTGGCACTTACAAAACCATGCAAGATGTAAAAAAAGAAGATTTGGTTGCCGGTATCGATACTTTGCTAAAAGAACAGGAACCAACCATGGTACTTGTTCCTGATGCAATAAAACTGGAGGACGAAAGCTACGACGTGTACAAAAAAGCACTGTCTCACTGCTCAAAAATGCAGAGCCGTGTTGCAATTGTTGACTTATGGGATGGTTACAGCACCCGCGTTAATACCGACAATGTAGATATTATCGACAAATTCAGGGAAAAGATTGGAACAGAAAACCTGAGTTATGCTGCGGCCTATTATCCCTGGATGAATACAAGCATTGTTCAAAAAGGAGAGATTGATTTTCAGATTCTTGATCCGCAAGTTGACCTGGGCACCGTTCTTACTGAAAAAGCTGCCAAGCCATTAATCAACGATTTTCCGAAAGATGAAGATGGCTTCAAAAATGCACTTATCAAAGAACGGCCTGATGAACTGGCAGCTGCTTTAACTGCTGATAATCCGGCCGATTTAGCAACAGTTGTGGAAGAAGGAAAGCTAAAAGATGACGTAACTGCGGATACCTTAAATGGTTTGGGAGAATTACCTGAAACTGACGCATTGCTCGTAAAGTTTACTGAAAACAAAAAACGAAATTTCCACCTGGGATTGATTGCAACCAGCCCAACTTATTCCGATTTGCTGGACGAAATAAGGGCAGTAATGAACATTCTGCCGCCATCATCGGCGCTGGCCGGAATTTATACAGCTGTTGACAACAGCCGCGGAGTGTGGAAATCGCCTGCAAATATTAGTCTGAACAGCGTGGTAAAACCAACAGTTAACATCACCCACGACGAACAGGAAAACCTGAATGTGGATGCAATCTCCGGAAAATCAATTAATGCAATCCGCACATTCCCGGGAATTGGCACACTGGTTTGGGGAGCACGCACACTTGACGGAAACAGCCTCGACTGGAAATACATCAATGTTCGCCGAACGATGATCATGCTTGAACAATCAATCAAACTTGCACTTCGTTCGTATGTGTTCGAACCCAACGATGCCAACACCTGGATTACGGTAAAAAGTATGATCGTAAACTTTTTAACCGAAAAATGGAAACAGGGCGCTTTGGCCGGAGCCTCTCCTGATGATGCTTTCGAAGTTCAGGTAGGCTTGGGTGCAACCATGACCGCACTGGATATCCTTGAAGGGAAAATGCTGATTACCGTTAAACTGGCCATCGTAAGACCAGCCGAGTTTATTGTGGTGACATTCGAACAACAAATGCAAAAATCATAATTATAAACAATCATAAAAATAAAGAATCATGGCAGGAGAAGCACAAGATAAAAACTGGCCGCTACCTAAGTTTTATTTTATGGTGGACTGGGGAAGCACTACCAATATCCCCTTTCAGGAAGTAAGTGGTTTAGACGTAGAAGCTCAACCTCTTACCTACCGGCATGGCAACAGCCCGGTATTTTCGGAAATAAACATGCCGGGAATGGTTAAGAACAGCAACATAACCATGAAAAAAGGTGTATTTGCGAAGGACAACAGTTTCTTCGACTGGTACAACAAAATAAAAATGAATACCATCGAACGGATGAACGTTGTTATTAAACTGCTCGACGAAGGTGGAAACCCAACAATGACATGGACACTCACCAATGCCTGGCCAACAAAAATCAGTTCTACTGATTTGAAATCGGAAGCCAACGAAGTGGCCATTGAGAGCATCGAGATCATGCACGAAGGACTCACGATTTCAAACGGATAATTTTATGGGTGCCGACAGCTTTTTTCAAACCGGTTACGCTCCTCCAACTGCCTTCTACTTTTCAGTAAAATTCGATGGATTTTCGGATATGGATGCCAGTTTTCAGGAGGTTTCCGGGTTGAAAGTAACTTTAGATACCATTCCCAAAAAGGAAGGTGGTGACAATAACTTTGTTCACCACCTTCCTGTTCAGCCAAAATATGAAAACCTGGTGTTAAAAAGGTGCCTTTTGGCAAGTTCGGGATTGGACGACTGGTGCAGAAAAGCCATTGAAGACTTTAAGTTCTCCCCAAAGGATATAACGTTATCGCTCCTGGGAAGCGACGGAACTCCGCTGGCTACCTGGAGAATTATGAAAGCCTATCCCATTTCGTGGGAACTTGGAACACTTAACAGCACCAGCAATCAACTGGCGATTGAATCCATCACCCTGAAATACCGACAATTTAAAAAATACGCTTAATGACTTTAATTGTAAAAGAACTCGTGATCCGAGGAGTTGTTACCGACAACCATTCGCAAATACTGGACTCATCGATTGAAAGAGATCTAATAAACCGGCAGTTGGAAAGGTTTCGGAAAGAACTGGAAAGTGAGTGTACTGCCAAAGTACTGGAAAAACTCGAACGTAAATTTATCAGATAGTTATGGCAGAAATGACTAAGCTGAAAATATTGGCTTACAGCGACCCCGATTTCAGCAGTGAAGTTGGAGAATATGATGCACCGGTAAATCCTGAATCTTTTCAAACAAAAAACGAACAGGAGTTTAGCACCAAAGATACAACCGACGGTTCAAGTGCTAAAACGGCACGTTTTAAAGGTACCGGCAACAGCTATTTTGAACTCATTTTATTTTTTGACGGCACTGGTGTAATCAACGACGATGATGTGAGCCAGAAAATTGATGAGCTAAAAAAACTGGTTTATACCTACAACGGAACCATTCACGAACCAAATTACATTAAAATATTGTGGGGAACACAATCGCTTTTTCAGGGCAGGCTTCAAAACTGGAACGTGAATTACACCATGCTCGACCCGGATGGGACACCACTCCGCGCTGAAGTAACAATTGTACTCATCGCGTCGGTAAGCGCAAAGAAAAAAGCACTGGAAGAGCAGAAGAGTTCTTCTGACCTTACCCATGTAAGAACTGTACTGGCAGGCGACAGCCTCCCGCTGATGTGCCACCGGATTTATGGCGACAGCAGCTATTACATAAAAGTAGCACGCCACAATAAACTAAGCGACTTCAGATCGGTAAAACCCGGACAAACCATTGTTTTTCCACCGGTAAACTAATTACAATTATGCCACAATTACAACCCGTAGATGGTCCGCTAACATTTGAAATACTAATCAACGGAAGCCCCCTGAAAGATACAATCGAGATCGAAGAAATTTCGATGATGCAGGAGGTAAACCGGATATGTTTTGCATCAATCGAACTAATTGACGGCGCAGCCATTGGCGTTTCGGAAGATGCCTTCAGCAATAGTGAGGGAGATGATTTTGTTCCGGGAAATGAAATAGAAATCAAACTGGGTTATTCAAGCAATAATACAACAGTATTCAAAGGAATAATTACTTCGCAAAGTTTATCGGTTAAAAACAGTTGTTCGCAACTACGAATTGAATGTAAAGACAAAGCCATAAAAATGACCAAAATAAGGTCGAATGCCCTCTTTACCAGCAAAAAAGATTCAGATGCGATTACGAGTGTCATTGGCAATTCAGGCCTGAGTAATTCGGTGGATACCACAACCTTCGAACATCCCGCATTAATGCAGTACAACGCTACCGATTGGGATTTTATAGTAACACGCGCTGAAGCAAACGGAATGATGGTTGTAACCAACCAAAACGAAGTAAATGTTAAGAAGTTTGACTTTAGTGCCGCACCGGTTGTCACTTTAACGGCCTCGGAAATAATTATCGATATCGACCTGAAACTCGACAGCGAACATATTGCCGCCAACTACGATTTTAACTCCTGGGCTGAAGCAAACCAAACGGTCGTCAATTCAAGTGAAGCTGTCGCAGACGGGCCCTCGCAGGGTAATCTTACCGCAAAAAAACTTTCAGATGTATGTTATACAGGAAACGATGCCCGTTTTTCTTCAACATCAGCAACAAAAGACGAAACATCGCTTTGGAGCGAGGCTGCCGGAATAAAAGCAGCTTTAAGTAAAATAAGAGGCTACATCAGCGTTCAGGGAAATTCGCTTGTTACAGCAGGCAATCTGGTGGAATTAAGTGGTTTTAGCGACCGGTTTAACGGAAATGCGTTTGTTTCGGGAGTTACACATACCGTTGCTGAAGGCAGCTGGATTACCAAACTCCAGATTGGAATGATTTCCGAATGGCATGCCTCCCTACCCGATGTACAGGAATTACCGGCTTCGGGGCTTTTGCCTGCCATTAGCGGCACACAGATTGGCGTAGTGAAAAAAATTGACGAAGACCCGGGACACAACTTCCGGGTACAAATAAATCTGCCTGTACTTACAGGAACAGGGATGGATGAAGGGATTTGGGCAAGACTTGCTTTTCCTTATGCAGGCAGCCAGGCCGGATTCTTTTTTTTCCCGGAAGTTGGCGACGAAGTGTTGGTTAACTTTATCAATAACGATCCACGCTATCCCGTTATAGTCGGATCAGTTTACAGCTCTGCAAACAAGCCAAAAGAAGATCCGGTTCAGGACAACCAGTATAAATCCATCTATTTTAAATCAGGCATTAAAATCAGAATCGACGATACTGACAAGATTCTGACGATCGACACTCCTGCAGGAAATTCATTTATAATGGACGATAAAAACAAGGGAATAAGCGTAGTCGACCAAAACGGCAATTCACTAAAAATGGATGACTCGGGGATCACAATGAAAAGCGGAAAGGATATCAACATAACGGCAACCGGGAACCTAAACCTCACAGGGTCGGGCGGTGTAAATATCAAATCAGACGCCGATGTAAAAGCGGATGGCATGAATGTTCAGCTGACAGCCCAGGTAGGGTTTACCGGAAAAGGAAATGCAACAGCAGAAGTTTCGGCCTCAGGGCAAACAACTGTTAAAGGAGCAATGGTAATGATCAACTAAAAATATAGAATTATGGGAATGGCAGCCAGATTAACAGACATGCACACCTGCCCGATGCAAACACCGGGTGTACCGCCAATACCGCACGTTGGAGGGCCGGTAATCGGCCCCGGAATGCCCACAGTACTAATTGGGGGATTGCCGGCCGCTGTTTTAGGCGACAGCTGTGTTTGTGTGGGTCCGCCTGACTCGATCGTAATGGGATCTGCAACCGTGATGATTGGAGGAAAACCGGCAGCAAGAATGGGCGATACAACATCTCACGGCGGAAGTATTGTACTGGGATGCCCGACAGTAATGATAGGAGGATAAAATATGGCAGAACAACATTCATTTCTTGGGAGAGGCTGGGCCTTCCCTCCCTCATTCAACTACGATATGGGAACCACCGTGACTGTTAATGATGAGGAAGATATCAGGCAAAGTATTCATATCATTTTAGGTACTATCCCGGGCGAAAGGATCATGTTCCCGGCCTTTGGATGCCCGGTCCGGAAATTTGTGTTTGAAAGCAACAACCCCACGCGAAAAACGATGCTGCGTGATGCGGTTTACGATGCCTTACTTTTTAACGAACCCCGGATTAAAATCGAGTCCATCGAAATAAAAGACGATACTTTCGAAAACGGAATACTGAATTTACACATCAACTATACTGTAATAATCACCAACACACGCAGCAACATTGTTTATCCATTTTATTTCAAGGAAGGAACCATGCTTTAAAAGAACAGCAGCGCTATGAACAAAGGATCAGCACAAGATAAAAGAATTTTGACGGCACTTGACAAAACCTATGTTTCGATTGACGGAAGATCGGTTTTGGAGAAACTGACCCAAACACTGGAGTTTGCTGAACATATTCCATTTGTTGACACCACCAACAAAGTAGCCGGCAACTGGAAAACTTTTTTAATGCGGGATCCTCTTTTTGTAATTGCTTCAATCGTAAATATTAATCTCGATGAATTTAAGTCGCTGGCAAAGGAAAATGATTCGCCTGATAATCATATCTTTCAAAACGAGCAGTTTTCCGGTGCCTGTAACAAAATGAAATCGATGGTTAGCCACTGGCAGCAAAGCCTAAGAAACACGGGCTACAACGGAACTTTACTTTCGGAGCTGGAGAACATCAAAGCATCCACACTGGCTTTTGAACAGGAAATGAGCAATCAGCCGGAAATGATTCGTGAAACGTTCGAAAATCTTTACGGCTCTCTTTTATTTATCAAACAAAAGGCATCGGTTTATTTTAAAGAGGAACTGGCACATTCCAATCATCAACCACACATTGCTTTGTTTCTGACTTTCTTCAAATTAATGCAACATGTTCAACAAGATTTAAATGCATTAACCGGAGAACACCTCAACTTTTACTACAAGAAAATACTGCAACAAACACCTGCACAACAAACACACAGCAGCGCAATAATTGGGTTGAAACTTCAGCAAGGAATCGATTTCAAGGACTTTCCGGAAGGTGAATTATTCAACGTAACAATCCCGGACCAAAGCAGTTATTCATTTAAAACAAACGCTGAATACCGGATAACACAAACAGAGATATCAGACATTAAAACGCTATTTATCAGCGACTACCATCCTTTTGGACAACAATCCGAAAACAACAACTTTTCAATCAATCTTTTGTTTCAAACCGATGTACTTTCGGATAAAATCAATCTTCTGGAAAACGATAAAATATTACCCGCAACTTTTGGCGAAGAAAAAACACTTTTAAGCGAAGAAGTGGAACCGGGCAATGTGGGCATTCTGTTTTCATCTCCGGCACTGATTCTTGAAAAAGGCAATCAAACCGTCAGCATCATTCTGAAATTTACATCCGAATCGTGGAGCGAATCAAAATCACTGTTTAATGGCCTGATTTACGACGAACTGCTGGAAAAACAACATAAAACAGAATCCGGTAAATTCAGGGAGAAGATTGTTTCCCAGTTTTTTTCAGAAGCTTTTCAGGTTTTTATCACCTCGCAGGAAGGATGGTCGGAGCCGGAACACATAAAAGTACAGATCAACCGTGCCAAATCTTCACTTACTATTACCATTCCTTTTATCGATCAGGAACAAACGTTAATTCCCTTCAATTCCGAAATTCATGAAGGCGCTTACAATACGGTTTGGCCCTGCGTAAAGGTAATGTTGAATAACAATGCACGCTACCATCCTTACCGGATTCTGCGTAAAATGGTAATGGAAGATGTAATGATTGAGACCGAAGTTGACGAAGTAAGTAAACTCATGCTGACAACATCTTTGGGAAATCTCAACAGTTCAATTCCGTTTGCACCTTTTGGAACGGCTCCCGTTTTAGGCAGCTTTCTTAGAATTCAGAATCCGTTTGTTCTGCAACAAAACCTGACAGAACTGGATGTAAAAATTAACTGGCTGGGGCTTCCGCTGATGAACGGAGGATTTACCGAATATTACCGGAGTTATCCTTCGGAGGTTTCCAATGACCAATTCATGGTTAAAATAAAACAAAGCAGTCAAAGCAACGACCGGTCCGGGGTAAAGCTCCAGGAAGAAAAATTATTTGAAACAGAGAATGACTTTCTTTTGTCCTCCACAGAAATAAAAATTAACCTCGGGAACCTGAATTTTGACCAGCAGATCAATCCATCAGGTAACAAGAAGTTGCAATCGCTGTTACTCGAGCTTTCGGGCTCCGGATTTGTCTTTGGGCACAAACAATTCCCCGGAATTTATGCCAATGCCGCCCTGGCACGAAGCCGGTTTAAACGAAACACCGCTCCCTTACCCAGTCAGCCATTTACTCCGATGATCGAGAAATTAACGCTTCGGTATAAAAACGTAGCCAGGGAAATTATGCACCGGAAACTGGACAATAAATCGGCTGATATTAAAATTGTACACATTCATCCGTTTGGAAAAGTCCAGGTTTTCCCGGGGCCGGTAAAAGCTCAATCTTATTTTTTACCGCAAATAACCGACAAGGGAAATTTATTGCTTGGCCTGACAAAAGCAACGTCGAACGAAGTTCTGAATATTGGTTTTGATCTTCAGGCGGCGGTTTACAATCACACCGTTATCAAACCTCCGCAGGTTGACTGGCAGTACCTGAATAATAATGAGTGGATATCCCTGCACGACAATATTTTGGAAGACAGCACCAACGGATTATTGAAATCCGGTGTCATCCGAATAAAACTTCCGGGCCTCATTCAAACAGCTAATTCAAGAATGCCGGCAGGTAAATTCTGGATCAAAGCATCGTATTCCCGTTCGCCCGACATTAATTCGAGGATACGGCGTATTTTTCCGCAGGCGCTTCAAATCGTTTCAAATGAACAGCTTGAAACCAGACATGCAGTTTCGGACGAAAAACAAAAAAAATCAAAAACTACCTTTGATTCCAAACCGGGGATTTCAGAAATAAAAGGCCTTTTTGCGCTGCAAACTTCCGGTAAACAAAACAACGAAACCTCGTTTTATTACAAAACGAGTGAAATGTTGCGGCACAAAAAACGGGCGATTACAAACTGGGATATCGAACGCCTGATCCTGGATAAATTTCCGCAAATCGAAAAAGTACGTTCTTATGGCCGCAGCACACATCCCAAAGAGCTGGTAAGCGGTAGTAATCTTCAGATTGTTCTGATTCCAAAAAACAAATCTGAAAACGCAGGAAACCCGCAAAGTAATAAAGTAGATTACAGCACTCTTTTAAATGTAAAACAGTACATCACGCAATTTTTGTCGCCCTGGGTAAAAGCAGAAGTATCGAACCCGATTTATGAAATGCTGAAAATAAAGTGCAAGGTCAGGTTTAATGACCCAATAAAAGCCGGCTACCTGAAAACCACACTTAACAACGAGTTGATCCAATACCTGTCGCCCGACATCAAAAATCAGTTTATGGACAAAGGTTTTGATGAATCGTTCTCAAAAACCGAATTGATAAATTTTATTGAAAGTCGCCCGTATGTTGATTTTGTAACCGAATTTTCGGTTTTGCAACTGGTTGAAGTTTTGGGCCGGTACAAAATAATTGATACGGCTCTGATACGGAGAATAAATGACCTCCGCACCATATCGCCTTACGCAATCCTGACTTCAGCACCCGAACATCAAATCACGGTGATCAGCTATGAGGATGTTCATAAGCCGCAGCAATCCGGGATTGGCGACCTGGCGGTGGAAGCAGATTTTGTAATCAGCGACGGAAAGGGAAATTATACATAAAGCGCTATGATGAATCAAAAAAACATAACGGATAGGAAACAACTCAAAAGCTTTTTTACCCGTGGAAGCCTTCCCGGCCAGGATGCATTTGAGAAGTTGATCGATTCAACCTTTAACAAGGCCGACGATAAACTTGATATCAACGAAAAGGGCCTGATGATTTATCCGTCTGACAACGGAGAGAACCGTTTGCTCAGTTTTTTTCAGGATAAAGACGATCCGGAAGCTACCTGGGGACTGTTTCTCACGCAAAAGGACAAAGGCGGTATTTATATTCATAAAATCGCTTCGTTTCGCGACGAAAACGAAGAGGATGAACCGGCAACTCCGCTTCAACCGGCTTTTTATATCCAGAAAGACAGTTATAATATTGGGCTGGGAACAACAACTCCGGAGGAAAAACTGGATGTAAAAGGAATTATTGCGTCGGAAGGCAGAACGGGAAATTACCTGCAGGGCGAATTGAAAGCCGACGGGCTTTGGCACAATGTATTTGGTGACAAAATGCTAAACGGAGCCAATGCCTTTGAAATTATGGCTTATGTGCAGGGTGAAAAAGGAGAAGGAAAATATTCGTTGTTGCATGCAATCGCTGTAAGTACCTACGGAAACTCAAAATCTAAAATTACCAAAACTTCGGCGCATTACGGAAAGTGGTGGAACCAGATTGACATTCGCTGGGAGTCGCGCCCCTCGAAACTGGGGGAAGAACAGAAACGAAAATCGGGATTGGCCGGGTTATGGCAAACAATAAGTTCCTGGTTTGAAGCACGTGATCCGTTTCGGTACTCGCTGCAATTAAAAACCAGGAGCAATTATGGTGAAGATAAAAATATCTGCTTTAAAGTAAGCGTGTTGTGGGACGAAAGATTCACACCAAACCGGGAGAAAGAACAATGAAAACAGGTGCCAGTTTTTCAAAAAACGACATAGAAAAAACAAGTCTTAATTTTAAGGAAACCTCTAAAAATTAAAAATCTACCAATCAGCCTATTATAATAGTAAATAGTATCTTAGGAGCATATTCTTATACAATGAGGACAAGATACAAAGCAACAGGGACAAACAGT
>JBKEDN010000317.1:0-2354 GCA_047975435.1 Draconibacterium sp. | reverse complement strand
GGAAGCTATCAACATACCGAGGAAAACTATTTTATCGCTTGATGCAACAAGCCGTAGATACAGCACCAGTTACATTTAATGATATTACAAAAACAACTTGACCCAAGGAGATAAGCAGTATGAATAAATACTGAATCACTTTTTCATCTTAAAACTAAATCAATGAGACGACGGAATTTTATTCAAAAAATGAGTGGAGGAGCTGCTGCAGTTATGTTGAGCAATCCGCTTTTTAGTGCATCTTTAGACTGGAACTCGTCGGATCGGGAGCTGGAAACACATATAATCGAAAAGCTGACAGTCAGAAAAGTGCGGATCAATTATCCTCGTTATGTTGGGAAAAATGCAATCAGGGGAAACCACGGCTGGGGCTACGACGAAACGGTGTGTGAACTAACGACCAACAAAGGAGCAACAGGGTGGGGCGTGGTACTTTGGGGGCACTCCGAAAAGGAAGTGGCAGCTTATGTGGAGGGGAAAAAAGTTTCCGATTTATTTGCCCCGGGAGTAGGGTTAACCGATAGCAAAGCCGCTTTTTGCGATGTGGCTTTACACGATCTGGCCGGAAAAATCCTGAATAAACCGGTGTACAAATTAATGGGGGCCGATAAACCAGAAATTGTGCCTTGTTACAGCGGAATGATCTATTTCGACGATTTAACTCCTTTTTACAACAAAGCACTGGGGACTGATATCATTTTAAAAGAATGCCAGTTTGATTATGATTTGGGTTACCGTCAATTTAAACTTAAAATTGGCAGGGGAAACAAGTGGATGCCAAAAGAAGCCGGCATTCGGCGCGACATTGAGGTTACAAAGTTGGTTGCTGCTGCATTTCCCGATTGCGATATTCTGGTGGACGGGAATGATGGTTATCCGGTAGATGAATTTGAAAGGTATTTGAAGGGGATTGAAGGCATAAACTTGTTTTGGATAGAAGAGCCGTTTCGCGAAACAATTGAGGATTACAAAAAACTAAAATTGATATTGGAGGACCGTGGTATTTCTACCTTACTTGCCGATGGAGAAGCCGGGCCCGATCAGGTATTTTTACGCCATTTGGAAGAACAAAAACTTATCGATGTTCACCTCACTGACATTCAGGATTTGGGCTTTACAGGCTGGCGAAAGATTATGCCGGAGCTAAAGAAAATGGATATTCTGGCTTCGCCTCATGCCTGGGGGGCACAGTTAAAAACCAATGCAGTGGCACATTTGGCCGGCGCTTATGGAAATACGGTTACCATTGAAGGTGTTACCTGTGTATCAGACGATATCGATTTTGGTACCTACCATCTGGATGATGGAAAACTTATTCCTTCTGATGCCCCCGGGTTTGGTATGGAAATTTTGAAAAGGAAATAATGATATTGACGGTTTTGAAAAAGCTTGTATAACTGAAAACTGATTTGAAATGAAAACACTTTTATTCGTCACATTCTTTTTTCTGGTTTTTGCCTCATTGGGGCAATCAGACAAAAATACCCGCTTGCTCTTTCCCGATTTTACGCAAGGAGCTGTTTTTTTTAAGGATGGCACTCAAACAACTGCCATGCTTAATTACGATACCTACGGCGAACAAATGATATTTAAAAACGGTGATGATATTATGATCCTCGCTTCACCTGAATTAATTTCGGAAATAGAGATTAACGGAGTTGAATTTGAATGGTTGGAGAAGGGGGTTTTCCTTGAAAAAATAGATACAGCTGCGGTACTTATTTATAAAAGAAATCGTAATCAGCTGATGTCGAAAGGAAAAGGAACAGCCTATGGCGGAACTTCCAATACATCGTCGGTACAACCGGTAAATAATCTGCCGCGCGGTTACGATAAACAGGCAACAAGCCTGAGTATTAACGAGGAATTTGATTTGGTGCCGAGTCATCTGTATTACGTGAAAGATGAAAAGAATTTTAAAAGTTTGTCGAACATAAAGCAAATTGGGAAAATTTATGGCAGCGATAAAAAGGAGCTCGACGCTTTTGTGAAATCAAACAAACTTAGTTTACAGAATTTGAATGATGTTATCAGAATAATTGAGCATTGCAATCAAAAATAACAAACGATTTGTGTGCTTAAATCCGTATCATTTTTCTTGTTTTGTCATCCTGAACTTGTTTCAGGATCTTTAGATGGCTGGAAATCGCCTGGTACGGATTCTGGAGTAAGTTCAGAATGATGTTGTATCAGGCTTTTGGGACAGCGTCATCCTTTAATTTTTAAATTGTAATTATGGAAACCTCTAAAAATTAAAAATCTACCAATCAGCCTATTATAATAGTAAATAGTATCTTAGGAGCATATTCTTATACAATGAGGACAAGATACAAAGCAACAGGGACAAACAGTTT
>JBKEDN010000254.1:0-10417 GCA_047975435.1 Draconibacterium sp. | reverse complement strand
CCGGAAGCTATCAACATACCGAGGAAAACTATTTTATCGCTTGATGCAACAAGCCGTAGATACAGCACCAGTTACATTTAATGATATTACAAAAACAACTTGACCCAAGGAGATAAGCAGTCAAATCATTTTATTCTATTTATAAACAATCCATCTAAAAATGAGCCTTCTCGGCCTTATATAGTAAAAAGAAAATATCTTATTATGATTCTATGTTCAAAAAATTTATTAATACCTGAAATACAGAAACAAAAAAAATTCCGGAAACAGTTTTTTCAACTACTTCCGGAATTTTAATAATATAGCTACTCTGGGGGTTACTTATAAATTTCCTTTTTAGCTGATAGCAAAGTATTCAAAAGCAAAGAGGTTCGGGTCATTGGCCCTACACCTCCGGGTACAGAAGTAATAAACGAGCATTTGGGTGCTACCTCATCAAACAACACATCGCCTTTGAGTTTCCACCCCGATTTGGTTTTATCCGATTTTACACGGGTTGTTCCTACGTCAATAACAACAGCACCTTCTTTTACCATGTCGCCTTTTACAAATTCAGGAACCCCCATTGCCACGATCAGAATATCGGCATTTCGGCAAACTTCTTTCAGGTTTTGAGTACGGCTGTGCGCAACCGTTACTGTAGCATTAATCGCCTTTTGCGACATTAAAACACTCATTGGCCGGCCAACAATATTGCTGCGGCCTAAAACCACGCAATTTTTACCGTTGGTTTCAATTTTATAGCGTTTAAGAAGTTCTACAATTCCATATGGTGTAGCCGAAACAAATGAAGGCAGCCCAATCACCATCCGACCCACATTGATCGGATGAAAACCATCAACATCTTTTTTCGGATCGATCGCTTCAATCACTTTCTGCTCCGAAATATGTTTTGGCAAAGGCAACTGCACGATAAATCCATCAAGGTCTTTATCGTTGTTTAGTTCATCCACCTTGGCCAGCAGTTCTTCTTCGGTAACATCATCTTCATAACGAATCATTGACGACTTGAAGCCCACTGCTTCGCAGTCTTTGATTTTATAGGCTACATAAGTCTCGCTGCCACCGTCGTGCCCAACAAGAATAGCTGCCAAATGCGGTTGTTTTCCACCATTCGCGACAATGGCTTTTACTTCTTCGGCAATTTCCGCCTTAATTTCTGCTGCAATTTTGTTTCCGTCAATCAATTCCATTACTTCTGATTTTATTTCGAAAAGAATTCCTTTTCCGTATTCTTTTAATCACGATGTTTATCTGCGTCCACGCTGCTGCATCCCGGCCATCATGCGTTGTACATTTTTCCCTTGCGAAACCATCCGCATCATTTTCCGGGTTTCGTCGAATTGTTTTAACAGACGGTTCACTTCCTGAATATCGGTTCCTGAACCATTGGCAATACGTTTTCTTCTACCGCCGTTAATAATTGCAGGATTTTCGCGCTCTTCACGTGTCATAGAATAAATAATCGCCTCAATGTGCTTGAAAGCATCATCATCGATATCCATATTCTTAATCGCTTTCCCCATTCCGGGAATCATCCCTACCACATCTTTCAAATTACCCATTTTTTTGATCTGGGCAATTTGTTTCAGGAAGTCGTCGAAGTTAAACGTATTCTTTGCCAGTTTCTTTTGAAGGCGTTTGGCTTCTTCTTCATCAAACTGTTCCTGTGCTTTTTCAACCAGCGAAACAATGTCTCCCATCCCCAGAATACGGTCGGCCATACGATCAGGGTGAAAAACATCCAAAGCTTCGAGTTTTTCGCCGGTACCAACAAACTTAATAGGTTTCTCTACTACCGAGCGGATCGAAAGTGCAGCTCCTCCCCGGGTATCACCATCGAGTTTGGTAAGAACAACTCCGTCAAAATCAAGCCTGTCATTAAATTCTTTGGCAGTATTTACGGCATCCTGACCGGTCATTGAATCTACCACAAAAAGAATCTCATCCGGATTAATGGCTGATTTAATGGCAGCAATTTCTTTCATCATCTGCTCATCAACCGCCAAACGACCTGCAGTATCCACAATCACAACATCATGGCCTTTGGCTCTGGCTTCCTGAATCGCTGCTTTGGCAATTTTCACCGGGTCCATGTTTCCTTCTTCCGTGTAAACAGGAACACCGATCTGTTCGCCAAGTACTTTCAACTGTTCAATCGCTGCCGGACGATAAACGTCGCCAGCAACCAACATCGGATGACGGCCTTTTTTCTTTTTCAGCATGTTGGCCAGCTTACCCGAGAATGTAGTTTTTCCCGATCCCTGAAGGCCAGACATTAAAATGACTGCCGGTTTCCCTTTTAACTGAATGTCAGTAAAGGTACCACCCATAAGCGATGCCAGCTCGTCTTTAACGATTTTAACCATCAACTGTCCCGGTTTCACCGCTGTTAATACGTCCTGTCCAAGTGCTTTCTGCTTTACATCATCAGTAAACTTTTTGGCAATTTTAAAGTTAACGTCAGCATCCAGCAAGGCACGACGAATATCTTTCAATGTTTCTGCCACATTGATTTCGGTGATCTTCCCCTCACCCTTTAACATTTTAAAGGACCGTTCCAGCCTGTCACTTAAATTCTCAAACATGCTTTTAATTCTTTTGAAAATGAGGTGCAAAAATAGGAAAAAATTGAGAAATGGGAAGGATTAGGCGTAGATAAAAAGATATAAAAAACCGCTTCTACAAGTCGTATAGAAATGAAGAAACGGTTTTAAATAATATACTTGTAACCAATCTATTAAAGATCGTTTTCGCCTTTTACATATCCAAAATTGGCAAGAATTCCGCCATCAACATAAAGTACATGACCGTTTACAAAATCGCTGGCCTTTGAAGCCAGGAACAAGGCTGCGTTCCCAATATCTTCAGGTTCGCCCCAACGTCCGGCCGGTGTACGTGTCATTACCAGATCGTTAAACGGATGGCCGCCTTCGCGAATTGGTGCGGTTTGCGACGTAGCAATATATCCCGGGCCAATTCCGTTAATTTGAATATTGTACTTGGCCCATTCGCAGGTCATATTAGCTGTCAGAAGTTTTAAACCGCCTTTTGCAGAAGCATAGGCAGAAACAGAATTACGCCCGTAAACACTCATCATCGAACACATATTGATGATTTTTCCCGAGCGTTTTTCAATCATCTTTGGAGCTACCCGTTTGGAAACAATAAGTGGTGCCACCAGGTCGATATCGAGTACCAGTTTGTAGTCTGACACGGGCATATCCAGAATTGGAATACGCTTGATAATTCCGGCATTGTTTACCAGAATATCTACCGTTCCCACTTCAGCTTCTATTTGCGAAATGCCTTTATCTACTTCCTCTTCGTTGGTAACATCAAATTTCAGGGTATAAACATCTACACCTACTTCTGCATATTCTGCTTTACAGCTTTCCAGTTTTTCCTCTGAAATATCGTTAACACAAATCCTGGCACCGGCCTGTCCGAGTACTTTTCCAATGGCCATTCCAATTCCATGCGTTCCTCCGGTTATCAGAGTAACTTTTCCGCTTAAATCAAATAATTCCTGTATCATAATTGAGTTTAAAGTTTTTAGTTTAAAGTCCAAAGATCAATACCTTGATTTTTCAATATCAACGTAAATCTGTTGGAGCGATTACATCCATATCTCCATAGTCAAGGTTTTCGCCTGCCATACCCCAGATAAAAATATAATTGCTGGTTCCGGCGGCAGAGTGAATCGACCACTCGGGCGAGATCACTGCTTGTTCGTTGTGCATCCAAATATGACGTGTTTCGTTGGGTTGGCCCATAAAATGACAAATTGCCTGGCCTTCGGGCACGTTGAAGTAAAAATAAACTTCGTTACGGCGACTGTGCTGATGCGGAGGCATTGTATTCCAAACACTTCCGGTTTTCAATTCGGTCATTCCCATTTGTAGCTGACAAGTTTCAACCACACTATTGATTAGCAACTGGTTAATATTTCTTTCATTGGAGGTTTCCAGCGCACCAAGATGCAACACATTTGCTTCTCCTAATGTAACCTGTTTTGTAGGAAACTCTTTATGCGCGGGGGCCGAATTAATATAGTAATGCGCCGGATTTTCAGCATCATCTGATTTAAATACAACTTCTTTACTTCCTTTTCCGATGTACAAGGCATCTTTGAAATCCATTTTGTACTCCTGTCCGTCAACCACTATAACACCCGGGCCGGCCACATTGATTACACCCACTTCGCGGCGTTCGCAGAAATACCCGGCCTTTAATAAATCGATGGGCTCCAGCGGCAGTGGCTCATTTACCGGTACCGCACCTCCAACAATATAACGTTCGATCGATGAGTACACCAACCGGATATTTCCCGGATCCATCAGTTTTTCCACTAAAAATTCTTTTCTGATTTTCTCGGTATCGTACGACTTAAAATCATCGGGATGATAAGCATAACGTGCTTCATAAATTGTTGCCATATTTTTTCCTTTTTGATATTAACTTTTCTATTTTTCTTTGTCTGATTTTTCCCCTCTTTAAATAAGAAAAATTGATCTTGTTCATTAACAAAGAATAAGATTAGCTACAAATGTAACTATAATTTCGGGACAATGCAATCGATTGCATTAAAAGCAAAATATTTTTAACTTTACCGTTAAATAAATAAGTATGAGTAACCAGCAGGAAACAACAATACACGACATAGCAAAAGCTTTGAACATTTCAGCATCAACCGTTTCGAGAGCACTCAATAACAATCCGCTGATAAGCCAGGCTACGCGTAACAAAATAAAGAAGGCAGCCACCGAAATGGGATATCGCCCCAATATTCTGGCCGCTAACTTCAGAACCCAAAGAACCAATACCATTGGAGTTATTGTCCCGTTAATAAACCGGCACTTTTTCTCATCGGTTATTAGCGGAATTGAAGAGATTGCATACGAACAGGGCTTTGCCGTAACAATTTCGCAATCGAATGATAATTTTGAAAAAGAAAGTAAGATCGCACATGCTCTTTTTGCCAACCGTGTAGATGGATTGATTCTTTCTATTGGAATGGGAACAAAAACACATGATCATATCAAGCTATTCTCAGACAGACATATACCGCTTATATTTTTTGACCGTATTGTTGATGAAATTGATGCTCATAAGATTGTTGTTGACGATATGGCAGGAGGCTATCTTGCCACTAAACATTTGATTAAACAGGGGCGAAAAAGAATTGCCATGATTGGCGGTCCCCTCAATCTAAAAATATACAGGAATAGACAGGCAGGCTACTTTAAAGCCTTGAAAGAAGCAGGCCTTCAGGCAAGTGACTCCCTGATTGTTTATAATAGCCTGACAAGAAAAGATGGAACAAATGCAATCAAAAAATTGGTTGATACCAACCTTCACCCTGATGCAATTTTTTGTGCCAACGATACAACAGCCCTCAGTTCAATTATTTATTTGCGCGAAAAAGGTTTAAGAGTCCCTGAAGATATAGCGATTGTTGGTTTTAGTAACGAACCTTTTTCAGAGGTTGTTACCCCCTCAATAAGCACCATACAACAACCCGGTTTTGAAATGGGTCGAAAAGCTGCTGAGCTACTAATCCGCCAGATCAACCAAAAAGAAAGCACCACTGCATTTGAAACGATAACCATGCCTACAAAATTAATTATTCGTAACTCATCAAAAATCATATAGTTACCCCAAAATATGAAGCTTTATTTGGTTTATATCGAGTAAAAATTACGATTTACTAAGGCTTCCCGGGGTTACCTTTTACTGTTTTATCGTATTTCATAGTGTAAGGAAGGACGTCGCAAACCCCGTTTTACCATTAAATCAATTATAGCGACAAAGACAAAAAGAAATTCAGGGAGGTTCGCCTCCCTTTTTTTTACATCCTTTCCGGCATTTCAATTCCCAGTAGTTCCATTCCTTTCCGAACAACCCGGGCAACGGAAGATGCGAGAATCAATCTGAAGTTCACGATATTCTGATCATCTTCTCCAAGAATAGAATGATCATGATAAAACTGATTAAACTCTTTTACCAACTCGTAACAATAATTGGCAATTACCGCAGGGCTGTAATTATCTCCGGCTTCCTGCACCACTGATGGAAATAAGGCCAGACGTTTTAACAGATCCTTCTCTTTCACCGACATTTCGGCTACCGGAAGACTTGTATTAATTTCAAATCCTTTTTCGCTTGCCTTTCGAAGCACGGACTGAATGCGGGCATAGGTATATTGAATAAAGGGTCCGGTATTTCCGTTAAAATCGATCGATTCTTCCGGATTAAACATCATATTTTTACGCGGATCAACTTTCAGGATAAAATATTTTAAGGCAGCCAAAGCAATCATCCGGAATGTTTTCTCAGCTTCTTCTCCGGAGAGTGACTCCAATTTTCCTAATTCCTTCGACATATTACGGGCAACTTCGGTCATTCCGTCCATTAAATCGTCGGCATCCACCACCGTTCCTTCACGCGATTTCATTTTACCTGATGGTAATTCCACCATCCCGTACGAAAAATGATACAAGTCTTTTCCCCACTCAAACCCAAGTTTATCCAGTAAAATAGCTAAAACCTGAAAATGGTAATTCTGCTCGTTGCCAACCACATAAACCATTTTATCAATTGAATAATCATTGAAACGCATTTTGGCTGTACCAATATCCTGGGTCATATAAACTGAGGTTCCATCGCTGCGAAGGAGTAATTTCTGATCCAAACCGTCTTCGGTCAAATCGGCCCAAACGGATTGATCTTCTTTTTGCGTAAAAATCCCTTCTTTCAAGCCACGTAAAACTTCGTCTTTCCCAACCAGGTAGGTTTCCGATTCATAGTATATTTTGTCGAAATCAACTCCAAGATTTTTGTATGTAACGTCAAAACCTTCATAAACCCAGCCATTCATCGTTTTCCAAAGCTTCACAGTCTCTTCGTCCCTGGCTTCCCACTTACGTAACATTTCCCTGGCGGCAATAATCGATGGTGCCCGATTCTCTGCTTCCTCTTTCGACATGCCTCCTTCAACCAACTCTGCAATTTCGGCCTTGTAATGTTTATCAAATTCAACATAAAACTCGCCAACCAAATGATCCCCTTTCATTCCTGAATTTTCGGGAGTCTTCCCTTCTCCCCACATTTGCCAGGCATACATCGATTTGCAGATATGAATTCCGCGGTCGTTTACAATATTGGTTTTCACCACCTTTTTCCCATTTGCTTTTGCAATCTCGGAAATTGAATACCCCAGCAAATTATTACGTATATGTCCCAGGTGAAGCGGCTTGTTCGTGTTTGGCGATGAATATTCAACCATCATCAGTTCAGAATCATCGGTAACTATTTTGGTTCCATATTCGCTGTTTTTATATATTTCGTGCAATACTCCTAACCAGTAATCATTGTTGATTACCAGGTTAAGAAACCCTTTGATCACATTGAATGAATCAACAATGGAAACTTTTTCTGTTAAATGGGATCCAAGATCATTTGCTGTTAACTCCGGCGATTTCTTTGATGCCCGTAAAAACGGAAATACTACAATGGTTACATCTCCTTCAAACTCTTTACGTGTGTTCTGAACCTGTACCTGATTAACTTCAATTTCTGCATTATATAGTTCTTTTAATGACTCAACGGTTGCATTCTGAATGATCTTTTCAATACTCATGATGGTGAAATTTTGAGTACGCAAATATAACATTTTAAGCCCAAAGAAGACTTGGCTTTAAAGCATAAAAAAAGCTCTGCCGTTTGACAGAGCTTTTTGTAATATCTCGAAAACTTATTATTTCCTGATTTTTGCTACTTCGAATTCAGCTCTTCTGTTTTCTTGTCTGTGAGCTTTTGAATCATTCGCAACTGCTGGTTTAGACTCACCATAGTAGTTAGAACCAACGTAAGCATTATTTACTCCTTTTTTCAGTAAATATTTCACTACTTCCTGTGCACGTCTTTCAGATAACTTCATATTGTAAGCTTCAGTACCAATATTATCAGTGTGCCCGCCAATTACGATATCGTATTCTTTGGCTGCACTTAATTGAGAAGCAACTTTATCAAGTTCGGCTTGTGCCTCTGGTCTTAAACTTGATTTATCAAAATCAAAGTAAACAGTTGGGATTTGAAGCTCTGCCCAATCAGGACAACCATTGTTAGAGGCAGGGCCAGCTTCCTGTGGACATTTGTCTTCACAGTCAATTACACCGTCACCATCAGAATCAAGTGGACAACCGTCAGCGTCAACAGCACATCCTTTTGGTGTATCCGGACATTTGTCTTTTGGATCCGGAACGCCGTCACCGTCAGTGTCAGGACAGCCATTAAATTTAGCCAATCCGGCAACATCAGGACAGTCGTCATCTTTATCAGCAATACCGTCACCATCTTTATCAGGACAGCCATTCAATGAAGCTGGGCCGGCATCATCCGGACATTCATCTTTGTAATCAGGAACACCGTCACCATCACGGTCCAGCGGACATCCTTTTTCATCTACTTCTACACCGGGAGGTGTATCAGGACATTCATCTTTTCTGTCTTTTACTCCGTCACCGTCACTATCTTTACCTGCTCCAAAAGCAAATTCGATAATACTTGTTACCATAACGTGATCATCATTTACAGCGGTCGGAACATTATTTACAGTTCTCGTACCGTCAACACCGGCAACATAAGATCCGGCAACAAACAAAGATGTGTTCGGGCTAATCGGGAATTTTAATCCGGCACCTGCATCGAAGTTTACACCATTATCGGAGTTATCCCACATGTAACCTACACCACCAAACAAGTATGGCTGAATGCCCATATCTTCGTTAAAGAGTTTAAGACGCAGGTTCAATAAGGGATTAAAAACATCAATCCCGGGACTTTTGAACGACAATCTGTTGTCTAACATTAAATCGAACCGTGGGCTTAAATAACGGCTTAGATACAAATCGGCAAGAAAGCCAGAAGACTCAGTCTCCAGGTTGTAATCGAGCCCGGGTCCAAGACCTATCGCCCATTTTTTATCCGAATTCTGCGCCATTATAGCTCCTGCTGCAAATACCAACGCAAAAAAGAAAAGAGTAAATTTTTTCATAATTAACAGTTTATTATTGATTTCTTTGAATTCTAGAGGCAATTTAAAAATTAATTTCAATCTTACAAAAAAGTAACACTTAGTTACTGTGTATTTTTACAAAAGATTTTTTAACAAAATTAAACATTAATATTATATAAACTCACAATATTAAACATTTTGTTTTCAATAATTGATATAGAAACAACAGGCAATAGCGCGAAGTACGGAAAAATAACAGAGATTGCTGTTATTCAGCATAACGGACAACGCATAACTGATTCATTTTCAACACTGATTAACCCGGAAATGGATATTCCTTATTTTATTACAGATTTAACCGGAATCAATAATGAAATGGTTTCGATAGCACCTAAATTCTATCAGGTGGCCAAAAAGATTGTTGAGATGACCGCGGGAAGAACATTTGTAGCACACAATGTGAGTTTTGATTACAACTATATCCGTGAAGAATTTGCACGACTCGGGTACCATTATACAAGCAAAACCTTGTGTACCGTTCAGCTTTCCAGAAAGCTCTTACCGGGACACCGCTCTTATTCACTTGGTAAATTGTGTTCTGAACTGGGAATTGAAATAAACGGAAGACACCGCGCTGCCGGCGATGCCTTCGCCACTGCAAAACTTTTTGAAATTCTTTTGGATAAACACCAGCAAAAAGGAGATAAAAATACAAGCGGTAATTACCGCCTTTTCTGATGTAAATAGTTATTCCTTTTCTCCTGACTCTTCAGTGTTTTCATCTTCAGGCTCGGAAAAATCCAGTAAATCTTTTTCCTGAAGTGTATTGTACCATAATATTACTTTTTTTATATCTGATACATACACCCTTTCCTTATCATATTCCGGCAAAACCTCCTCAAAGTATTTCTTTAGCTCATTGCCCGAAGCTTTAGCAGAAATGGCTGTGCCACCTTCTTCTTTTTCCGAAATGGTTTTGAATATATCTTTTAACGGCACATCTTCTTCCTGCGTGTAGATGGCAATATCTTCCAAGGCAGAAACCTTTGCTGTAGAATACACAGGCATACGCTTTCCGGTGTCCAATGACTCAACAATTATATTGTTTTTACTTTCGGCCACCATTTTAAATAATCCTGAATGACCAGAGATCGCTAATATTCCCTTTAACATGACTTAAATTTTTGGCGAATATACAATTTTTGTAACTCTTTTTTAAAACAGAAACCGGGTATCCGAAAACAACAGAATTCAGCATACCCGGCTTTTTATTTAATTAATTTATTGAATTAGGCATTTAAGCAATAAATTTTGTACGGCAACGGCTCTGCTTTGACCATCCTGCGCAGAAGGTTGTCAAAGATGCCATCCTTCATGTTGCTCCGGTTGAAACGGTAA
>JBKEDN010000253.1:0-3591 GCA_047975435.1 Draconibacterium sp. | reverse complement strand
TTACCGTTTCAACCGGAGCAACATGAAGGATGGCATCTTTGACAACCTTCTGCGCAGGATGGTCAAAGCAGAGCCGTTGCCGTACAAAATTTATTGCTTAAATGCCTAATTCAATTAATTTAAAACAGGAACGCAATAGAAACGCGCAACAGCAAGGGGTCAAACCCGGTTTCGTCAACACCCGGTTCAGGCTGTGCCGACCACCCGAACGCTTAATTGTTAGCAACTGGTGTGTTTTTTTCCAGTCATTTTATGTTTCAATTTTCAACTGTCTGTCTGCCGTGCGTTAGGGTAGGCGAGCTTTTTTGCAGGTTTTGGTTTTGCGCTGGCTGCTTCGACCTGCAAATGTGCTTGACTACGAAGCGTTGGCAATTATTCTTTCTTTTTGCTTTTAATCTCCTGCTCTAATTTTTTTAATTCTTCAAAATCTTCATTGTCCGCTTGAAGTGCTTCGTATTCTTTTCGTCTCTGGTCAAATTCAGCGTAAACTTTGCTTACCTGTTTTTCCATTTCAGCCTTGCTTATCGAACCAGCATTTATCAATATTTTTTTGTCCTGAAAATCGAGTATTCTGTCAACATTCTCACGCCAAAAATCAATTGTAATGTCCAGTCGGTTTTTGGCTCTCAGCTCGGCACTTTCAAGGAAGATGACAACCAACCGGTTTAGCGTATCTATTTCATCGTGGGTTAGGTAGTTTTTTGCGATGAAAATATCTTGTTTCCTGGCAATTGAACCTTTCCATGAGGTTAAATTCATATTTGGTTTTTCGGCATTTGCTCTTGAAATTATTAACTCGGCGGCGGTTTGTCCGGTTACAGCATAATGAAGTTTGTTTTGTGTTTCGGCAAAGAACATTTGTGTTGATTTATCGTCTGCATCATAATCGCTGCTAAGTGCAAACAAGTCCCTGATCTTTTGGTAAAAACGTTTTTCCGATGCTCGGACATCCCGAATCCGTTCCAACAATTCATCGAAATAGTCGGGTCTGCCATCCGGATTCTTCAATCGTTCATCATCTATCACAAACCCTTTTATCATATATTCTTTCAGGTTTTTGTTTGCCCAAATCCTGAACTGTGTACCGCGTTTGCTACGAACCCGAAAACCGATTGCCAAAATCATGTCCAGCGAGTAGAAACTTACGTTATATTCTTTGCCATCATCGGCAGTTGTAAAGTAATTCTTTACAACTGAATTCTTTTCTAACTCACCTTCATTCAGTATGTTGAAAACATGTTGCCCTATATTCTGCTTTGAGGTGTCAAAAAGTTCTGCAAGCTGGTTTTGGCTCATCCAAATGTTTCCGTCTTTCGCATACAAAGCTACCGATGCTTTGCCATCGGCAGTTTTATAAATGATTATATTTTGTTGGTTATTATCAGCCATAATATTCTATTTATTTAAAAAAATGCTGTAGTTATTCAGCAACGAAATATCCGTGAGCTTCACATAAAAATCTTTGCCAAGCATATTGTCAATCGATGAAATACCTGTAATGTTTTCCCACTTCTTAAACGAATAATCAAATTCGTTAGTGCTTTTTAATTCAGTGAATTTCAGGTTGGGTTTTATGTTTACCCTGTGATAATATTTTGTAATCCCCCGGGCAGTTGGCGTACCACCGAGCCCGGTTTCGTCAACACCCGGCTCAGGCTTGGCTCCCGTTGCTACGGAACAGGCTGTGCCGACCGCCCGAACGCTTAATTGTTATGCACTGATTTTTAAAATATTCTTTCAAGAATTATCGGCAAAATAATTGTCATTGGCACAAAAAATGTGACGAAATAAATCCATTTTTTATAAAACCACCCGACTCTTTTTTTCTTTCCAAGACTAATTGTGGTCTTTGGCTTAATTGCAAGCATTAAAATCACAATTGTCCCATATAACCATATTTTTAATATTTTACTATTTGCTTGTGTCTCTCTAGTGTAATTCTCTGGCAAATAACCAGTCTCTTTTTTTAAAATTAGTTCAATTGCTTGCGAAATTTCATTGTCAGTAAGACTATCCTTTAAAAGTTCTAAGCCTTGTTGATTAAGCGCCTTTTGGTAGATTTCAATATTTGAAGAAAGAAATAAACCCGATATGAAATATAGAGCGATAAGTGAAAAAAATGCTGCAAATGGCATAACTGAACTCCATATTTGAATAGCATTATTTGGTTGATTCTTTCTTATCCACCTATTAAGTAAATAATTTATCTCATTTGCTAAATTTTCATCTTTAATTGTTAATCTGGTTTGAAGTTCACCACCATCATATCTTGAAGATATCTCAAGGCGAAATTGATTAGACCCTTTATTAATTTCAACTTGTAACTCTGACGGATTAAAGTCCTTAATTTTTTGGTCTTTTAATAAGTCAATAATTGTTAAGTCTTTTATTATTTTTCTATCCTTTGAAATTAAAATGGCATATTTTTCTTTATTGTTATATGGATAATAATTTGATGTTTCACTTTCAATTTTTGCTTCATCAAGATTTTTATCCCATTCTCTTCTTTCATTTATTTTCCTTTCAATCTCATTTTTAAACTCAACCTCAAATGCAGAATTAATTTTATCTTCAATCAGAGCCAAAATTTCAGAAAGGTCTTCAAGTTGATTTTCATCTAAAATCCAAGGACCTTTAATATTAATTTCATTTGGTATAATTAGTTTTCCCATCTCGAATTTAAATTTGTGCATAACTAGTTTGGCTGTACGCAAAAACCTTCTTATAATCGCCAAATTGGCTTTTATTGTACAGTTTTTCAGTTTTATATCTCAAAACCACCGACTAAGTGCCGTTTGTTCGTAAAGGAGTAATTCATGTTGTTTGTTTTTGTTTCGTGTGAGCCGATACTGTTCCTTGATTATTTGGTGTTTTAAAGTTAGCAATACTGCCAAATAAAACAACACGAGCTATGAGTTTTAGCCGGAGGCCTTTAGTAGCGCAGATTTCAGCAAAAAATACCATCACCAAAAACACCCTAACTCACTGATTACAAGAAGCCGCCAGCGGCCAGAGGCAACACTTTGCAAGCGTTACGAAGTGTTGCCGCGCACCGTTGGCAAGGGTCTGTAACACTTACAAAGCCTTGCCGCGCATCCGTGGGATGGTTCTGCAAGCAAACATAAGGCTGCCATGCATCAGCGGCACGAGTCTGTAACAGATACAAAGTAGTGCCGCGCATCGGTGGCAAGGTTTCGAAGCAGAACAGAGACTTGCCATGGAACGCTGGCAAAGGTCTGAATAAAAACAAACGCATCACGGTGCGCAAATCGAACTCATGTTCAGCAACATTTTTTTGGCCTTGTGAGCACCTGACGATTTCCGTATATTTAAACCAATGTAAAACCGCAAGCATATTTCTACACCCAACGCAGAAATTGCCTTGTATAAAAAACCGAAAAGATGTCTGACGTAAATCCCTGTATTCAATACAATTATTTTCTTACTCTCCCTCATTCCCTCTCTATGCATAGAGAGGCTGTATGTTTGTAAAAGTGCATAAGCATCCAAATTTTGTAAATTAGTTTTTGCAAAACAAAAAGATGAACACTTATGCAAAGGAAAGTTAAAACAATTAGTTTTCATGGACAA
>JBKEDN010000248.1:0-13049 GCA_047975435.1 Draconibacterium sp. | reverse complement strand
GCTTATTTACAGGCCCCATTGCCGATGCCGACACACAACGCGATTTGCTGTTTAGCGGGTTAAAAAACACGGTAAAAGGCGCCGAAAAGCATTTTAACCCCGAAGTGGCCGAAGCTGCCCGCCGCATCACCGTTTTGCTCGATAGTTTCGGGAATATTTCGGTAAAAGGGTACAACGAAGAAACGGCTGCCCTGAAATCGCTGGTGAGCGACCTCGAAAACCAACATGCAGCAGATGTGGCCACACTGGGCATTGCCGACTGGGTAAGCGAACTGAAGAACCGGAACGCAGCCTTTGCAACCCTGCTCGACGAACGCTACTCCGAGGAAGCGGACAAAAACCCACTGAAAATGAAAGAGGCCCGCAAGCAGGTTGATGTGGCCTATCGCGATCTGACCAACCTGCTTGATGCGCTGGTACTGGTAAACGGACCCGAAGCTTACGAGGGTTTTATAAAAGAACTGAACAAGCGCGTTGAGAAATACAACAACACAGTGGAGCAACGCAAAGGCCGTAACAAAAAAGATGAGCCGGAAGAGATTTAGTACCTCGCGCTGAGCTTTTCCAAAGTTTGAAACTTTGGAAAAGATCGAAAAAAAAGAGCCACTCCTTACTTGAAGGAACGGCTCTTTTGTATTACCGGGCTTCCGGATTAATTCAAATAAATATCGTAAGGCATGCGGGCCATTACGCCGTTCATATTTGTTGTTTTTTTGAAATATTCGTAGTAACGGTATTTATCGCCCAGTTCGTTTTTAAGAATACGTGCGCGGACACTGCCCGTGCCCATTTTCAGTATTTCTTCAAAGGGGCTTTCCTGTGCCGGCAACGAAACCGTGCGGTAGTTCTCCAGCCCTTCCATTTCGGCAGCCAGTTGAATGGCATCCTGTAAACCGCCAAACCGGTCGATCAATCCAATCTCCAGCGCATTCTCACCACTCCACACACGTCCCTGCCCGATAGAGTCAACAGCTTCTTTTGTCATATGTCGGCCTTCGGCCACATGCGAAATAAAGGTATCGTAACCCTCTTCAATGGTGCGTTGCAACATTTGGTTTTCGTAGGGGGTCATTGGGCGGGTAAGGGTGAGCAGGTCCGAATTCTCGTTGGTTTTTACCACATCGGTGGTAATGCCCAGTTTGTCGTTGAGCAAGCCGCCAAAATTCGGGATGGTGCCAAAAATCCCGATCGATCCGGTAATGGTATTGGGGCTGGCCACAATTTTATCGGCAGCGCACGAAATGTAATACCCCCCCGAGGCAGCCAAATCGCCAAACGACACTACCATTGTTTTTTCGTCGGCAGCCAGTTTTACTTCGCGCCAAATGGTTTCCGAATCAAATACTGCACCTCCCGGAGAATCCACACGTAAAACGATGGCTTTGTAAGTGCTGTCCTGACGCACTTTCCGGATTTCGCGGCCCAGTTTATCTCCCTCAATGGCTTCGTCGCCACCTAAGGACATACCAATTTCTCCACTGGCATAAATTACGGCAATTTTGTTCCGGCTGTATTTTTTCCCTTTTCCTGACGCAGGAGCTTTCACATAATCTTTCACACCAACAACCGGAACACCTTCTGTTCCTTCGATTCCGGTTATTTCGCGCAGGTCGTCGAGCACTTCGTCTTTGTATTCGGCAGCGTCAACCAGGCCTTTTTCAACGGCTACCCTTCCTTTGCTGAACGACTGGACTTCGTCGGCCAGTTTGTTAAGTTCTTCAACAGAAAGGCCGCGTTTTTCAGAAATTCCCTTTAACATATGGTTCCACAGGCTGCCCATGTAGGTAAGTTGTTGTTCGCGGTTTTCATCGCTCATTTTATTCAGCATAAACGGCTCCACGGCCGCTTTAAATTTTCCGTGACGGACCACCTGCATTTCAACGCCTATTTTTTTCAGGGCCTGGGTATAAAACATCATTTCGCCACCCAGCCCGCGAAAATCAACCGACACTTCGGGGTGCACCACAATTTTATCGGCCACCGTAGCCAGGTAATACGACTTTTGCCCCAGCATACCTTTATCGGCACAGGCATACACCGGTTTGTCGCAACTGTCTTTGAAAGCAATCAGGGCGTTACGAATCTCTTCTACCGAAGCCATTCCGCCGTTAATAACCGCCAAATCGAGGTAAACACCTTTGATGCGGTCGTCGTCAACTGCATTTTTCAGGGCGTCGGTAATATTATCGAGCCCAATGGTTTTTACGGTACTAAACATTGTTGGCAATTCAATGTCTTCAAAAGGATCGTTTTTGGCGCGATCCACTACCTGGCGGGTCAGGTCGATTACCAGCATTGAATTATCAGCTACCGAAACTTGTTTTTCTGTAGATGCCACCAGGGCACTAAATACAATGATCATCAAAAATATTCCGATGATGGAAACGGCTATTAAGCCAACTACGGTTGCCAGCACATACTTAAAAAATTCTTTCATCTGTATTGTTTTATATCGTTTTTAATTCTTGTGAAATGTACCTTCCGGTTTATGTGGTCAGGCAAAATCAATATTCTTGTTTGAAACTATTTTTTTGTGGCTCTCGTTTGATACTTTTGCGAATTCAAAAAATATCGCTTATACAATTGGTAATAAACAGAGCGATTCATTACAAAGATATAATTCTATGCATAAGGTTTTTCTGGGTTTGGGAGGAAATATCGGGAATAAGAAAGAAAATTTCATACTTGTTCATCAATACATTACCAAAATACTGGGGCCCATCCAAAGGGCATCGTCGGTATATGAAGCGCCGCCCTGGGGGTTTTCTTCCGACGATAATTTCTGGAACCAGGTAGTGGAAATCGAAACCATTCTGGAAGCTGAAGAATTGCTGTGGAGGATAAAGGAAATTGAAGGAATGTTTGGCCGGAAACCTGTTCGAGAAGATGAAGAGCGTTATACTTCGCGGCCCATGGACATTGATATTTTGTATTTTGACGATGCTTATTTTGAAACCAAATCGCTGATTGTTCCTCATCCGCGCATTCAATACCGTTTGTTTGTTTTGGTGCCGCTAGTTGAAATTGCCCCTCATTTCAAACACCCGCTTTTACGTATGGATAACCTTACTTTGCTCGAAAATTGTCAGGATAAATCCATCATTAAAAAAGTGGAAATTGCGGAATAAACTAAAGCTGCCTCAACAGATCGATATACTGAACATCAGACAGCTTAAAAAAACCGGCCAGATTGTAATTCAAAACTTCCAGATTTTCATCCTGAATATTGCGAACCTGTAGTTTTATGGTTTTTATTTCGTCGATGCTTAAGTTGTAGATCTCGCGACTGATTTCTTTGATGAAAATATACCAGTCGTGATCGTCGCCCAACTGATCGGTAATATTATGAAGCTTCTCTAGCACCGTTCCCGGAACCTCGGTCTGCCCGGGGGCTTCTATCTCTGATTGGTACCACAGGGTTTTCATCAGCTTTCGAAGGTTGTGGTATAATTCGGCATCGTACTCTCCGGCAATAAACCGGTACCAATCCTTCCCCTTTATAAAGGTTGTACTTATTTGACTGAAAACCAGAACCCTGTACTTTGCTGTAATTAATGTGGGTAGCAGAACTTCGTGCCCCAATTTCATTAGTTGCAAAATATCGTCGAGCACTTTCTCCTTCACCACCAATTCATCAAGGCTTTCTTCGTTGACCCGAATCAGTTTTGTATGAAGCCCGGTGTTGCGGCTTTCGTCCAAACCTCCGGTTTCCATAATCAACTTATCAAATAATTGCAGGTTTACGGTTGATTCGCGCCCCAGTGTCAGGCGCCGCGCAATAATCCGCATGGGTTTTCTAAAATTGTCCACTTCGGGCTGTAGTTCTTCCGGAAACAACTTCAACAAGGCATTCAGCCGTTTAAACGATTTTCGTATTTCGTGTACTTTTATTTCGTGTGTTACATCGGCAGCCACACACAATTCGGCCACCTGTCCGACTTGCTGCTCAACCGCCGCCAGTAATTCCTTTCTGTGCACCTCTTCCATCAGTCTTATCTTGAGTGATCTCAACCGTATAGATACAAAAAAAGCTGCCATTTCTGACAGCCTTTCTGAAAAATATTTTCTATTGAATCGTCATAGCATGACTTTGAGTCATACTATGACTTCCTATTAATTAATCATTTCAAAACCGGTAAACGGAACCAATGCTTCCGGGATTTTAATTCCTTCAGGAATTTGGTTGTTTTCGAGCAGTGCGGCTACTATACGCGGCAAAGCCAGTGCACTTCCATTTAAAGTATGTGCAATTTGCGGCTTTTTAACACCTTCTTCACGAAAACGCAATTTCAGGCGGTTGGCCTGGAATGCTTCAAAATTGGACACTGAACTTACTTCGAGCCACTTTTCCTGTGCGGCCGAATATACTTCAAAATCGTAGGTAAGCGCCGAAGTAAAACTCATGTCGCCCCCACACAAACGAAGAATGCGGTAAGGCAATCCTAATTTTTGCACCAGCCCTTCAACATGCGCTACCATCTGATCAAGCGTTTCATACGATTTATCGGGATGTGCAACCTGAACAATTTCTACTTTATCAAACTGGTGCAAACGATTCAAACCACGAACATCTTTGCCGTACGAACCGGCCTCGCGACGGAAACACGCACTGTACGCCGTATTTTTATAAGGTAGGTCTTTGGCATCGAGAATCACATCGCGGTAAATGTTGGTTACCGGAACTTCTGCTGTCGGGATCAGGTAAAGATTATCTTCGGTAACATGGTACATCTGTCCTTCTTTGTCGGGCAACTGGCCGGTGCCAAAACCAGAATCTTCGTTGACCATTAACGGAGGCTGCACTTCTTCGTAACCTGCCTTTGATGCTTCTGCCAAAAAGAAATTAATCAAAGCACGCTGCAATTGGGCACCTTTCCCCCGGTAAACCGGGAAACCGGCACCGGTAAGTTTCACGCCCAGTTCAAAATCAATCAGGTTGTACTTAGCTGCGAGTTCCCAGTGTGGCAACGCTGCGGCTGCCATTTCGGGCATTTCCCCACCTGTTTTTACCACTACGTTATCATCGGCACCTTTCCCTTCAGGTACCGATTCGTGCGGAAGATTCGGAAGCTGGACCTGCAACTGATATACCTTTTCTTCAATGGCTGCAAACCCGGTATCGTATTGTTTGATGTTCTCCTTGAGTTCCGAGGTCCGTTCTTTGGCTGCGTTGGCTTCTTCGTGCTTACCGTCTTTGAACAACATACCTATTTCCTTCGATATTTTGTTCATTTCGGCTTTTGCCTGATCGGCCTGCGCTTGCAGTTTATTTTTTTGCTGATATAGTTCAATGATCCGGGCAACAATTTCCGAAGCATCAAAATTTTTACGGTTGAGTTTTTCAACGACCAGCTCCGGGTTGTCCTGGATAAATTTTAAGTTGAGCATGTCAATCTATTTTTATTGAAGCGCAAATTTACAAGGAAAAGTTTAAAGTTCAGAGATCAAAGTCCAGAGATTAAATACAGGAATGAAAAGTTTAAAATATAGCTGAAGTTCCTCCATCCTCACACCGTTTTTGTCTTCTGCAATTGATATGAAACAACGGATAACAGAACAAAAAAAGCCCTCACAAATAAGTGAGAGCTTTTAATATCTTCTTCAGGATCCAATCCTGTAGCTTTCAGAATTAAGCCAAACCTTTTGCTTCTTCGATCCAGGGAGCCGGATCTTTTGAAGCGTAACGGCTTCCGGCAGCTTCCAATACTTTCTGAATATCTTCAATAGAAGCGGCAGCTACTGCAGCATAAGACGCAAAACCACCCTCTGACAAGATTTCAGCCAATTTTGGGCCAACACCTGTTAATTTTGTTAAATCGTCGCCGGCAACTTCAGCTTTTGGAGCTGCTGCTTTTACTTCGGCTTTTGGAGCCTCAGCCTTCGGTGCTGCTTTTTTTGCAGGAGCTTCAGCAACAGCTGTTTCTACTTCTACCACCGGAGCTACCGATACATAGGAACGATTTTTCCGTTTCTTTTGGAAAACCACAGTTCCGTCGATCAATGCGAAAAGGGTATGATCTTTACCCATTCCAACATTATCTCCCGGATGATGTGATGTACCACGCTGGCGAACTAAAATATTACCAGCTTTTGCAAACTGACCGCCGTAAATTTTTACACCCAGTCGTTTACTTTCCGATTCGCGTCCGTTTTTCGAACTACCTACACCTTTCTTATGAGCCATGGTAAATTTTCTTTATTAATTATCCAACAATGGTTTCTACCTGAATCTGTGTAAAATATTGACGGTGACCGTTCATTTTCTGATAAGTCTTACGACGTTTCTTTTTGAAAACAAGTACTTTTTCACCTTTCACATGCTCCAGCACTTTTGCTGTAATTTTCGCACCTTTTACAGTGGGGGTCCCAACGGCTACTTTACCGTCGTTGTCAACCAACAATACTTTATCGAAATCAACCGATGTTCCTTCTTCAACATCCAGGCGATGTACGAAAAGCTTCTTGTCTTTCTCAACCTTGAATTGCTGTCCTGCAATTTCAACAATCGCGTACATAATTTTACTTTTAATGTTTACACCGTCAGGCGGATATCCTGCTGGATTTCACTTATTCGAGCCTGAACGATTCAAAATTCGGACTGCAAAAGTAGTTATTTTTAGATAATTAGCAAATTATTGAGAATAAATCACCTGTGATCTTCAAAGCTTTTCAATAATAAGAAGAAAATCGACTTTAAACTGCCAAATTCATTAAAATGAACATTCGAAAATAAAAAGCCCAGCTTCGCAAGATGAAAGGGTCATCATGGTACATACATCATAAAACAATCAAAACAAAGCGCTTAAGGTCTTATCAAAACCTGTTGTTTTCAGCCTTCCCAATAAAAGACATTCAATTTCGACGATAAACAAAAATGATTCTTATATTTGTTTTCACTGAAAATCAGGCCGGGCAGAATATGCAAAAAATTCGTTTGAACATTTTAGGACTTTCCGTAAGCCAAACACAATCAGGGGCATACGCATTGGTTTTGGCGGAGGAGAATGGAGAAAGAAGAATTCCGATCATCATTGGGCCTGTAGAAGCGCAGGCAATTGCTATTCAACTGGAGGGTTTAAAACCACCCCGCCCGCTTACGCACGATTTAATAAAAAATATTGCCCTGGCTTTCGACATTTCGTTACTCGAAGTTACTATCTATAAACTGGAAGAAGGTATTTTCTACTCAGAGTTATTGTGCGAGATGGGTGGAAAAGAGATACGGGTTGATTCGCGTACTTCCGATGCAGTTGCGCTGGCACTTCGTTTTCGCTGCCCCATTTATACTTCGGAAGAAATATTAAAAAAAGCGGGAATAGTGCTGGAACATGAGGACGAACAATCACCTGTCAGAAGTATTTTTGATGAAGACTACGACGAGCCCATTCCTTCATCTTACTCAAACTATTCGGCGAATGAACTACAGGAGTTATTAAATGAAGCGATTCAAAATGAAGATTATGAAAAAGCTTCGTTAATAAGAGACGAATTAAACAAAAGAGAAAAGTAGCTGTAAAAACCAGGATTTATGTTCCTGGGTTTATACAGTACCTGACATATAAAAGTGTAATTAAGACAAACACGTGAAAAGAATGAAACAAGTTTTAGCCTTGCTGGTAGTGCTTACCGGCATTTTCTTTTTTCAGCCGGCCACTGCCCGGCAGGATTCAGGCACTCCGATCTCAGGCAGCCAAATCCAGAAAGAAAAACAATCTGAAGTTACTACCTCCGCAGTTCAAAATGAACAGAATGGAAACAAGGACAAGGCAATAATCCTTTTATCTAAAAAACGGGAACACCCGTTCTCCTTTATCACATTATTCAGAGGCCTGCTGGGAATGGCGGTTCTTGTTTTTATTGGTTTTATTTTCAGCCGCGATCGAAAAAACATTCCCTGGAAAACTGTTGGTGTTGGCCTGCTTATCCAGATCTTTTTAGCCTTGGGGATTCTTTATATTCCGGCGGTTCAGGTAACATTCGAATTTCTGGGAAAAATATTTGTAAAAGTACTTGATTTTACCAAAGAAGGAAGCACCTTTCTTTTGGGCGACCTGATGAATGCAGACACTTACGGATACATTTTTCTTTTTCAGGTGTTACCAACCATCATCTTTTTCTCGGCGTTAACCAGCCTGTTATTTTACTGGGGAATTATTCAAAAAGTAGTTTACGGCCTGGCCTGGGTATTTACAAAAGCCTTAAAAATTTCGGGGGCAGAAGCTCTCTCGGTAGCCGGAAACATCTTTCTGGGGCAAACCGAATCGCCGCTGATGATTAAAGCCTACCTCGACAAAATGAGCAAATCAGAAATATTACTTGTAATGACCGGAGGAATGGCAACATTGGCTGGTGGAGTTCTGGCTGCCTACATTGCTTTACTGGGCGGTGACGATCCGGTATTGAGGCTCGAATTTGCCAAACACCTGCTAACTGCATCAGTAATGGCTGCACCTGCCGCCATTATTTTTTCAAAAATGCTGGTGCCTCCCACCGAAGCCATAAATAAACAAATTGAAGTAAGCAAAGAAAAAATAGGAAGCAACGTACTGGATGCGATCTCAAACGGAACAACCGAAGGTGTAAAACTAGCGGTAAACGTTGGTGCTATGTTGTTGGCTTTTATTGCATTTATTGCCATGTTCAACTTTATTATTGGGAAAATTGGAGATTGGACCCATTTAAACAACGTTATTGCTGACATTACTGATGGAAAGTACCACGAACTATCGCTGCAATTTATCCTGGGCTACACTTTTGCCCCTCTGATGTGGCTAATTGGCGTTTCTACTGAAGACATTGCTGTTGTTGGCAGGCTTTTGGGTGAGAAATTAATTCTTACCGAGTTTATTGGCTACATTAGTTTAGCTGATTTGAAGGCTTCCGGAGCTTTTACTGACACCAAATCAATTATTATGGCAACCTATATTTTATGTGGTTTTGCCAACTTCTCATCCATCGGAATTCAGATTGGGGGCATAGGTGCTCTTGCGCCATCCAAAAGAGTTTTGTTGTCAAAATTCGGAATACCCGCACTACTTGCGGGCACTTTAGCCTCCTTAATGAGTGCAACAATTATTGGTATGATTTTAGGATAAAAGACCATTAGGTTTTTATTTTTCTTTTTTGTAACTTGTTCCTCGTAACAATTAAATCTTGATTTGTTACAAAAACAATTTAAAGATAAATCATAAGGGTAGAACAACAGTATTTATGATTGGTTTTGTGTTTAGGGGTTTGTAATTATCAGTCATCTTCAAAAAGCGTCCATAATGTTCTGCCCTTTTTTCTTTGGCACACAGTAGTAAGGGTAAGATTACCATTGCGAATAAGTATAAAAATTAACCGGCTAAAGTCTGACAGAATTTGTCGGACTTTTATTTTTAGGGAAGAGTTTATTTCTGAAATTCTTTAGAGACCAGATCCGGGCACAGCCGACTCAAAATAAAATAGCATTCAGAAATTGGGACGGCATAAAACACTAGTCATTCTGATTGTTCATGTTTCGAATCCCCAAAACAATAAAAATAACCAGCGCAACAACTATAACCGCGAGAATAACCCGTATAAAATACATCGAAGTTTCTATTAATTTATTAGATTCAAATGTAAAACTTTTAATGATTTGGCTCTACTGCATTGCTGAAATTCCTTTTCATTTCAGTAAATTAATAAATGGAGTATAGAGCGTCTCACTCTTAACATCTTTTCCAGTAACAGGATTGTAAGTAATCCTAATTTAAAGTCTGGGTTACAAACATTGAACTCTGAACTTTTCATTGTACATTTGCACCTCAAATTTTTCGTAGAATCCTGAAAGAGAAAAACATGGAAATTCCGAGCAAATACAACCCAACAACGGTTGAAGATAAGTGGTACAAATACTGGATGGACAACAAGTATTTCCATTCTACCCCCGATGAAAGAGAGCCCTACACCATTGTAATTCCGCCGCCAAACGTAACCGGCGTGTTGCACATGGGACACATGCTCAACAATACCATTCAGGATATTCTGGTACGCCGCGCGCGCATGACCGGTAAAAATGCCTGCTGGGTACCTGGGACCGACCATGCTTCAATTGCTACCGAAGCCAAAGTGGTGAATAAACTAAATGCCGAAGGAATTGACAAATACGATCTTTCGCGCGACGAGTTTCTGAAACATGCCTGGGAATGGACCGATAAACATGGCGGCATTATCCTGGAGCAGTTGAAAAAACTGGGTGCTTCGTGCGACTGGGACCGCACTGCTTTTACCATGGATGAAGCCCGCAGCGAATCGGTGATCAAAGTTTTTGTTGACCTTTTTAGCAAAGGTCTGATCTACCGTGGTGTACGGATGGTAAACTGGGACCCCGCAGCAAAAACTGCCCTTTCCGACGAAGAAGTGATTTACAAGGAAATGCAGGGGAAACTGTATTACCTGAAATACAAGATAGCCCCCCTTGATCCCCCCGAGGGGGGAAAAGAGAAGCCTCTCTATAAAACTGCACGTAAAGCTGATTATGAGTTGTTGAAGAATAATGCGACAGAACTTCGTAAATTTTCAACCGAAGCTGAAAGTGTTTTATGGGAAATGTTACGTGCAAAGAAATTAGACGATAAGTTTAGGAGACAGCATATAATCAATGACATTATTGTAGATTTTGTTTGTCTTGATAAAAAACTGGTAATTGAAGTTGATGGAGGTTACCACAACAAACCGGAAGTTCAGGAACTGGATAAGCTTAAAACAGAAATTCTTAATGAATTAGGATATAATGTTATTCGATTCACAAACGAAGAGGTATTAGGAAATACAGATTCAGTAATCAATAGTATCCAGGGAGCACTTCTTAGCTCTCCCCCCACGGGGGAGCAGGAGGGGGCTTTCGTAACCATTGCTACCACACGTCCTGAAACGATTTTGGGAGATACGGCAGTTTGTGTAAATCCTGCTGACAAACGTTTTACACATCTTGTTGGCAAACGTGTATTAGTACCTCTTCTGAATCGGTCGGTCCCAATTATTGCTGATGAATATGTTGACATGGGATTTGGTACCGGTTGTTTGAAAATAACGCCAGCCCACGATATTAACGACTACGAAATCGGGTTGAAGCACAACCTGCCATCGATCGATATTTTTAACGATGACGGAACGTTGAGCGAAAAAGCTGAAATGTTTATCGGAGAAGACCGTTTTGATGTTCGTAACAAAATTATCCCGGAACTGGAAAAGGCCGGTAATCTGGCAAAAATTGAGGATTATACCAATAAGGTAGGTTTCTCGGAAAGAACTGACGTGATTATCGAACCCAAGCTTTCGGCACAGTGGTTCCTGAAAATGGAAGAACTGGTAAAACCGGCTTTGGAAAATGTTATGAACGATACCATTCAGTTCCATCCTGCAAAATTCAAAAATATTTACAAACACTGGATGGGCAACATCAAGGATTGGTGTATCAGCCGCCAGTTGTGGTGGGGACACCAGATACCTGTTTATTATTTGCCCGACGGAACTTTTGTTTCTGCGGAGAATTCAGAAAAAGCTTTGGATCTGGCCCGTGAAAAATCGGGAAATAGTAGTTTAACGGTTGCTGACCTGAAACAGGACGAAGACGCTTTGGACACCTGGTTTTCGAGCTGGTTGTGGCCTATTTCCGTTTTCGATGGTATCCGCGATCCCGAAAACAACGAGGTAAATTATTATTACCCCACTTCTGATCTGGTAACAGCGCCTGATATTATTTTCTTTTGGGTGGCCCGAATGATTATTGCAGGTTACGAGTACCGCAACGGTTTTCCTTTTAAGAATGTATATTTTACCGGAATGGTGCGTGATGCGCAACGCCGCAAAATGTCGAAATCACTGGGAAATTCATCCGATCCGCTGGATTTAATTGCCAAATACGGTGCCGATGGAGTTCGGGTGGGAATGCTGCTTTGCTCGCCTGCCGGTGGCGATTTACTTTTTGACGAGAGCCTGCCTCAACAGGGAGCCGGTTTTGCTACCAAAATCTGGAACGCTTTCCGTTTGGTAAAAAACTGGGAAGTTTCTGCCTCCATTGAACAACCGGAACATTCTAAACTGGCTATTGAGTGGTTTAATAATAAGCTGGGTGAAGTGGTGGCAACCCTGAACAACCAGTTTGATCAGTTCCGTATTTCAGAAGCATTGATGACGGTTTACACCACCGTTCGCGACGAGTTCTCAGGTTGGTTGCTCGAAATGGTAAAACCGGCGTATCAACAACCAATTGATGTGAAAACTTACAACGAAGTGGTGGTACTGTTTGACCAGATGCTGCGGCTGATGCACCCGTTTATGCCCTTCATTACCGAAGAAATCTGGCAAATGCTGGCCGAAAGAAAAGACGGTGAAAGTATCATGATCAGCCAATTACCAACGATTGAAAAATACGATGAAACTTTACTTGCTGCCTTTGAAAATGTGAAAGAGGCAATTTCCGGCATTCGTAAAATTCGCACTGATAAGAACATTGCGAATAAAGATTTGCTCGAATTAAAAGTTCAGGCCGGGGATAAAGGTTTTGAACCGCAGTTCAACAGCGTAATCGTAAAAATGGCCAATCTTTCTTCTTTTGAAATGATAGCGGAAGAAGTTCAGGGCGCCGCATCGTTCCGTGTTAAATCAACCAATTTTTACGTTCCGATGGAAGGTTTTATTGATGTGGAAGAAGAACTGAAAAAGTTAGAGCAGGAGTTAAAATACGCGCAGGGGTTTCTTACTTCGGTTCTGAAAAAGCTCAGTAACGAGCGCTTTGTAAGCAATGCCCCCGAAGCAGTTGTGGCAAATGAAAAAGCCAAGCAAGCCGATACAGAAGCAAAAATAAAAGTACTGGAAGAACGGATTGCAGGCTTAAAATAAAGTAACGAGTAACATTGTAAGTTATAAATAAAGGCCCGGTTTGTAACCGGCCTTTATCTTTCTAGTGTCGTGTCAAACGTGTTTTATCACGACGTCATGCTGAATTCATTTCAGCATCTTTGCTCAAAATGCAGATTCCGAAATAAATTCGGAATGACGATACGTCAATTTAAAGTTGA
>JBKEDN010000169.1:0-18229 GCA_047975435.1 Draconibacterium sp. | reverse complement strand
AACCTGGCCTGAAAATCAAAAATCGTTAGGCTTTTAAATTGTTGCTCCATATTATTATTGTTAGATTCCCCCAATTTACTGATTTTTTAGTTATTGACAAAATGCCTAATTCAATAAATCTATTTCGAATTGAATGTGTATGTCTTTTGTTTCTCGATTCAATCTTTAAGGTGAATGGAATGTGTATTTAAAACTGAATCAATCTACTTCCGACTGAACGAAATCTATTTAAAAGTATATCTTAACTTCCTAAGTATTGCCTTTGCATCTTTCTCGTAGTGACCTTTTCTATCAATCACTGCTAAAAGTTCAGTCCGGGCTTCTCTCCTTTTGTTTTCCTTCAAGTAGCATAAAGCCTGATACCACTCTGCTTCTTCCACAAACAAGTTATTTCCATGTTCAACTACTTTTTCATATTCATTGATTGCCTTATCAAACTTATTCAAATTCTGATAACTTAATCCTTTATAAAACTGAACAACAAAGGCTTCATCTTTTTGCGGAGTAACCTTATCTAATTCATTGATTACTTTTGCATAGTCTGACTGTTGGAAATAAATTTTTGCCGTTTGAATAATATCCACATTGGAGTTTACCGAACGTTCAGAAGCCCAGGTTGGTGTATCAAAATATTTGTTATAACTTCTTTCTGTTGATTGCATTCCTGTATTCAAAATGCCAGCAAGTCCAATCAGTACAATAATCATGGCAACACTGTTTCGCCAGAATCGGGTCGATTGCAGATCGAACTTAGGCATGACAATCGATTTCACTTCTTGTTTTTCTGCTCCTCTGCGTGCTTCTCCCAACTGATTTCTCAGGTACATGATATCTTTCTCTCCAATGGCAGAATTAATTTTCTCACGCAATGTCACCTCAGCCATCAGATCCGTATTCTCTTTTAATTCGGTACCAAATTCTTCCAGCATATCTTCGCTAAGAATACCGTCGATAAAATCTTCAATGGTGCTTTCACTAACATTCCATGAAGTTTCTGCTTCCATAATGCTGCCAATTTCATTCCGAAGCTGCATTATGTCAAATTCTTCCAGTGCTGAATCGAGTTCTAAATGAAGGTTAACCTCATCCTTCAACTGTTTATTCTGCTTTATTTCAGCTTCAAACTCGGCCAAAATACTATCACTCATTTCACCATTAAGGTATTCATCGATCTGTTCAACCGAATATTGCGGCTCAACTGTTTTTGCAACATGCTGCAATGTTTCCCTGAGGTTCATAATATCTGTCTCCAAAGCTGCCTCCTCAAGGCCTTCCATGTCTTCGAAATCGAAACCATTCAATTCCTCTTCGAAACCATTAACTTCGGAGCCATTCTGACTTTGCTCTTTGTAGAAATGGTGAATATTTTCGTTATCCGTTTTTTCGTGTTGATAAACGTGTACTTTGGGTAAAGACTCAAAACTATCGAGTAGTTCTTCGAAAGTTAAATCGTCCGTTAATTCCTGAATATCTTCTAATTCATCCAGTAACTCGAATGATCCGTTTTGAGATGTTTCTGATTTTGCGTCCTGTATGTCCTGGAGTTTTTCTTTGAGGTTTAATACATCGATTTCCAGTACTGCGGCTTGTAGATTTTTATGAAGTTCTACTTCTTCTCTCAGCTCCTGACTGAATTCCAGTTCCTTTTCGAATTCAAGTTTTTGCTGTGCGTCCATTAAGTCTAAACAATAGTCTTCAATGCGTCCAATTAATTCTGTTTTAGGTGTCATCTTCAAGTATTTTTTTAAATTCTGTATCTTGCTTAATCCTTTTTATAAGCAGTTCTTTACACTTGAATTTTCGTGTTTTTGCATATTTCTCCGTTTTATATCCCATAATGCTTGCAATTTCTTTCAGCGGGACTTTTTCGAAAAATAGTTGTAACAACTTCTGGCAATCAGAACTAAGGGTTTTAAAATGCTTCTGATATAAACCGTACTTTTCATTTTTCTCTACCAGTTCAACAAGGTTGTCGTCATAAATATCTTCCTGATAGGGCAACGAATCGTTTAGTCTTTCTCTTTCAATCCGTCGTTTTTCAAGTTGTTTCAACCATAGAAACCTGCAAACCGAAAATAAATAGCCTTGGAAAGAACTCTTTTCGAAAATTAAATCATTCTCTTTTAACTTTCTGTAAATCACAATGATGGCTTCCTGAAAAATATCGCTTGCATCATCTTCATTCCCTTGGTTCTTCTTAATGAAATAATTTACTTTATAATAGTACTGTTTGTAGATGTACTGTAAAATTAAATTATCATGCCTTAAGATTCCTTTCAGGATTTGCGCATCCGTATAGTTTATCATGTTCTATTATATTATTCGATTAATGGGTAAAAGGTAACCCTCTATTTATAACAATTCTATTCACAACTTAATCACCAAACTTATCAAAAAGCATCGATTAAGCTAATAAACAACGCTTTACAATAAAAGTTAAAGATAAAAATTATCTTAAAAAAAGAAGAAAAAGTGATAAAAATATGTTTATAGGGGAGTAAAAACAAAAAGGACGGGTTCAATAACCCATCCTTTTCTCATTAAACTAACTAACCTAACTAAACCTAAACTTATGAAAATAAACGTACCACAAAGATATTGCAGATGAGCATTTGCAACAAACGAAAGGTGTTAAATCATGTTAAAGGAACAATTAATTAACATGAAATTATTGCGCAACAAAAGTGTATTGGATTGTCCCCTTTTGAACGGCTGGGGCAGAATTATCTGCATTAAATACAGTACGGGATGCCGCTTCCTGTGCGTACAGAAATATCTGTTGATCGCGAATAGAGCTGTTTTTTCTGGGCGTTGCATCAACTACTGTTCCGTTGCGGTTAACTTTTATGTCAACAATTACCGTCCCCCCGGCCTGTGCAAGGTAAACCGGAACAGGCAAGCTAATATGGTACCTGTTCTCCAGATAGTAAACAATATTACTCTCTCCTGCATAAATAACATTCTTTATGGAGTCTTTATCCATTCCTTCGGTAGTCTCAACCGGCATTTTTATTTCACTGAGATCTACTACGTCCTTCGAAAGGTTATTACGAACACTCGACGACAAGCGCCTGGCTTCTTCCACCTCTTTTAAATATTCGTTGTCGAAGAACTCATCTTTTGAAGTGGTAGTGTTTTCACGGGCCGAACGATTGGAGGCTATATTTGTCCTGTCATTTATATTTTGCGAAGAAACTTCCTGTTGTTGCGTTTCCTCTTGTTCCGGTTCCTCTTCTGGAATCTCCGGTTCTGGCATGTCTGGAAAATCAATTAAAATAGCTTCCTCCTTTATTATTCCTTTTTTGTCTATATCAGCCAGTAAAAAAACAGAAAACAGCAGAATATGAAAGACCAGGGTTCCCATTACCCCGTATATATTTTTTCGATATAGTTTCCCCAGTTTTTGCACCCGACAAAAGTATAAAATAAGTTCTATTTAAATTTTGTTATATACATATCCGATCATTATCCTCTTAAAATAAAAAAGGTGTTAACTATAACGCTAACACCCCTCAAATATTTAGTTTTTCTTGCTTTCTTTTTAACGTGTTGCCACAATCATTGCTCTAAAATAACCGATTGATTCTGCAATTCCCATAAAAGGATTATCCATGTTTCGTTCATGCTCCAAACTAACAACCCCTGTATAATTTACTTTTCTCAACATTTTTACAAATGCTGGAAAATCAATAATTCCTCTTCCTACTTCAACCGAATAACCGAGTTTTGTACGGCCGGTTACATCTTTTAAATGAATATCGAATACACGGGTGTGATATTTTTTAAGGTCGGCTACCGGGTCTTTCCCATTTCTTGTGTCATGGCCAATATCAAGACACATCCCGATTCTTGGATCCAGGTCTTTTGTTTTTTCCCAAACTTCATCAGCATCCTGGTAAATATCAATATCCGGGCCGTGCAAATGAATTGCATAATTAAATCCGTATTCCTTTACTTTCTCATCGACATATGGCAAAAGGTCGTAGTTCGGTACACCAACAATTGTTTTCACCCCTACTCTTTTGGCATAATCAAAATACTTGTCAATGTCTTCTTTCGATTTCATATAAAGTGGTCCTACGGCATAACCTTTTACTCCATATTCTGCACATTTTGCATGAAATGCTGCAATTTCTTCATCAGTACTATTTACCGGCAAATGAAAATCTTTAATGCACAGATAATGTACATCACAGCGTTTTAGTGTTTCGAGTGTTGTTTGCAAATCAAATTTCACGAAAGTATAACCTGCAACGCCAAGCTTAAAGTTTTCTTTGGTTTCAGGAGCCGGCTGCGGATCGGGTCTTTTGGGTTGCTGTGCATATACAGCCAGTTGCACAAAAAAAATCAGAAAAGTAAAAGTCAAAAATTTCTTCATGGTTTAATGATTTAGATTTATTGATCGTAAAAGTAACAAATAATAGATTGTTCCGGAATAAAAGAAATAAAATTGCGATGAAGCGATCCGGGATACGTTGCCAAATCCCGGCAGACGTATTAAGCACAAAAAAAACTAAGTCAAATTCCAGAAACACCCGACCTATTTCTTTCCTGAAAATTAACAAATTAACCCAAGAGAATTCATTCACAACTTTTTTTACTCATTACATCTTCTGAAACAAGAAAAACAACAGGCTTTCCTGAAACCGGATTGGTTCGCGTGATGACCACCGTATCGTAAACTGCTTCAATATCCTTGTAATTAAGAACTTCTATTGGTACACCGGTTTTTCTGATACTCCCGGTTTGCATCATAATCAGTTGATCGCAATATTCTCCTGCCAGGTTCAAATCATGTATTATCATCAGGATTGTCAGCTTCAGATCGTGGCTCAAACGACGGATAAGATTTAAAATCTGAACCTGGTGAGTTATATCCAGATGTGAGGTTGGTTCATCGAGCAAAAGCAATTCAGGCTCCTGTGCCAGCGCCCGTGCAATGCCTGCCAGCTGTTGTTCTCCACCGCTGAGTGCATTCATGTATTTATCCCGAAGCCGGTCAACACCGGTTAATTTCATGTACTTTTCTGCAATTTGTAAATCGGTTTCGGTTTCAAAAAACTGAAATTGCTTTCGATAAGGAATGCGGCCCATTAAAACATATTCTTCAACTGTCATGGCACCTGCCTCAATGGTTTGAGTAACAATTGCCAGGCTTTGTGCACGTTGTTTCAAGCTCATTTTATGGATATCTTTCCCATCCAGCAAAACTACTCCCGACAAAGCCGAAAGCTCGGCAGAAATACCTTTAAACAACGTAGTTTTCCCCGAGCCATTTGGACCAATAATACCAACAAAATCGCCTTTTTTTATTCCAAAGCTTACATTGTTAAGGACAAAATATTCCGGATATCCGCAGGAAAACTGATCTGTTTGAATAAAATTTTCCATCGTTCTTATATCAGTTCAGTTTAACATTTGATTTTGAACGGCTCAACACAAGGATAAAAACAAGGCCACCGGCAAATCCTGTAATAACCCCGATCGGTAATTCATTTGGGGCAATGATGGTGCGTGCTACCATATCACTTAATACCAGAAATATAGCGCCTCCCAGAAACGAAGCAGCCAATAAAATCCGATAATCATTCCCAATTATAAGGCGAACCAGGTGTGGAATTACCAAGCCCACAAAACCGATTACACCGGCAACCGAAACTGCAATTCCGGTGAGCAGCGAGGCTATAAAAAATAAAATCCGGATAGTTAGCTCTGTGTTGATTCCCAAATGCCTGGCTTTTGCATTTCCGAGCCGAAGTGCATTCAGCGGCTGTGCAAAAAAATAGCTGAGAGCAAGTCCGCTAAACGCTGAATAAAAGGCGATCCTGATAAGCATATTATTGGGCTCGTCGAGTGAGCCCATCACCCAAAAAACCATATTTTGAAGATTGTCGGGTGTTGAAATTGACATTAGGAACATCATGGCCGAAGAAGAAACAAAACTCACCATTACCCCAATCAGCAACATACTGTTTACACTCAGTCCTGCTCGTTTAATACTCAGGAAATAAACCAGGAATAAACTTATTATGGCACCGGAAAAACCGGCTACCGGCAGCGTAAGAAAACCAAGGGTATTCAGTCCTGTAATGATTACAACTGCAATACCAAGTGCGGCTCCACCCGAAATTCCCAAAGTATAGGGTTCAACCAGGGGATTACGGTAAATTCCCTGCAAAATTGCCCCGGATAAACTGAGTGCTCCTCCAACAGCAACAGCCAGCATCAGGCGGGGAATCCGGATTTTGGTGAGAACAGCAAATTCCATCGAACCGTGTGCCGAAAATATTTGTGCGAGCCTAAAGACATCTATTTTTATTTCGCCCGAAGAAAGCGACATCAGCATCGAAAGCAAAAGAAGTACCAACAATACTACTATAAATACAACCCACTTCCAATATTTCTTTTTAATCCCTGACATCCTTTCTGTTTTATTCGCTCATAAATCGAAAAACATCTTCAAGCGCACTCACAAAAGCAAGCGGTGTTGGGCTACATGAAGTCTCCGAATCAATCAGGAAAACTTTTTGCCCGGCTACCGCCGAAATCTGCCCGTAACCATTCCAAACCTTTTGTTCCTCTTCGCCAAAACCACCCATGGTTGCAATAATAATTACATCCGGATTTCGCAACAAAACACTCTCGCGTGTCATCGTTCCTCGGGAAAGATCAGCTGCAATGTTCTCTCCATTACAAATCGTTATAAAATCGTTCATAAAAGTATTTCTCAGAACCGAAAAAATAGGATTGGCGCCAATTTGAAAGAACACTTTTTTGTGTTCCAGCGTAGAAGCTTTCTGGCGAATCGCCGTTACCTTTCTTTTGGTTTCATCAAGCAGTTTCTGAGCCTGACCGGATTTACCTATTAAGGCCGCAATCTGTAAAGTTTGTTCGCAAATCTCATTAAAATTCTGCGGCGAGCTGAACTGCTCAACATGGATTCCTAATTTTTTCAGGGCGGCAATATCCTGCGGTTTGGTTAACTCCATGGCCAGTACCAAATCGGGTTGTAATGAAAATAGTTTTTCTACATTTATGTCAACAGTAGAGCCTACCTGTTCCACGCCATCGTTTACAGCCTGTTTGCAATATGATGTACAGCCCACCAGTTGGCCTTTACCACCCACTGAATAAATGATTTCGGTAACCGACGGCGCCAGCGAAACAACTCGCCTGGCTTCCTGTGCATGTCCGGTAAAGACAAGCAACAACACTACCCACATGGTCACCACACTTTTTGTACTCATTGTAAAGAAAATTTAACCCGGCAATAAACGGTAGAATCATTCGAATGATTTCCGAAACTTTACTCCCGAAGTTCGTTCATCAAAATATTCCGACTGGCAGGTTTTCTGGCTTGCCTCGTTAACTGCTGCCTTCCCCTCCGCTGACTGACGGATAGTGGCCGAAGTTGCCGTTAACATTGCGAGGCTTACAGCTGCGGGTACAGCTCCCGATTTTAACGGGATTCCCTCTTTATGCGCGTGCATCACCAATCGGGAGCAAAGGTAGAAAAAAACTTTGTGGAAAGGGAGTCATTTGCATTTGATAATTATTTGTCAGAACCCGGCTGAAGCAATTATTGCATAATACCAACCGTTTTGAGAAGTTCCTGCTACTAAAAAGAACAATCATTGGTTTGTTCCTGCCTCCAGTTTCAGGCATTGTTCGTCCAAATCTGCTTTTTCATAAAAACCGTTATGGGCAAAATTCAAAAACTTTAATATCCGAAATGCATTAAACTTTTGGAAGAATCGCTTTTTAAACATACTCTCCGAGGCACAATTTGCATTCAGTTCTTTCAGGTCTTTCCAAAAATAATCGTGTATTAAATATGCTGCCACTGCACGGGGCAGCTTATTCAATACCTGTGTATATTCTGCTTCACCAAGCTGATAAAATTCGTTGATGTGCCCAAAGAATGTTTTTAAATCAATAAAAGCATCCAAATGATAAGTCTGAGTAAGGTCTTCCTCCCCTTTCATCCACTTTTGTAAAATGGGCCCGGTACCAAACGGAACCCGGTTGGATAACCGTGCAGAAGGATGAACGGTGGTGGAACTTATTTCGCCAATCGTACCAATTTGAGCAAGGTTTTGCAGAAAATAAAAATCTTCACCTGCCTGCCTGCGGTTCATTCCGCCGCGTTTTACATAGGCTTCTGCGCTTACCGCAAATGCCGATCCAACGGTAAACATCGAAAACGGATAACCGGTAAAATCGAGCGCCTGTTTGTAATAGGCCAGGTATTGCTCGTAAAGTTTAATTCCGCGGAGTTGAGTTTCTTCCAGGTTTTCGCTTTGGTGACAAAATGAAATCGTTGCTGCAATATCGTTTGTGTTGTTTCTGAAATGCTTGTCTATTTCGAGCAGGTAGTTGGGTTCTACCACCGTATCGGCATCAAGCGAAACAATTATCCCCTTATTTCTTCCCGTTTCGTTAAAGCGAATAATGGCTTCATCCATCCCTTTTTTCCGTGCCAATCCTGCACCCGCCCACTTTTTTCGAAGTTCGAGCGGCCCTGCTGCAAAAAAACGAATACCTGTTTTCGGATTATGCCGAATCCAGGCATCCAACTCTTCTTTGGTCTTCCCGTTAAATATTTTTATGGTTTCCGGGGCATTTTCTGAATGATTGATTACTACTACAACCTCAACCCCGCAAGCAGGCATAATGCAACGGATCAACGATTGAAGTGTTTTCAGTATTTCGGGTTCATACAAACACGGAATCACAACGATAATACCTGTACTTTTGTTGGCAGAACAGGAAAGTAAAGCTGTTAAATTACTTTTTCTGATATACTGATTGGCAAACACAATGATGCAAAACTAGAATAAAAGGCAAAAAAAATCCGGGCAATACCCGGATTAATTTATGTTATGTAAGTCGTTTATTTCTCTTTTTCTTCTAAATATTCTTTATTCAGGGCGGCCAATACCTCTGCGGTCAGGTTATGGGCATCCGGGCCAATCAGCACTTCTGCCGAATTAAAGATGAAATCGTAACCCGCCTCTTCGTTGTATTGTTTTAGGTAGTCCATCAGTTTATCCAGAATTTTTTGATTATTTGCCTGCTGGATCTCCATCAATTTAGCCGATAATTCCTGGTCAAGTTTTACAATTTCCTGCTCCTTGCCCAATAAACGATCGCGTTCCTGAACAGCACGTTGCTCGGTTAAAAACCCGCCGCGTTGTACTTTTTCCTGAAATGCTGCGGCCTCTTTTTCAAAAGTCTGTCGTTTTGTGCCGTATTCTGACGTGTAAGCTTCCTGCTTTTTTGAAAATTCATCGTGCAGGTCCTGAGCCATTTCATAATTCAAAATAATTGAATCGGCTTTTACATAAGCAATTTTTAATCCGCCAATCGTTTCTCCGTTATTACTTTTTGCCGATATCACACTCCCTCCTGAATTGGCGGTTGTAAAATACAGTACATATAAAACGGCAACTGCCACAAATAATATTACACTAACAACAATAGATGATCCTTTCATTACTTTCTTACTTTAAATTCAAACAAGTAGGTTTATTTTTATCGATCGGACAAAGATAATTTTTTCGTTGACATGCGAAATCACAAAGTCTATTTTTTAATCTTTCTAAAAACACCACATAATCTTTAAAACCTGCATTAAATCATAATTTGCGAATGATAAACATCATAGAATTAAAGATAGCGCCGGTAGTATTTTTACCGTTGACAAAATAGTATCATTCTAAAAACTGAAATGTTGAATAAGATAATTTCAAATATTTTACCGTATATGCCCAAAAAACTCGTTTGGGTTTTTTCGAAACGGTACATTGCCGGAGAAACACTTGAAGACGGTGTACTGGCATCAAAATTACTGAATGCAAAAAACATTGAAGTTACCGTTGACGTGTTGGGTGAATTTATCAAAACACTTGACGAGGCGAAGCAAAACCGCGATGAATACCTCGAAGTAATTGAACGTTTCACAAACGAAAAAATCAAGGGGAACTTTTCGGTAAAACCGACCATGTTCGGGCTGCTAATCGACAAAGAAGTATGTTACAAATACATGCGCGACGTTGTAAAATTGGCAGCAGCTAAAAAATCATTTGTCAGGATCGACATGGAAGACTCGCAATGCGTTGATCTGGAAATCGATATCTTCAGACGACTCCGCACCGAATTCCCGGCAAATGTGGGGCTGGTACTTCAAGCTTATATGCGCAGAACCAAAACAGACCTGGAAGCTTTAAATGATTTGAATACGGAGGCAAATCCGATCAGTTTTCGCCTTTGCAAAGGAATTTATATTGAACCTGAAAAAATTGCATACAAAGGTTATCAGGAAGTTCGCGACAACTACCTGGCCGATCTTAACTATATGTTTGAAAATAAAATGTATGCCGGTATTGCCACCCACGATAAATATCTGGTTGATGGTGCCTTAAAAATGATCGCGGAGATGAATATTCCGAAAAGCATGTACGAATTCCAGATGCTGTATGGCGTAACACCAGAACTCCGCCAAAGCATTGTTGACGAAGGGCACCGTATGCGTGTTTATGTTCCGTACGGACAAAAATGGTTCAACTATTCCACCCGGCGGTTAAAAGAAAACCCGAAAATGGCTCAACATATTATTAAGGCCCTTTTTGTAAGGGGTTAATATTTTTTGAAAGTTAAACTGTTAGAAGGGTGGTCAGTCGGCCATCCTTTTTTGGTCGCTATTTCTTAGTAACTGTTAGGAGTTTACTTTTTTGAGTAATTATGATGGATTTTTTATTTAGACAAGGCAAAATTGACACGAATAGCCATAGCTATTTAAGGAAATTTTGCAGTAGTAAAAATGAAAAAGACGCATAATTAACGAAAAGGATAATTTCCTAACAGTTACTTAAATACCAGTACTTCGTTTAACGGCCTTTTGGGTACGTGATGAATACCTTTTTCATCGCGCCAGTATTTTATATCGTTGACAGCTGTCTCAATCACCACTTTTTCGGCAGGTTTTCCCAACGCTATCACCCAAAGCAACTCCAGGTGTGCAGGCAATTTGAGCAGGCGCGTTACCTTACTTTTATTTACCGAGCCGATTATACAACCACCAAAACCATCTTCCACTGCCGCCAAAAGAATACTTTGCATGGCAATTCCATCGTCGCAATAATGATTTTCTGAAATCAATTTATCTTTTGAAACCATAACATAGGCCACCGGGCGCTCCTTCTCTTCGGGCCCTTTCCAGTTGTTTAAATAACCGGCCCACCCCAGGTTCTGAAAAACCTTATCGCAAAGTTTGGCATCTGTAACAATTGCATATTTTAAAGGTTGCATATTTCGTCCACTTGCGCTTAGGCGTGCTAAATCAACCCAACTCACTACTTGTTGTACGGGTATTTTAATTTCGGAATTAAACCTGCGGTAGCTGCGGTTTTTCTCAATAAGGTTGCGGAGCATGGTTTTGTTTTTGAAAATCAAATTTAGAAGAAAAAAAGGATAAAAGTGAAGCGTAAAAAGAATTGCTGACCAAACTTAACCACTAAGAAAAAAACACTGCACCCTATCCTTTTCATCTATAAACGCCCTTTGTATTTTCATATTATCAGCACATCATTAATAAATGTTAAAACATGGTGCATAAATAATTCCTGTCAGCTAAGTTTGCAGCAATTTTATTTTTAGTTTTACCGAACAGAACAGAACGATACTGACTAAACAGATCTGAATTTGTATTATGGATAAATTTAAAATCACAATTAACGACAACTCAAGCGTATTAAAATTTCAGCAATTGGTAGAGTCTGTAATCGATGCCATCAGTCAAAACCAGCTAAAAGAAGGAGAAATGCTCCCGTCGGTAAACCAGCTGATGAAAGAATCTCAACTCTCGCGCGATACTGTTTTTAAAGCATATGCCGAACTAAAAAGACGAGGTGTGGTTGAATCAGTTCCAAACCGGGGCTATTTTGTAACCCGAAAAATTACAAAAGTCTTTCTTTTTCTCGACACTTTTAAAGCCTATAAAGAAGTTCTGTATCATTCGTTTCTGAAACACCTTAACAAAAATGTTAGTGTCGATCTGCAGTTTCATCATTACAACATAGGCCTTTTTGAAAAAATTATTGATGAAAGCCTGGGAAAATACAGCAAGTATATTATTATGAATTTTGACCACCGGAAAGTAAGTCAAATCATTCAAAAAATTCCACAAGAACAGTTGCTGATTATCGACTGGAACGTTCAATCGGATGAAAATACAAGCACAGTTCGCCAGGATTTCGGACAAGCAGTTTACGATTGCTTTGCCAAAAACAAAGACGAAATAAAAAAATACAGCAAATTTGTTTTCTACTATCCTCCGTTTACCTATCACCCAAAAGAAGCTGTTGAATACTTCAACAAATTTTGCAACGACTTCAAAATCAGGCACGAGGTAATTTACAATCCCGAAGACTTTTTAATAATGAAAGGGAATTTGTATTTTTTGGTAAGCGACCGGACGCTGGCCAGCCTACTCGACCAGTGCGCCGAAAAAGGCTTTGAACCCGGAAACGAGGTGGGCGTAATTTCGTACAACGAAACCCCCATGAAGAAGTATGTTAAAAGCGGAATCACTGTAATTTCAACCGATTTTGAGTTGATGGGACAAAAAGCAGCTGAATTTGTGACATCCAACAAGGCAATAAAATTCGCGGTGCCAACCACACTAAAAATACGCTCTTCGCTTTAAAATGTTCTAAAACACTTTTTTCTGGCTTTGAAAGCAAATAATTGATTTTAAATTTGCAGACATAACAGAACAGAACAGATTGAAATAAAACTAAACGATCATACCATGTATTTATTAGGATTCGACATTGGAAGCTCTTCGGTAAAAGTCTCACTGATTGAAGGAGCCAGCGGAAATGTAGCCGCCAGCGCTTTCTACCCAAAACAGGAAATGAAAATTACTGCGTTTAAGGCAGGATGGGCCGAGCAGGCTCCCGAGCTATGGTGGGAAAACCTGAAACTGGCGCTTGCAGAAGTTCTGTTGATTTCGGGAGTTAATCCCGGGAATATTGAGTCAATCGGAATTTCGTACCAAATGCACGGTTTGGTAATGGTTGACAAAAACCTTAATGTAATCCGCCCCTCTATTATATGGTGCGACAGCCGTGCAGCCGTTTATGGCGATAAAGCATTTGATGAAATAGGAGGACAACGTTGCCTGACCAACCTCCTGAACTCGCCTGGTAACTTTACCGCATCGAAACTAAAATGGGTGAAGGAGAACGAACCCGAACTGTTTGACAAAGTGTATAAAATAATGTTGCCGGGCGATTACATTGCCATGAAATTAACCGGACAACCACAAACTACCGTAAGTGGCCTTTCGGAGGGAATTATGTGGAATTTCCATGAAAACAGGTTGGCAGATCTTTTATTTGACAATTATGGTTTTTCACCCGATATCATTCCCGAGATTGTTCCAACCTTTGCCGTTGCCGGTCAGCTTTCGGAAAGTGTGGCACGAGAACTGGGCCTCTCAACAAAAACAAAAGTGAGTTACCGTGCCGGCGACCAACCCAATAACGCCCTTTCGCTGAATGTACTTAATCCGGGAGAAATTGCGACTACAGCCGGAACATCGGGTGTTGTTTACGGCGTAAGCAAAGAAATTAAATACGACCCACAGTCGAGAGTGAATACTTTTGCCCATGTTAACCACAGTGACAGCGACCCGCGCCTGGGCGTTTTGCTTTGTATTAACGGAACCGGAATTTTGAATGCCTGGCTAAAACGAATGCTGGGCGAAAACCTTTCGTACGAAGCAATGAATAATTTGGCTGCCACAGCTCCTGTCGGAGCCGACGGACTTAATATTTTACCCTTCGGGAACGGGGCAGAAAGAGTGTTGGGCAACAAAAATATTGGTGCAATATTTTCAGGGTTAAATTTTAATATTCATAACAAAGGACATGTATTGAGAGCTGCGCAGGAAGGGATTGTCTTCTCGTTTAAATACGGGATGGAGATCATGGAAAACATCGGGATTCATGCTTCGGTGATCCGTGCCGGAAAAGCCAACATGTTTTTAAGCCCGATTTTCAGGAATACGCTGGCCGGTGTATCGGGCGCAAGCATTGAGTTATACAATACTGACGGATCGGTTGGCGCAGCACGCGGAGCTGGTGTTGGTTCGGGATATTACAAATCGTTTGCTGAAGCATTTTCGAGCCTGAAACGATTGGAAGTAATTGAACCTGACACATCGAAAAACACGCAATACAGCGAGGCATACGAAAGCTGGAAAGCGGCTCTTTCAAAAGAAATCAAATAATTATTCACAATAAAAAAATACACAATGGAAGTTTTAAAAGGAAACAAAGAGTATTTCAAGGGCATTGACCAGATTAAATATGAAGGCCCTGATTCAAGAAATCCATTAGCTTTTAAATGGTACGACGAAAACAAGGTAGTGGCCGGAAAAACGATGAAAGAACACCTTCGTTTTGCAGTGGCTTACTGGCATACCTTCTGTGCTACCGGTGACGATCCGTTTGGCCCCGGAACACAACTTCTTCCGTGGAAAGGTGCAGCCGACCCAATGGATGCCGCGAAAGAAAAAATGGATGCCGCTTTTGAGTTTATCACAAAACTGGGAGCTCCTTTTTACTGTTTTCACGATGTTGACGTTGTAAGTGGCAATTCCGTTTTCGAAATCGAAAAACGCCTGGCCAAAATGGTTGATTATGCAAAAGAAAAACAAACAGCTTCGGGCGTTAAATTGCTTTGGGGCACTGCCAATGTTTTCTCCGATCCGCGTTATATGAACGGAGCCTCAACCAATCCCGATTTTAATGTGCTTACCAATGCCGCGGTTCAGGTAAAAAATGCCATCGATGCTACCATTGCACTGGGTGGAACCGGTTATGTTTTCTGGGGCGGACGTGAAGGATACATGAGCCTGCACAACACCGATACCAAACGCGAATTGGCTCACCTGGGCGAATTTTTGCGCACTGCCCGCGATTATGGCCGTAAACAAGGTTTTGAAGGTACGTTTTTTATCGAACCCAAACCAATGGAACCAACCAAACACCAATATGATTATGACGCACAAACCGTTATTGGTTTCCTGAAAGCAAATGGGCTGGATAAAGACTTTAAACTAAACATTGAAGTAAACCATGCTACCCTGGCAGGCCATACGTTTACGCACGACTTACGCATGGCTGCCGATGCCGGGTTACTGGGTTCGATTGATGCCAACAAAGGCGACTACCAAAACGGCTGGGACACAGATGAATTTCCAACAAATATTTATGAAATAACCGAGGCAATGCTGGAGATCATTCCTGCCGGCGGCTTTACTCACGGCGGTATCAACTTCGATGCAAAAACCCGGAGAAATTCAACCGACCTCGAAGATATCTTTATAGCCCACATTGGAGGAATGGATGTATTTGCCCGTGCACTTGTAATTGCCGACAACATTTTAAACAACTCCGACTATATGACGCGGCGTAACAACCGTTATGCTTCGTTCGACACCGGGAAAGGTGCCGAATACGAAGCCGGAAAATTGAGTTTGGAAGACCTCTATGCGATTGCTGCTGAGGCCGGAGAACCAAAACAAATCAGTGGAAAACAGGAATTGCTTGAGCAACTGATCAACTGGTATATCTAATGAAAGAACGGAATACGTTTTATATTTCAGTAATAACCTTAGTGGCCACCCTGGGTGGCCTTTTGTTTGGTTACGACACAGCGGTAATTTCCGGAGCCGAAAAATCAATTCAGGCTTTTCTGATCGACAGTCAGGGACTGAGTTCTCTGGTTCACGGAGCTACCATTTCAAGTGCCCTTATCGGATGTATCATTGGTGGTAGTATCTCCGGAATACTGGCCTCGAAACTGGGACGAAAAAACACATTGTTTTTAGCTGCTTTTTTATTTTTTATTTCTGCCCTGGGTTCCGGGTTTCCCGAGTTTTTGTTTTTTAAGAAAGGCGAACCAAGCATGGGTTTGTTATACATGTTCAATTTCTACCGCGTTATTGGTGGAATTGGTGTGGGGCTTGCCTCGGCAGTCAGCCCAATGTACATTGGCGAAATTGCCCCGGCCGATATTCGTGGCCGTCTTGTTTCGCTGAACCAGTTTGCCATTATTTTCGGAATGCTTGTGGTTTATTTTGTAAACTGGGGAATTGCCAACGGACAATCGCTGGAATGGATCAACACCGTTGGATGGAGAAGAATGTTTACATCCGAAGCTATTCCTGCCGCTTTATTTGGTATTCTTCTGTTTTTTGTTCCGGAAACACCCCGTTACCTGGCCATAAAAAACCAGGATGAAAAAGCGATGAAAATCCTCACAAAAATCAATGGACCGGAAGGTGCAAAAAAGATTTTCGCAGATATCAAAAACAGTGTGGAGCACTCAACTGCCAAGCTTTTCTCTTATGGGAAAGTGGTGATAATTATTGGGATCCTGCTCTCCGTATTTCAACAATTTGTGGGTATTAATGTCGCACTTTATTACGCACCACGTATTTTCGAGAGTATGGGTGCCGGGAAAGACGCATCGATGTTACAAACTGTTGTAATGGGTTTGGTTAACGTAATTTTTACGGTGGTTGCCATTGTTACAGTTGATAAATGGGGACGAAAACCACTGCTGATGATCGGCTCGGTTGGTATGGCCATTGGCATGTTTGCCATTGGAGCACTGGCATTTATGAAAATTATTGGAATCAGCACACTGGTTTTTATTATTATTTACACCGCCTCTTTTATGATGTCGTGGGGCCCCATCTGCTGGGTTTTGATTTCTGAACTGTTCCCCAATAAAATCAGGGGAAAAGCAGTTGCAGTTGCAGTTGCAGCCCAATGGGCCGCCAACTATTTTATCTCGTCAACTTACCCGGCAATGATGGAGTTCAGCAGTGGCGCAACCTATTGTTTTTATGGAGTAATGAGCCTGCTTTCATTGATTTTTGTATGGAAAATGGTTCCTGAAACAAAAAACAAAACACTGGAAGAAATGGAAACTCTCTGGAAAAAATAAAACAAAACAAGGTTTAGGTTAATAATAAATCGTCATTCCGCAACTTAGGTTACAGGAGTGGCGATTTTTTTTTTGAAAAAAGGACATTCATAAAGTTGACTGTCCCGGTTGCTTTGCGTCTGGAAATTCAACCGGTTAAAAATATATCATCGCTTTGATAACTCCGTCTTTATAACCTTCCACAAGTTCAAAAGCATGAGGCGTTTCTTCCGACCGAAAATGATGAGTAAGCATCTTCTCTACCTGTACTTTCCCTGAAATCACCAATTCCATGGCTTCTTCCACACAATGATTTTGGCGTCGAACATTCACAACAGTAATTTCCTTTCTTCGCATCAAATCCATATTGAAAGTATATTGGGCATCGGGCGGTATCCCAACCAAAACCAGTTTTCCTCCCGGCTTTATTATTTTCAGGGCATTATCCACAGCTTCCTGTTGCCCGCTTGCTTCAAACACTACATCAAGCAATAATTCTTCCTTTAATTTTGCGGCCGCCTCAACGTCTTCTTTTTCCGGATTAACCAAATATGCCGCGCCCATTTCTCCTGCTTTGGCTAAACGGTAATCCAAAGGTTCAACCATTCCTACATTTGTAACCTCATCTGCCCTCAACTTCATTAAAATACTAAGTCCGATTGGTCCTGCACCAAAAATTGCAGCCGATATATCTTTCCTTTGAATTTTAGCAAGATTAACCGCATAAACACCAATGCTCAGTGGTTCTATTAATGCAGCGTTTACTGCATCCATTTTCCCGGTAACCGGGAAACAGGTAAAACCAGGCAAAACAATGTAGTCACTCAAACATCCGTCGAGCTGACCGGGACATCCTAAAAAGCGATTATTGCGGCAAGTATGTGGGCGCCCTGCAACACACTGATCACAAGTACCACAATAAACAGAAGGATCGATCACAACAAGATCGCCAACTTTCAGGTGAGCAACGTTCACTCCCACTTCTGTAATTACCCCGGAGCATTCATGTCCTACCGGAAAAGGATATTGAACAACCTGACTGCCTATTTTTCCTTCAGAATAATAGTGCACATCGGAACCACAAACGCCCACGGCTGATATTTTTATTTACTGCTTATCTCCTTGGGTCAAGTTGTTTTTGTAATATCATTAAATGTAACTGGTGCTGTATCTACGGCTTGTTGCATCAAGCGATAAAATAGTTTTCCTCGGTATGTTGATAGCT
>JBKEDN010000166.1:0-7392 GCA_047975435.1 Draconibacterium sp. | reverse complement strand
AAGCTATCAACATACCGAGGAAAACTATTTTATCGCTTGATGCAACAAGCCGTAGATACAGCACCAGTTACATTTAATGATATTACAAAAACAACTTGACCCAAGGAGATAAGCAGTTTATAAAATTTTAAACGAAAAAAGAAAAGGGCTTAACACAATGTTAAACCCTCTTGCTTTTTTTACTAATTATTTTTAAAATTCAAAAGTATAGCCTGCTGAAATCTGTACATGTTTAAAACTCCGTATTGACAGATCGGTGAAGAATTTACCATCGAGTAAATCGAAATAGGTTCCACCCACCAGGTTTAATCCCAGCTTTGTACTTCCGTCAATTTTCCATAGCCCCAAACCGGCACCGGCATATGGTTTTAGTTTGGCTTTCTCCATGGTCATCGGATAAGTTACGTTACCGATGGCCCCCCATGATGATTTACTTCCGAAACCCAGGAAGAATTCGGGAGTAAACTCAAATGCCGATCTATGAATTGGCATGTGCGCGCGTGCAGTAAGGTTAAATGTAAATGCACCACCAAGATTAAATCCTGCCATTGGCGACAAACCTGCAAAATCAAAGGTGCCCGCTTCCAAATCGCTTATTTCATGTGCTTCCACCTCGGTAGAACCATCTGCTTTCACGGTTTGTGTTACAACCATAGGCTCTTTTTCCTCCTTTTGCTGCCCCGAATTGATAACTACCGGCATTTGCCCGGCGTTTGCACTTTGTCCTTTCAGGAAACTGATGTCTTCTGAAAGCTTCTGATAATCGCCTTGCAGTTTGTCGAGTTTATCCAGTACCTCATCATTTAATTTAGGTTGCTCTGCCGATGTCAGCGCTGCGCTGGTAGGCGCAATTGCAACCGATTGAGGCTTATTCAAAATATTAAGACTGTCTTCCAGGCGTTCCAGCCGCGAATTCATTTTTTCGAGCAACAGCGTTTGTTTTGCGGTTGCAGATGAATCCTGATTTTCTTTCAATTTTTCCACTTCAGGTTTTAGTTCTTTTGCTCCTTCCAGTATTGTTTTAATCAGTTTTTCGAATTGTTCCGGTGTCATTCGCATAATAATTTCTCCGGACGACTGAACGGTATCTTTCACATAAGTCGGATCAAGCTTTGCATAAGTAGTTTCTGCCTTACGCTTGTCGGCTTCAATCATAGTTGCCTTAATGGTGTCGCCACTGATGCGCGCTTCTTCCAGTTCGCTTTCAAGCTCGGCAATCTGTTCCAGGTAAACCAGCTTCATTTCGGCCAGCTTTTGTTCGTAAGTCATTTGTTCCGACTCTCTTATTCTTGATTTCTCACGTTCTAAAGCGTCGCCGGGCTTTTCTGACTTTTTACCAAGAGAGAACTTAACCCCCACGTTTATCATCTTGTGTTTCAGAATATCGTCGGTTGTTGTTTCCAGTTCTTTGTCGGCACTTGAGGTAAGCAACATTTTACCACTTCCAAAAAGCTCTACACTTTTTCCAATCGGAATAAGAATACCAACACCTCCTGAAGCAAATAAATCTCCATCAATTTCGGTACCGGTCTCGGGAACATAGCCATTCATCGGATCAATATAACCACCTCCTACGGTGAGGTATGGGGTAATCCCTATAGATGAATTGAATTTCGCCCTGAATTCACCTCCGTACATACTTAAATCATCAAATAAGTCGTTACCAAGATTGATTTCATTGTTTTGGGTTGCCCGCATATAAAAACCTCTGATGCCAACGTATTCATTAAAATCAACACCGGTATAAAGACCGATCAGATAAGTGTTTCTGAACTGACTGGCATCATCGAAATCAATATGGGCTACAGCGGGTTCAAACACCCAGCGTGCACCTTTAAATCCATGCTGATAATAAGAACGATACGCCTGATCTATCTCACTCATACTTCCAGGAGTAGTTCCTCCGAGATAAAATTGAAGCGAAGCCAGCACCGACCAATTGTCGAGTGTTTCGGAACTGAAGTCAGCATCATTTATTCCAAATTCGGTTTTGTTCTGATCAGTAAGCAGGTTTTGTACAGAGTTGTACTTAAAGGCCGTATTTCGTGCTTCCAGCGAAAGAGCTGTCCTGTGTCCGAAATTTACTTTAAAGCCGGCGCCTGCCTCAGCATATATTTGCTTCGACTTATCGGCGTCTTCTACCTCAATCGTCTGAACTCCTGTTCCAAGCACCAAATATGGCGTCAGTGCTTTTGAACCAAGATTGGTACGCATTTCTGCCCCCCAACGCGAAAGATTCACATTCTGAACCTGAAACAACTCTTCATTAAAGTTATCCAGCCCGTAACTGGTAAAGGAGGTTTTCAGATCGTTCGATTGCATATAAATACCCTTTAACTCCACAAATTCGCCAAAGCCAAAGCCTACGCTGGCACCGATACCGGGAGAGTCATCAAGCCCTGCTTTATCGTTCCACCATGTAAACGATGCATTTGGCGATACAGTGAAACTAACGTCTTTTACTTGTGCATTGGTAAATACAACCATTACAAATAACAACAAGAATAGTAGTGTTCTTTTCATAATTCTCAGTTTTTTTATACGATTTTACATTTATTATTATGTGCAGGTAGTTATTGTAGAAGAAACTACCCTGGGTCATTTCCTTTAAAATTAATGATACAGAGGTTCAATCAAATAATATTCAAATTGAATAAGATAAATCGGCTTTTTTCTCCGGTTATACACATTCCCACGCAAAACCTGTGATGCCTTCATTTTGTTTTTGAAGATTTAGCAACTTTCACAATTTAATATTAGTCATGATATTATCAAAGCTATTATGATAATTATTTGATCATGTTAAATAACAGTTAAATGCAGGTATTTGTTGTAAAACAACGAATTCACATAAAAGATATAGGTATCGTGCGGGAACCAAAATAGTAAGTTGTTTTAAAACAGGAATAATATTTTATAAAACATTATCCCGTTAACGCACACGCTAAACTTTATTTCTTAGATTTACCGTTCTGAAATAAAATCTAAATCACAATTTATGATTCTTGGCTTATTAAAAGAGTATGGAACTGAAACGCGTGTTGCACTGTTACCTGAAACCGTAAAAAGCTTTACCGACCTGAAAGTAGAAGTTTTGGTGGAAAAAGGAGCAGGAGAACAAGCACATGCAACTGATGCCGACTACGAAGCAGTTGGCGCAAAAGCAGTTTCGAGAGCAGATGTATTTGGCAAAGCAGATGTTTTGCTACAAATTCAGCCACCCGCAGAAGGCGATGTTGACAAGATCAAAGACACGCAAGTATGGATCAGTGCTTTTAACCCTTTGTGGGAAACAGAGCTGGTAAAAACCTTCCTTGCCAAAGGAATTACCACCTTTAGCCTCGACATGATACCGCGAACAACACGTGCACAGGCGATGGATATTCTTTCGTCGATGGCAACCGTTTCGGGGTACCAGGCAGTACTTGAAGCTGCCACCGCCCTTCCCACCTTTTTCCCAATGTTTATGACAGCTGCCGGCACTATCCGCCCGGCGAATGTGCTTATTCTGGGAGCCGGAGTGGCGGGTTTACAGGCAATTGCCACATCCCGGAAACTGGGAGCACAGGTACAGGTGTTTGATGTTCGTTCGGCGGTAAAAGAGGAAGTAATGAGTCTGGGCGGTAAGTTTGTGGAAGTAGAAGGTGCTACCGAAGACAAAGCTGCCGGAGGATATGCGGTGGAACAAACCGAGGATTTCAAAAAGAAACAACAGCAGGCAATTAACGATGTTGCTGCAAAATCGAATGTGGTGATTTGTACCGCACAGATTCCGGGGAAAAAAGCACCGTTACTCATTCCAAAAGAAGCAGTGGAACGGATGAAAACCGGATCAGTAATTATTGACCTGGCTGCTTCAACCGGAGGAAACTGCGAACTTACCAAAGACAACGAAACAGTGGTTAGCAATGGGGTTACCATCGTCGGACAGTCGAACTATCCGGCTAAAAAACCGATTGATGCCAGCCGCATGTTCGGGAAAAATGTACTAAACTTCATGAAACTGATTATTGGAGAAGAAGGTGTGCTAAACCTGAATTTTGAAGATGATATTGTAAAAGGAACCTGCATTACACATGCAAAAGAGCTTTACAACGAACGTGTTAAATCACTTATTGAAACCAAATAAAAGAACCGGATATGGAAAACGTATTAACTTTTTTAACCGCGAATAAGGATGCGATATTTATTATTGTTTTATCGGTGTTCCTTGGATTCGAGGTTATTTCAAATGTTCCGTCGGTATTGCATACTCCCCTGATGTCGGGAGCCAATGCAATCAGCGGGGTTATAATCATTGGGGGAATTATCCTGGTGGGGCACGCTACAACTACCTTCGAATGGATACTGGGTTCAATGGCCCTTTTTATGGCTACGTTAAATGTGGCCGGAGGTTTTGTAGTTACCGACCGGATGCTCGAAATGTTTAAAAAGAAGAAAAAATAATGAATGCTATGATTTTACTCAATACATTAATGCCGGGACAGGTAGTTCTGGAATACAGTTATCTTCTTTCTGCCATTATGTTTGTGATCGGGTTAAAACTACAAAGTCACCCGGAAACAGCACGCAAAGGAAATTTTTGGGCGGCTTCGGGCATGATCCTGCCGATGATAACCACACTCGTCCTGAACAGAAGCGATGCAGGTGAAGGGATAGGTTTGGTAAATGTGATTGTCATTTTGCTGATTATTGCTGCCGGTACAGTAGTAGGCTCCATAATGGCCCGCAAAGTAAAAATGACCGCCATGCCGCAAATGGTATCATTCTTTAATGCAACCGGGGGTGCTGCCTCTGCTGCTGTTGCACTGATCGAATACAATAAAAATCCGGATCAGGCGGTTTTGGTAGGATTACTCGGACTGGTTGTTGGTAGTATCGCTTTCAGTGGAAGTATGATAGCTTACGGAAAGTTAGACGGAAAAGTGGGCGATATTTTTGCCCGTTTTATGACGTATCTAAACCTTTTCTTTATGGCGCTGATTGTTACCATCATTCTACTTGTGCTCTTTGGTGGTTTCGATGTACAAATGAGAACTAACCTGGTTTATGGCTTACTTGCACTGGCCCTGGTTTACGGCGTAAGCTTTGTAATGCCCATTGGTGGTGCCGATATGCCGGTAGTTATTTCACTTTTGAACTCATTAACAGGTATTGCCGCTGCAATGGCAGGTTTTATATACCAAAACGAAGCCATGATTTTGGGCGGTATTTTGGTGGGCGCTGCCGGTACTATTTTAACGCTTCAAATGTGTAAGGCAATGAACCGCTCCCTCATCAACGTAATTGTTGGAGCATTTGGCGGTGGTGGTGCAAGTAATGCACAGGTTCAGGGCAGTATCAAGGAAATTACGCTTAGCGATGCAGCAGTGTTGTTAAGCTACTCTCAAAAAGTGGTGATCATTCCGGGGTACGGATTGGCAGTAGCGCAAGCCCAGCACATTGTGCACGAACTCGACAGCTTGCTTGGAAGCAAAGGCGTTGATGTAAGGTATGCCATTCATCCGGTTGCCGGCCGTATGCCGGGGCACATGAATGTACTGCTGGCCGAAGCCGATATTCCGTACGAACAGCTGGTTGAAATGGACGATATTAACCCGGATATGCCCAATGTTGACGTTGCAATAGTTGTGGGTGCCAACGATGTGGTAAACCCCGCTGCACACGACGACCCGGGAAGCCCGATTTATGGAATGCCAATTATTGAAGCAAGTCAGGCTAAAAATATCATTATAATGAAACGTGGGATGGGTAAAGGTTATGCCGGTATCGAGAACTTCCTGTTCTTTAACGACAAAACCCGTATGCTGTTTGGCGATGCGAAAAATTCCATTACCAAGTTGGTAAACGAAATTAAAACCATGTAAGAAACACCGCTTTAAACTAATAGAAAATGCCATTTCCGTCCTCTGACGTAAGTGGCATTTTTCTTTATTTTTACAACGAAAACAACGGGTTCATGAATAAAAATCAACTAATCGATTATTTACAAAAGCAACTGGGCACAAAGGTTGCCGTATTAAAAAGTAATACAGAAACGTTAACCGAAGCCAGAAATAACGAAGAAAAAAGTACGGTTGGCGACAAATACGAAACCGGTCGCGCCATGGTACAAATGGAACTGGAGAAAAGCCAGGCACAATTAGTACAAACCGAAAACATGAAAACTGCACTTTCTAAAATTGATCCCAACAAAAAATTTACTACGGTTGAATTTGGAAGTGCAGTAAAAACAAACCAGGGCAATTATTTCTTTTCCATTGCTTACGGGAAAGTTGAAATTGAAAATGAGGCTGTCTTCTGTCTCTCTCCTGTTTCACCAATCGGAAAAACTCTGGCCGGGAAAAAACCGGAGAAAAAGTAGTGTTCCAGGAAAAGGAAATTGAGATTTACCTGATTTATTAAACCTCCACATAGTGCCGTGTCAAACATGTTTTATCTCGACGTCATGCTGAATTCATTTCAGCATCTTTGCTCAAAATACAGATTCCGAAACAAATTCGGAATGACGGTGCATCAATTTAAAGTTGACATGACAATAGAGGTTAATTTCAAATTATTAAGAAAAAAATGAATCCATTCGGAAAGCTGAAGATTAGTTCATGGAAGGGTTCTCCGGAAAATTTTTCCAAACAGAATACCGCGCTCCGGCCTTTTTTACAAAACTAAACCATGAGCCCGGGTCCATTTCACCCAAAACCGATTCCTCATCTACATCGGTAACCAGCCACGAATCATCTTTTAGTTCTTCCTCCAGCTGGCCGGCATCCCAGCCTGAATAGCCCAGAAAAAAACGAATTTCGGACGGATGAATTTTTCCCAAACCAATTTCCTGTTTTATTACTTCAAAATCTCCACCCCAATAAAGGTTATCAACCACATGAATACTGCCCGGAATGCGATTTCCCAAGGTGTGAATAAAATAAATGGAATCGGTTGAAACCGGCCCTCCTAAATAAACCTGGGTATTAAAATTCGGAAAATCAGAAAATGCTTCATGGATCGGAAACTCAACTTTCTTGTTCAGAATAAAACCTACAGCCCCCTTTTCGCTGTATGCCACCAACAACACTACCGAGCGGTTAAAATAATTGCCCGAAAGAAAAGGTTCGGCGATAAGAATACGCCCTTTCCGGGGTGCAACGTTGTTTGTTCTTATTTTGAATATGTCGAGATTATTTTCCATTGTAACAGCAATATAAGAAAATAATACTATGCATCAAATAGTTAAAATAATACTTACGATTTAGAACAGGCAGTAGATAAATTTGTTTTAACTGCTTATCTCCTTGGGTCAAGTTGTTTTTGTAATATCATTAAATGTAACTGGTGCTGTATCTACGGCTTGTTGCATCAAGCGATAAAATAGTTTTCCTCGGTATGTTGATAGCT
>JBKEDN010000164.1:0-5410 GCA_047975435.1 Draconibacterium sp. | reverse complement strand
AGCTATCAACATACCGAGGAAAACTATTTTATCGCTTGATGCAACAAGCCGTAGATACAGCACCAGTTACATTTAATGATATTACAAAAACAACTTGACCCAAGGAGATAAGCAGTTTTATATATTTACCACAAGATAATAATCTTGTGGTAAATATTAATTATGTAATAAAAAAGAGAAATAATCAATGAAAAAAGAAATTATCTTGCTACTATGTTTTATTAGTGTATTGCTATTTGCTTGTTCCAAGGAAAAAACTTCCAATCTTCCGGAAATAGAGCCTGGGAGATTTAAAGGGAGTATTGGACGACATGGGTATGATCTGATAAACGATAAATTTAATGAGAGAACAAGTACAACCCATTTTGACGGTGAAAATTTCCAATTTCAGTTTAATTCGGACTCTTCACCAAGCATTATTGATGGTAGTATTTTTGACGTTGATCAAATACTGACAGTGACTCTGGTAGACCCTTTAAATACTCCATCATTCCTTTTCTTCGAAACTTACAAAGGATCAAAAAACTATATCGAGAACTGGATAACTGTTGATTGGTTTGAACAATGGGGAGACCAGAAAACTGAAAATTTCTACACTACAGTTAAAGAAAAACAATCCGTCGAAGCGGAAATATTATCCGTTAAATACAAGGAATTGAAAATCCCATCCTTGGAAGTAAAAATTAAGGGATATTTATATAACATTGAGAATAGAGAAGACAGTATTTTAATCGATGCCGCATTTACGACACAAGCATCGTATTAATCCCCGAATAGGATAGTTTAAAATATTGATTTAATGAGAGTTAATCTATTAATGCTATTCATGGTAATAGCAGGTATGTCAAATGCACAGACATATTCGTTGAAAGGGAGGATAGTAGATGATTTTCAAAACCCTGTAGACTATACAGGCTGTATGCTCCACAGTCTAACTGATACGCTCTTTTCTAAAAGCACGGTGAGTAATGTAAACGGTATTTTTGAATTTGAAGGGTTAAGCAATGGAGTGTACAAGCTTTACCTGACCCATGTAAGCTACGAGCACATGGAAATACCTATAACTATCAATAACCACGACCTGATAATTGAACAACCATATATTCTTGAATATAAGAATAATATACTGGATGAATTTGTTATTTCGGTGGAACGTCCGCTGGTGAGGGTAGTGGACAATAAATTTGTCTACAATACATCTGTTATCAAGGAGAGCAAGGTGGTATCCAATGCTTTTGATTTACTCCGTCATATACCCAATATTACCGGAGTAGGTGATAATCTGCGGTTGGTAGGTACTAACGGATATGCCATCCTGATCGACGGAAAACCAACCACCCTCTCGAATGCCGAAATAATCCGTGCCCTCAAATCGATGCCAGCATCGAGGGTGGCCGATATCGAAATAATGTACAGCGCCCCCCCGCAATACAGCGTGCGTGGAGCTGCCATCAATATTGTACTGGATCATGATGAACAGCCCGAAGAAGCACCCTTGCAGGGAGAATTGGTAACGGAGTACCACCAGGGATATTATCCCGGCTATGGTATTCGATCCAACCTTTTATATAATCGCCCCGCTTTTAAAGTTGATCTGAATATCGGATACCGGGGAATGAAAGAATGGAACCGCAATACGATCGATGCCGTACATCCTATTCAAGATGACAGGTATGATGTCTCCCTGGATGATAAAAAGACTTACAGGTTATCGGCTGTTGATTTAAGGCTGAATATGATCCGCATGTTTGAAGACAACAGTTCGCTCTCCATGACTTATACGGCCGATTTGGCGCGAAGAGAGGGCGGCAATAGTGCGACTGCCACATTTTTAAGGAATGGTGATTTGTACAGTGATATGGCATCGAGAGCGGACAAGAAGATACATGCCGACCTTCACAATGTGAGGCTCGATTATATGTCATCCAAAAATCTTTCCGTCGGTGTGGATTATACTTCATACCACGATCCGACCGAGGAAATCTACCGTGATTTTGATGCCATACAACAGGAGAAGCAGACTGAATACAAAACCACCAGCAGGCAGAATATTCATAGGGTTTTGGCCTATGCCGGCCATTCCGTGAATTTGGGAGAAGGATGGAGCCTGAATTATGGTGCGAGAGGGAACTACTCCGCCAACCGCAACAATTATGATTACTTCGGGCAACTATCAACAAGTAATCCCGACTCCCTAAGCCATACCCGGCAACAGGAATACAACTATTCCGGCTATGCCGGATTTTCAAAAAGTTTTGGTGAGAGACTTCATCTGCAGGCTTCCTTTTCAGGGGGAATGTACCGGGGAACGCTCACAACGGCAGGGAAGACGGAAACACTCTGGAATAATTTTGAGCCGTTTGTCAATGCGAATATCTCCTATATTCCTTCAGAGAAACATATCTGGCAACTCTCCTTTTCGTCCGATGTCGAGTATCCACCCTACTGGGCTTTGAGCAACAACGGATTTCGCCTGAATACCTATTCTGTACTGTTGGGAAACCCATCGTTGAAGTTTGCCCGCAAATACAATACCCAGCTGGTGTATGTAATCAACAATAAATATACCATAGTAGGGTATAACAATTATTACTATCCACATAGGTAAGATTAGTCTAAATGATGTTCAACGCTAAAGAAGTTTGCTTCATCAATTGGCGCAAGAATATAACAACTTCATTTACAATAACTTAATTAGTCACTCTATGAGCTATTTACATAATAATCTATCATCGGGAGAAAATATCGTATATCAGGCGAACATACATTGGTTTATCTTTGTCCGTCCTGTATTACTTGTATTTTTTGGGTACTTGTTTTACTCGGCCCTTGAAACAGGATTTATTCATTGGATCGGAATAATATTGCTTGTCCTTGGTGCATTTTCATTGTTTAAAAGGTTATTCATAAGAATAGGTTCCCTATATGTAGTAACCAACAAAAGACTGATCCTTAAATCGGGAATTATAAAAAGGGATGCATTGGAACTATTGTTGAACAAGTGCGAAGGTATCAGGATCAGTCAGGGTATTTGGGGGCGGATAGCTGGTTTTGGTACGCTTATCGTCACGACAGGAGGTGCAACAAATAGTTACCGCTATGTGGCTGATCCGATAAAGTTTAGAAAAGAGATAGACGGCCAAATCCCATGATTTCCTAATACCATAAAATGTACAAATGTAAATTTATATTGAAAGGCGTCAGGAAACTTATACGGGACAGTTACAAATAATAATTTTGCAGGATACGTGGAGGGTCAATTTATGAATGGTATAGTTGAAGTAAATTATACCCCAAACTCAAACGCCGGAGATAGTGGTGGACTCGTATATTCATCTAATGGCTTCACGAATTATACGATAGGTACCCATATTGGCAGATTACCAAATACGAACTACTCCTATTACACAAAATTCCAAAATATTCAAAATGTGTGGTGCTACACGCTATTAATATGAAAGGTTTATTTTTTCTTTGTGTTATTCTTTTTATTAGTTGCACATTTAAACCAAGTGGGACAGAGGGTACGAATTCTTTATCGAAAAATAGAACTAGATCTGTAAAAAGTGATTCAGTTAAGGATAATATGTTGGAAACTTACATTAATTCTTTAGATATTCGTATGGAGTTAGAAGATTCTATATTCAATATGTATCCGGATACCCTACAAATGAATATAATAAATAATTCTGATTATAAACTTCTTACTGGGAGTAGGTATTCCATGAAATACTTCGAATCTGGAATTTGGAAAAGTATTTCACTATTAGAGAACACGATTTGGACGGATGAGGAAATTCCTGTGGAACCCCAAAGCAGTAGAGGTTTTGATGCTATTCTGTTCATTAGGAATTTAAAACCGGGGAGATATCGGATAGAAAAAGAATTTAGCCTTCTCATTCCAACAATCAAAAGAAGTCCAAATAACATCCGTATTACTCTTTCAGATGAATTTATATTAAATTGAAAACAGTTTATAAATTAGAACATGGAAGGGGCTGTACCAGAAAATTTCTAGTACAGCCCTTTTTCTTATCTGGAATTTAAATCATGGGGCGACTGAAGGATCGGGAACCAAGGAATATTCTTCCGTGATTTCATCCAACAGGCTAACGGGAAGATGCAAATATACTGCAAAGTCAGGATGGTAGACTAACCCGAAGCCGAACATCACCCCGTCTTTTTCATCCTCACAATCAATCATAAAGACGCAGTAATTATGTGGATGTCCAGCATTCAAATTAAGGATTACTTCCGCATCCGATAATTCCGGCGGAGGTGCTCCTTCCGGGGTTAATTCATAATAGTCAAAATCTTTCCAACCTTTTTTGATGTAGGTGGCATATAGTTCCTGAAGTTGCCTGGTCGATAAATGGCTTATGTCGTAAAAACGTTCAAGCATGATCCTTATTTTATTGAAACAAAGTTATAAATTAAAAATTAAGATTCAATCCAATTGTTCACGAAATATATGACAATCATTATCTGTTTTGGTTATCTGTATTTACACATCCGAAAATTAATTAAAATCAATATGCACAATTGAAAATTTCGACCAAAAAAGAGGCTCAAAAGAGCCCCTCATCTGCTAAACTTAAATAGTTTTCTTCTGTAACAATGATATGATCTAAAAGCTGAATATCCATCAAACCACAGGCTTCTTTCAGCTTCTTGGTAAGAAAAACATCCTGCGGACTCGGACTCAAGGCCCCGCTCGGATGGTTATGGGCCAGGCAAATCCCTGAACAATTAACTTTAAGTGCGGTTTGCAGAATAATCCGGATATCAACTACCGTACCGCTCATTCCTCCCGAACTAACCAACATGATGCCTAAAACACGGTTGGCTCTATTTAAAAACATCACATGACACTCTTCGTGATGCTGCATGCAATCCTTATGTGCTTCCCTGAATATTTTGGAAGCATCTCTTGAACAAGTAATTCTAGGGCGATCACTTGTTTTAACTTTATCAGAATAAGATACTTTAATTTCCGGAATATTGAAATAATCTACTTGCATAATAACAAAGTTTTAATTGTGAAACAATAATTTTTTGCTTTCACAACCACAGGAAATATGCTCACTTCATGCAAGGTTTTGACGAAGAATACTCTTTTTTCTTTCGGCTTGCCGATAAAAAGAAAAAAGGAAGATTGTTCGTCAAACCATAAGGCTTGACCTTGCTACTTGTGAGAAATTTCCTGTAACTTTGCTAAAAAATTAGTGGAGAAACGATACTATATTCCAATTGCTGGCATATAGATTGCAATTGTCATTCAATGGCTTTTTGCTACTTTATCCAAATGTTTGGATAAAGTAACTTATCAAAACTTATTTATTATCCAAACTTTAACTATAACAAGCTATAATATAGGCATATAGTTATTACAAGTTTGGGTAAAATTTGC
>JBKEDN010000163.1:0-38250 GCA_047975435.1 Draconibacterium sp. | reverse complement strand
AAACTGTTTGTCCCTGTTGCTTTGTATCTTGTCCTCATTGTATAAGAATATGCTCCTAAGATACTATTTACTATTATAATAGGCTGATTGGTAGATTTTTAATTTTTAGAGGTTTCCTTACTTTGGAGAAAGAGCCTATGAAAACTATATTTCAGATTCAATAAAACTGCCCATACGGCAGCTAAACATCCCTCTTCGAAAAACGGATGCTGAAACCGGATCGATATTTATGAAACGCATCGAAAACTTACCCCGTGAAGAGCGTGAAGAGGAAATTTACAAGGCTCTGGCAGCGGGTAATTTGCCCAATTTTTTGCGAAACACTGTCACCTTAAACACTGATTTTGCTGATGCTAAAGGGATTGTTCATAAAGTTGAGTACCAGATTGTGCCCGATTATCTGGCAGTTGGCAGCAACGATGATTTTTGCCGGATTCCGATGAACCCCCGAACTGCACAACGACTGGCGGCTTGGTATGGAGCTTCGCTTGTTACATCTAAAATTAGTGATGATATTTATAGAAAGGCAGAAATTAAGTTGACTCCTTTCCCGTATAAACCGGTGGGTAACGCCAATGAAACTGTTCAGAAGTTTATCGATCACAATACGCAGATTGAACGGCAAAAATCCGAAGCAGGAGGCACAAACGGACAAATCATTGCCGGAATTAAAAAGGATGTTATTCTTTCGAACCGGATTGCCCGGTTACCGGAAAAAGTTGTAATCTATGGCTGGCATAAACCCGACGAAAGCCCGATTCAGCCGGTTTACAGCGGACATGTTTTCTGGTATGTCGATTACAGCCACGGAATTAGATTGATGAACAATCAGGTTTTGCTGGACGGAAAGCCCACTTTGTTGACGGATATTTTAAAAGACCCGGTACTTTTTAAGATCTTTAGTAATGAAGATGCACCAATGCCTCAGCCTGCTTATCTTAGCAAATAAAAAGGAATATGATCGAACTTTTACGCCAACGCCGAAGCATTCGAAAATACACAGCCCAACAAATTGAGCCTGAGAAATTGGAAATCCTGAAAGAAGCCGTTTTGCGTTCGCCTTCTTCAAAAAATATCAATCCCTGGGAATTTATTTTTGTGGATGATCTAACCCTTATTCAAGCACTAACAGATTGCAAACCTCACGGAATCACCCCTCTAAAAACTACATCTTTGGCAGTAGTGGTTTGTGCCGACCAAACCAAAAATGATGTTTGGGTAGAGGATTGCTCCATTGCTTCAATTTTAATTCAGTTAACTGCACAGTCACTTGGTTTGGGAAGTTGCTGGGTACAAATTCATGAACGGATGCACTCGGAATCCATTACAGCTGAAAAATTCATTCAGGATTTATTAAACATTCCCGAAAATTTCAGGGTATTAAATATCGTTACCATCGGTTATCCTGAAAAGTGGAGGAAAGGTAAACCGTTGGAAGAATTGCAGTTTGAAAAAATCAGGATCAACAAATTCTAACATTTCCGAACCCTTTTCCAAATATACGATCAAACAAATTCTGTTTTTCACCGATACTTTTTCCAGACTTATGGTACTCTTTTTGAAAATAACCGACAATTGTGGATAGCAACCATCAAAAAATATCGGAGTTTATGCAGTTGTACAAGCCCGTGCAACACAAGCTTTCGGCCTATTGCCGGGTAGTGGCCGGAAGCGAAGAAAAAGCTTTTGATTTAATCCAGGACACACTGGCAAGCGCCTTTGAGAATTTTCACACCCTTCGGGATCGGGGAGCCTTTCAATTCTTTTTAATCGGGATTGCACGAAATTGCCATTTAAAACAGCAACGGAAGAAAAGATTCTTTGAAAAATCAACCCATTCAATTCATAAAAATACAGAAATCTCATCCGACTCAACAGAAAAAGGGTACGATGTTGGGCTCTTACATAAGTGCATAAAACGGCTGAATGAAGAGCAGCGTGAAACAGTGCTTTTGTTTCATATTATGGGCTTTACGATTAAAGAAATTGCACAAAATCTTAGGATTAGCGAGGCAGCAGTAAAAAACCGCCTTATGCGTGGACGTGAGAAGTTGAGGAGGTTGCTTTCTGACAAAGAGTCGGAAAGAATGAAGAACAAATCGGTGAACAAATTTAATCAGCCTGCAAAATGAAAGAGAACAATATAGGCAATAACAAGCTGGAACAGTTGTTTGGTGCAATCACCACGCAAGATCCGCTCTTGACTGAAGGCCAGGTTTGGGCATTGCTCGTAAATCTTCCGCCTGTAAAACCCAAAAGCGCTGCAACGGAGTTTTTTTCGAACCGTTTAAATTCGGTATTGATTGGCATTTCTTCTGTTTTGATTATAGCTACTGCCCTTTTGTTTTGGGCGAACCGATCTACTATAAACATAGAAGAAGTACTTAAAAATAGTTCTTCGGAACAAGCTGCTTCACCTGTTTTGTCTGATACTGTTAAAGTAACTCAGACAACAGCAGATACATTTATTATGATTGAAAACGACGCCACCGCAAAAAGGGCGAAGGCAAAACCCGTTTCTGCACCTGTAGTTGCCGATCCGGTTTCGATTGCTGCTGTTTTGAAATACCATCAAAAAAAGCCACAGGTATTTATCATTAATGCCGACAAAGACACAACGCTGATTTGTGAAGAGGGTACTTCGATTGAGATAAAAGCCCATTCATTTGTCACGGAAAATTCGGGAAATAAAATTGTGGGGGAAGTCCGGATTAACGTTCAGGAATATTACAAAACTCCCGATATTGTTTTGGCTGGCTTATCTACAACTTCGGGCGACAATTTGCTGGAAACCGGTGGAATGCTGCATGTGGAAGCAATAGAGGAAATGAAAAATGCGTAATAAAACCGGGGCATGAAATTCAACTTGGGTTTCCGTATTCTGAAAAGCAAGAAGACATGGATTTGTTTTACGGTGAGCAAGCAGGAAACCGGCTCGACTGGCAACTGGCAAATAACTTGGTGAAGGATGAGGTTGATGTTGTAATAATGACTGCGATGCCCGAACCGGAGACGGAGGTATTTTTGATTGTCGAAGAAATGCCTGAATTTCCGGGTGGTACAAATGCCCTGGAGAAATATATAGCAGAGAATGCAATTGTTCCTTATTCGGCAATAAAGGAGGTTACAGTGGGGACGGTTCGTTTAAACTTTGTTATTGACAATAGCGGCTTTGTTAAAAATATCCGGGTTCTGCGAAGTTCGAATAAACTGCTTGATAAAGCCGCTGTTTACCTGGTTAGTAAAATGCCCAAATGGAAGCCGGGAATGCAAAGAGGACAGCCCGTTAATGTATCGTATAATTTATCGGTTTCGTTTTTAATTCCGGAGGGGGAGTTAAGCCGGGAATATATTGATAAGGCCAAACAACTCGAAGAACGCTTAAAGGGGTTTAAGTTCAATGTAGAAACAGGTTTTTACCGGAACAACAAAGAATTTGACGAGATAGAGGAGAAAGTTAAAAAAGGGAAACTCGATGAAGTTTCGGCTTCCGACATCAAACGCTATGTTTTCAGCGCTACCCGCCTGGGCTGGCTGAATTGTGACCGCTTTTACCAAAGCGAAGTTCCCTTAATTGATTTTAATATTCCGGTAAAAAGTACTGACAATGTCCTGGTTACCGCTATTTTCAAACGAATGAAAGCTATGGTACGCGGACAAAAGGAACGGGATAAGATTGTATATAGAAATATGCCTTTGGGTGAAGAAATTACCATTGTAGCAATAAAAACAGAAGGTGAAAATATTTACCTGGCAGTACAGGAAACGCTTGTCGCCAATAGTGACGAGCTGGTTCTTGATTATAAAAAGGTAACGATGAAATTGTTAAAGAAAAAAATGAAAGAGCTTAATCAGTCGGGGTTTTGAAAATATAAAGGGATGGCATCTTTCTGTTGTGAAACAGGGAAAGATGCCATTTCCCCTTACTGTTATCTGCTAGAAGAATTCATCAAAAGATTGTGTTTTATTTGTCTTAACATCCACATCATCGCAATCGAGATTGATGTTAAAATTAGCCGGTTTCTTGAATTCCATATCTTCTTCCTTAATTCCCAGTGATTCATCGGCCAATACTTTCCTGTAAAAATAACCCCAGATCGGCAGTGCCATGTTTGCGCCCTGCCCCGATGAAATAGTTCGAAAATGGATGCTTCGTAAGTCGGCTCCGGTCCAAACTCCGGCAGTTAGTTTTGGGGTAATTCCAATAAACCAGCCATCGGAGTGGTTTTGTGTAGTTCCCGTTTTTCCGGCAATGGGCATTTTAAAGTTTCCATATTCCTGTGTTACCCTGTCGCGGCTTAAATTTGAAAACCGCAGACGAATACCTGTTCCTTCATTAATTACCCCTTCAAGCAGGTTCAGCATAAGGTAGGCAGTTTGGGCATCAATGGCTTCGTGCCGTTCGGGTTGAAAACGTGCAATTACGTTACCGTGGCGGTCTTCAATGCGGGTTACAAAATAAGGTTTTGTATATACTCCCAAATTTGCGTAAGTATTAAAAGCTCCCACCATTTCGTATAGGGTTACATCCGAAACCCCCAGGAACATGGAGTTTACCGGATCAATCGGGCTTACAATACCCAGGCGTTTCATTACTTCTACAACAGCCTGCGGGTTGTACTGCTTCAATACCCAGGCCGAAATCCGGTTTTTTGAGTTGGCCAGCCCCCATTTTAAGGTGACCATTTTTCCTTCCATTTCAGGGTCAATATCCGCATCTTTGGGTTCGTAAATCGATCCGTCGGGTTGAATAAACTGCTGGCTTACATACGGAACTTTTGTACACGGTGTAAGCCCGTTTTGCATGGCCAGGGTATAAAGAAAAGGTTTTACGGTAGAGCCAATCTGCCGTTTTCCGTCTTTTACCATGTCGTACATAAAATACTGGTAATTGGGGCCGCCAACATAAGCTTTTACTTTGCCGCTTTCGGTGTCAACTGCCATAAACGACGAGTGGAAAAAACGCAGGTAGTACTTGATAGAGTCCAGCGGGGTCATCGTGGTATCTACTTCACCTTTCCACGAGAAAACCGTCATTTCAGCCGGCTCATTGAAATTCTTCTTTACCTGTTCAAAATTATTTCCGGCTCTACGTAATACACGGTAACGCTCGCTTTTTCGTATTTCGCGGTTTAGCAGGTCTTCCACATCCTGCGAGCTCATATTATTGGCGAACGGAGGGTTTCTCAAATCCTTCATGCTTCCGTCGAAAAGTGGCTGCAGGTTGTACCTGAGATGTTGTTCAACAGCTTCGTTGGCATAGCGCTGCATACGCGAGTCGAGTGTGGTGTATATTTTTAAACCGTCGGTATAAATGTTGTAATTTTCACCGTTGGGTTTTTTGTTTTTATTGCACCAGCCAAACAGCGGATTGTCTTCCCATTCGGCCAAATCTTCAATGTATTTTTGTCCCTGCCACGAGGCATAATTATCGCGTTCAGGTTTTTTGGAAGTTAGTGCCAGCCGAAGGTATTCGCGAACATAAGGCGCCGGGCCCTGTTTGTAATCTACTTTGCTGTAATCGAGGCCAAGCGGAAGTTGTTTTGTAGAGTCGCAAACTGCTTTTGAGATGTAACCGTATTTTTCCATTTGGTTGAGTACGGTATTTCGGCGTTGTAACACCAGCTCGGGGCGGCGTACCGGGTTGTATAGTGACGAATTTTTGGCCATCCCTACCAACATGGCAGCCTGTTGAAGTTTTAGCGAATCGGGCGGGATACTGAAATATACGTTTGCAGCCGATTTAATTCCTACCGCATTATTCAGGTAATCGTACTTGTTCAGGTACATTAAAACGATCTCTTCTTTGGTGTAACTTCGTTCCAGTTTTACGGCTATAATCCATTCTTTAAATTTCCGTAATACAAGATCAATTTTACCATCAACACCTGTTCGCGGAAACAACATTTTTGCCAGCTGCTGACTTAGCGTACTGCCACCACCCGAACTTGAGTCGCCGGTAACAATCCCTTTTACTACTCTGATTAAGCCACGCAGATCTACTCCCGAGTGGTTGTAAAAACGAACATCTTCGGTAGCAATCAATGCATCAACCAGGTGTGGCGGAAGACTTTCGTAGCCAACAAAAGTGCGGTTTTCGCTCACAAAATATTTGTCGAGAATTTTCCCGTCTTCAAAATAAATTTCGGTGGCAAGAATATTCTTAGGATTTTCAAGTTCCTCAAAACTAGGCATAAAGCCCAGTTTCCCATTGGCCATCATGGCAAAGAAAAGAAAAATACCTCCGATTGAAAGAAGCACTATCGCCCAAAAAGCGATAATATATCTGGTGAATTTTTTTGTTTTTTCCGCCATGTATCCTGCTGATTTAAAGTTGGCAACAAATATATATGATAATACTTTCGCAGCAATTGTTTTAACGCCTTCTGATGGCATTATATTTTAGATTTTTAAAAATAAAATGATCATTTTCAAATAAATAGAAAAATAAAAAATAGAAAGATAAATTTTGAACTTAGCATTTGATTTGCTTTAATTTGCAGAAATTTTTTGAAAGGATTAGAAAGCATATGCAGAATAACCTCGTAATTGTTGAGTCTCCGGCAAAAGCAAAAACTATTGAAAGATTCCTTGGAGAAGGATATACGGTAACCTCCAGCATGGGGCATGTCAGAGACCTGGAAAAGAAGGACTTTGGGATTGATATTGAGAAAAATTACCTCCCGAAATACATCGTTACGCCGGATAAGAAAAAGATTGTTTCTGAACTGAAGAAGATGGCAAAGGATGCACAGGTTGTGTGGCTCGCTTCCGATGAGGACCGTGAGGGAGAAGCAATCGCCTGGCACCTGATGGAAGTGTTAAAACTCAAGCCCGAGAATACAAAACGTATTGTTTTTCATGAGATTACGAAAGATGCCATTACCAATGCAATAAAGAATCCACGTAGCATCGACCAGCATTTAGTGAATGCTCAGCAGGCTCGCCGTGTACTCGACCGCATTGTGGGTTTTGAAGTATCTCCCGTATTATGGAAGAAGGTAAAACCCTCGTTATCGGCAGGCAGGGTGCAGTCGGTAGCAGTACGTCTGATTGTGGAGCGAGAGCGCGAAATCCGTGAGTTTGTAAGCGAATCGGCGTTTCGGGTTATTGCAACTTTTTTGGTGCCCGATGATAAAGGGAACATTACAGAATTAAAGGCAGAGCTCTCGAAACGTTTTGCTACACGTGATGAAGCAGCTGCTTTTCTCGAAAAATGCAAAACAGCAGATTTTACGGTTAGTGACGTTGCTAAACGACCGGGAAAACGTAGTCCTGCCCAGCCTTTTACAACCTCAACCCTGCAACAGGAAGCCAGCCGCAAGCTAGGTTTTTCAGTTTCTCAAACCATGTCGGTGGCGCAGCGTTTGTATGAAAGTGGGAAAATTACCTACATGCGTACCGACTCGGTAAATCTTTCGGGTTTGGCGATTAATACTTCAAAAAAGAAAATTGAAGAGCTGCACGGCGAAAAGTATGTAAAGATCCGGAAGTTCAAAACAAAAGCCAAGGGAGCGCAAGAAGCACACGAGGCCATTCGCCCGACTTATATGGATCAGGAAACAGTGGATGGAACCAATCAGGAGCAACGTTTGTACGAGCTGATCTGGAAAAGGACCATTGCCTCGCAAATGGCAGACGCTATCATGGAACGTACTACCGTTACGATTGATGTTTCCAACGCTTCTGAAAATTTTATTGCCACCGGAGAAGTAATTGTTTTCGACGGTTTTTTAAGAGTTTATATCGAATCGACTGATGAGGAAGCACCGGGCAATGGTAACGGGCAGAGTATTATTCCTCCCTTACATGCAAAGGATACGCTTCGAATGGCTCAAACGGTGGCTACCGAACGCTTTTCACAACGACCGGCACGCTACACCGAAGCTTCGCTTGTAAAGCGTTTGGAGGAACTTGGTATCGGGCGCCCGTCAACTTATGCTCCTACAATTACAACCGTACAGAACCGCAATTATGTGGTGAAAGAAGACCGTCCGGGAGTAGAGCGGGATTTTCAGGTACTGGAGTTGAAAGACGGTAAAATAAAGGAGCAGACCAAAACAGAAATTACGGGGGCCGAAAAAAGTAAATTATTTCCGACTGATATTGGTATGGTAGTAACCGATTTTCTGGTTGATAATTTCAGCGAGATTATGGACTATAATTTCACGGCCGATGTTGAAAAGGAATTTGATGATATTGCTGACGGTAAACTGGTTTGGAACGACATGATCGATAAATTTTACAAACCATTTCACGATAAAGTAGATCATGCTACTCAAAATGCAGAACGCTCGAAAGGAGAGCGGATTTTGGGCATCGATCCGAAAACCGGCAAGGAAGTTTCGGTGAAAATCGGTCGGTTTGGCCCGCTTGCCCAATTAGGTGAAGCTTCTGAAGAAAGTGGGGAAAAACCACAGTTTTCGAGTCTTCGCAGTGGTCAGCATATTGAAACAATAACACTCGAAGAAGCGCTTGATTTGTTTAAACTGCCACGCGAACTTGGTGATTTTGAAGACAAGAAAGTAACTGTAGCCATTGGCCGTTTTGGCCCGTATGTGCGCCACGACAATAAATTTGTGTCGCTCGGTAAAGAAGACGATCCGTATTCAGTGAAACTTGAAAGGGCCGTTGAACTGATTGAAGCTAAACGCGTAAAGGATAATAACGCGGTAGTGAAAATATATGAAGAAGATGCTGATTTGCAGGTTCTCAACGGAAGGTGGGGGCCGTACATTAAATACAAAAAGAAAAATTTTAAAATTCCGAAATCAGTAAAAGCGGATACACTTTCTTTTGAAGATTGTATGAAGATAGTGAATGCCGCGCCTGCTGCAAAAAGTACACGAAGTAGAAAAAAATAATGGACGAGGGCATTTGATTTGATCATTTGCCCTTATTTTTAGCCAAAAAATATGGATCTGAAACCTTATTTCGATGCTGTTGATTTTTCATCTTATCCTGAAAAATCACGCCTGAGCTGGAAACAGACACTGGGTGCTGTGGTCGAAAAAAATACGCTGGCTTTGAACGATGCAAATCTGGCAAAGGTGGAGGTGGCACTGATTGGAATTCCCTTTGAAACGATTGAAAACAGTTGTATAAGCAATTCGGTGCCCGACACTATTCGGGAAGAATTGTATCAATTGGCAGTTCCCGGCAAATTAAACATTATCGACCTCGGAAATCTGAAAGAAGCTCAAAGTCATAAGGGAAATTACCTGGCCCTGCGCGATATTGTTGACTATCTTTCAGAACTAAAAATAGTTTGTTTGTTGCTCGGGGGGAGCCAGGATTTTAGCTATGGCGTTTGTCAGGCTTTCGGAGAAGATAAAATGTTTTCGTTTAGTGTGGTGGATGCCTTCCTTGATGTGAAGAAAGGAGTTAAAAGTTTTCAGACTGACAATTATTTGTCACGCATTTTCAGCAAACAACCCGATCTTTTTGGCTTTAATTTATTGGGGTATCAGCGTCACTATATCCCTGATCAGCTTTTTGAAAAGATAAAGGGTGTTGGTAATCATTTGAGCTTGGGAGAACTGCATGGAAATATTTCATTGGCAGAACCCATTTTTAGGAACAGTGATTTTGTTTCCATTGACTTTGGTACTTTAAAGTTCTCGGAGACTTATGGTAAACAGAAACTTCCGAATGGTTTGTATAGCGAAGATATTTGCCAGCTGGCACGATATGCCGGACTAAGCACGAGGTTGAGGGTTCTTGGAATGTTTGAGATTCAGGAAGATACAGGTTCATGTGGAGTCAATGTTAACCTTGCAGCACAGGCTGCCTGGTATTTTCTGGAAGGCCATATTCAGCAAAGCCATATGAAACCGCAGGATCAGGAGGGGTTTATTATTCATAAAGTAGAAGTGTGGCAGGTTGAAACCCCGCTGGTATTTTATGAGAATAAAGAGAACGGGCAATGGTGGATGCAAATACAGTCTTCAGATAATTCATTTGTTTATCTTGCATGTTCAGAACAGGAGTTTATTGATGCAAGTCTCAACGAAATTCCGGAGATTTGGTTGAAATATGTTCAAAAAATCGATGAAATATTAAAATAATACACTTTTCAGAACGTTCTTTGCATACCTTGTTAACAGAAGATTGTTACAAACAACAATAATTTTGTTTCTTTGGCGAGGCAAGAAATGGCTAAATTGCCAAATGAAAGAAGAGTATGAAGAAAACTGTTTCTTTTCTATATTTGTTGCTATTGGTTCATTTTGTGGTTTTAGGTCAGCAAGACCCTCAATATACCAACCACATGTATTACAAATTGGGGGCTAATCCGGGTTATGCCGGGTCAGATGATGCCATTAGCGGACTTATATTGAATCGTTACCAATGGGTCGGATACGGGGGAGGAGAACCAAAAACAATGGTTTTTAGTGTGGATGCGCCGATAAAGGCATTTGGAGCTCCCGGAGGACTCGGAATTAATATTGTGAGAGACCAGTTGGGTTATTATAATAACCTGTGGATTAACCTTAATTACGCATATAAAGTCACAACTGGTTTGGGAACGCTCGGAATAGGAGTATCACCGGGGTTCTATAATTTTAATATTTCTCCCGAAGGGTGGACAACTCCTGATGATGTGCTTGGTGGAACGGGTAGCCAGGGAGGAGGAACCGGAGACGGAGCAATTCCGAATGAAGAAGCCAGTCAGCTGGCATTTGACATAGGTTTGGGTGCTTACCTGTATTCCCGGGATTATTATCTGGGGGTGTCAGCGAGCCACTTAAACGAGGCTGCTGTAAAGTACGATGATGTGGCAAGTGACTATCTTGTGAGGCATTATTATATGATGGGAGGATACAATATTAAGCTTGCAGATCCGTTATTCCAGTTGCGGCCGTCGTTCTTGTTTAAATCTGATTTGGCCAGCTGGCAGTTGGATTTAAATGCAAATGTTGTTTATGATGATAAATTCTGGGGAGGCTTGTCGTACCGGGTGCAGGATGCTGTAGCCTTATTGATGGGGCTGGAATTGTTTAACGGTTTGCGAATCGGGTATTCTTTTGATTTGGCCACTTCGGCAGTGAGACGAAATAGCCTGGGCTCGCACGAGTTTTTTGTTAGTTATTCAATAAATGTGGAAAGAAGCCGTAACCAGAAATACAAGAGTATTCGGTTTTTGTGAAAAAAAATTAACACCTTTGGGGTGTATCAGAACATATAGATATTTTTATTGCATTGTTTTAGACTTTTGTTAGACAAGGTGCTTAGCTAAGAAAATATACAAACTATGAGAAAACCACTATTAATTGCAGTAGTATTCATATTGACGTTAAGTTTATCTGGGTGTCTGGGCGGAGGTTCAGGAGGAAATGGTGAATTAGTCGGAGTACAAAAAAGGCAACGGTTTAAAGAAACTCAACCCTATGGGATGGTTTACATCCGGAGAGGGAGTTTTAATATTGGCCCCAGTGATCAGGACGCAAGTAGTGCCGGAGTTCCCACCAAAACCGTATCACAGGAACCGTTTTGGATGGATGATACCGAGATAACAAATAACGAATACCGTCAGTTTGTTAGCTGGGTAAAAGAGAAGATGGCCCGCGAGATGCTTGCTGATCAATATCCCGAATTTATGATTACCGAAGACAGACAAGGTAATCCAATCGATCCGCCACAGATAAACTGGAAAGAAAAAATCGACTGGGATGATCCTGATATGCAGATGGCCATGGAAGATCTTTATATTCCGGAGAACGAACGTTTCTTTGGGAAAAAGGAAATTGATGCACGTAAACTGGTTTTCGAATACTGGTGGATTGATTTAAACCAGGCAGCCAAACGGGCCAACAGTTATAACTACGAAACCCAACGTTACGAAGGAAATGTTTACGATGCCAAAGGAGACCTGAATCCAATTGAGAACCGTTCTTCTTTTATGATGCGCGATCAGGTGTATGTTTATCCTGATACTTTATGCTGGATCAGGGATTTCACCTATTCATACAACGAGCCACTTGCCACCCGTTATTTCTGGCATCCCGGTTTTGATGAATATCCGGTTGTAGGGGTTACCTGGCAGCAGGTAAATGCTTTTTGTAACTGGCGCACAAAAATCCAAACCGATTTTCTTGAAGAAAAAGGCGAGCCTACCTTAATGGAATACCGCCTGCCCACTGAAGTAGAATGGGAATATGCCGCACGTGGAGGTAAGGAGTTTTCAATGTATCCATGGGGAGGATATTATACCCGTGATGACAAAGGTGTATTTCTGGCCAACTTTAAACCACTGAGAGGTAATTACGTGGAAGATGGGGGAATTGCAACGATGAAAGTGGGAAGCTACGATCCGAACGAATACGGCATTTACGATATGGCAGGTAATGTGGCAGAGTGGACCAGTACAGCATACGACGAAGCAGGCTACAATTACTTTAGCGACCTTAACCCTACATTCACCTACAATGCACGCAAAGACGATCCTCCGGTGATGAAACGTAAAGTGATAAGAGGCGGATCGTGGAAAGATATTTCACAATTTGTACAGGTATCAACCCGTAGTTTTGAATACCAGGATACCACCAAATCGTATGTTGGATTCAGATGCGTCCGTTCAACATTTGGTGAAGAATTTTAGAACAGCTTGAATTAAATTTAACTTTATACCATTCCATTATGAACCTCGGAGAACTTTTTAAAACAAAACGCTGGAAGACCTTTATGGGCTACGTATATGGCTGGGGTGCCGCAGTTGTACTTATTGGTGCACTTTTTAAACTGGAGCATTTACAGTATTCGGGCCTTTTGCTTACCATCGGGCTTTCCACTGAGGCATTAATCTTTTTTCTTTCGGCTTTTGAACCACCAATGGACTTGCCGGATTGGGGAAAAGTATATCCTGAGTTACGCGAAGATTATGAACTGGCAGAACTGGACGAACTGAAGCCTAAAAAGAACGGGCTGGAGCAATTCCTGAATGGCACAGAACTAACACCTGATTTGTTAGACAGAGTTGGTAAGGGATTAAATGAGCTGAGCAATACTGCACGCGGTATCAGCGATATTTCTTCTGCTACACTTGCCACCGATATGTATGTTAAGAATCTTGGTTCAGCTTCTGATTCGATGAACACTTTTGCAGAGATCAATAACAAGGCCAACGACTCTATTAACCGTTCGGTTACTACCTTGCTCGATTCTTATGCATCAGCCGCTACACAGTTGTCGGCAACCGGAAACGGCCTTGCAGATACCTATAACAAATCAGCCGATACGATTTCGCAAGGTTTGCAAAATATTGGCTCAAGTTCAAAAGAATATGCTACAAACCTGGATAAGCTGAATAAAAACCTGAACTCGTTAAATGCAGGTTTCGAATCACAGTTGCAGGATACAAAAGAGCAGTTTAAGGCAAGCCAGCAGTTCAATAAGGATCTTACCGAAATGAATTCAATATTGACATCGTCGGTGGATGAACTGAAAAAATACAAAGAAAATGCAGAGCAACTCAACAAAAACCTGGAAGCGTTGAATACGATCTATGGCAATATGTTGGGAGCAATGAGTTATAAAAAATAACATTCTGAAAGAATAGCATATGGGAGCAAAAAATTGCCCGGAAACACCGAGGCAAAAAATGATAAACATGATGTATATCGTGCTCACCGCAATGTTGGCATTAAACGTTGCGGCAGAAGTGCTGGAGGCTTTCAGAGTGGTTGACTCAAGCCTGATGCAGACGCTGGAGGCGGTTGACATTCAGAATGCTCAGATATACGCGTCATTTGATCAGGCATATGCCGAAAACCCAACCAAAGTTGCCGAGTGGAAAACCAAAGCCGACGAGGTGAAAATAAAGTCAAAGGAGATGATCACCTTTGTGTCGGAATTAAAAGATAACGTAGTTAACTATTCGGGAAGTAAACCGGTAAATGAAGATAATCAGCTGACAGAAGAAGATAATTTTCATGTTACAGTGAGTGGAGATACTGTGGAAATTGCAAAAATGGATGACCTGAATGGTCCTTCAGAATACATGATTACTCAGAAACATGCAAACGAGCTGAGAGAGAAAATTGGAGAATACAGGACTTTTTTGGTTGACATGTTGGGTGAAGGCAACGAGGAACTGAAAAAAACGGTTCTGAGTGAGTTAAGAACAGAAGATCCCCGTGGGAACCTAAAAAGCGGGACCGAGAAGAAATCGTGGGAATCGGAACACTTCGAAAATAAACCTTTGATTGCTGTTTTAACACTGCTTTCAAAGATCCAGATTGATGTGAAAAACTCGGAAGCAAACATGGTAAAATACCTGTATTCCGAGATTGATGCCGGTTCTTTCAAATTTAACCGTTTAGGAGCCATGGTTTTGCCTAATTCAGGTGTGGTACTAATGGGAGATGAATACCGAGCCGATGTTCTTTTGGCAGCAGAAGATACAACACAACAACCCGAGATAATTATCAATGGTCGTTCGGTTGAAGTGAAGGACGGAAAAGCGACCTATGTGGGAGCAACCAATAAACCCGGAATTTTTAAATGGAGTGGGTTAATCAAATATAAAACCCCAGGAGGTATTATCAAAAGCTATCCTTTCGAACAGGAATACCAGGTAACCGAACCTTCAGTTACCATGTCGGCCACAAAAATGAACGTTTTCTACAAAGGACTTGACAATCCATTTGAGGTGAGTGGTGGTTCTATTCCGAGTGAAAATCTGGAAGTACAAATGACGAATGGTAAAATTAGCCGTAACGGAAATGATTTTACGATTCGGCCTAGCGATCTGGATACAAATGGCAAAAAGACAAAGGTTAGTGTATATGCCAATATTAACGGTCAGCCTCGTTTAATTGGAACCTCAGACTGGCGGGTAAAAGAAGTTCCTGATCCGGTTGCTCAGGTAGCGGGAATTTCAGGTGGAAATATTAAAAAGGAAGTTTTGACCATTCAGGATGGGGTAATGGCAGTATTGGAAGATTTTGATTTTGAATTTAAATATACAGTTACTTCATTTACACTCGAAACAACCGGAAGCGATGGCTATTCCAACCCTTATCCTGTAAAAGGAAACCGGTTCTCTACACAGCAGAAGGATGCATTGAAAAGAGTTAATGTAAATACCTGGGTAAACATTACAGATATTAAAGCAGTTGGTGACGATGGTTCTACAAGGGATCTGGATCCAATCTCGTTAAAAATAAAATAAGGATTATGAAGAAGTTAGCGATTTATTTTGGCATGCTTGTTTTTGTATTGAGTTTGGCTCATAAAAACTCGGACGCCCAAACTGTAAATGGCGCCTACAAGCAAAACGATATTATTGAGAAAAAGCCAATGCCACTGGCCCCGATTAGGGAGGCTGACGTTTTTTGGTCAAAGAAAATATGGCGCGTTATTGATTTGCGCGAGAAATCAAACATCCCGTTATATTATCCTACAACAGAAATTGCAGGCCGCATAAATTTGATCAGTCTGTTACTGAAGGGTATTGAAAATAGTCAGCTGACTCCGTATGATGCAAGATCGGATGATGATTTCAAAGTACCGATGACCTATACCCAGGTGAAAGAACTTTTTGGAGCAAAAGCAACTACACAAGAAAAAATCAATTTTGATACAGGTGAAAAGGAGAATGTGGTTGTTCAGGGAGAAGTCCGTACCAATGAAATTAAACAATACATGTTAAAGGAAGAATGGTATTTCGACAAACAGACTTCAACTTTAAATGTACGTATTCTTGGTATTTGCCCCATTCGTGAGTATGTAAGTGAGGGAGATGCTTCGGGACAAATCCGGCGGCAGAAAGTATTCTGGATTTATTATCCGGAAGCCCGTCCGTTGCTGGCAACCAACCTGGCTCTAAATCCGGTTAATGATGCCCGTCAGCAATCGTTTGATGATTTGTTTATCAAAAGAATGTTTACAAGTTATATTGTTAAACAATCCAATATGTATAACGACCGGGACATCAGCTCTTACTTGAGTGGAGTGGATGCAATGCTGGAATCAAAACGTATTGAGAACGACATTTTCAATTACGAACAAGATCTTTGGGAATATTAATTCAACCAGGTAAAATATGCAGCCTTATGGAAACATAAGGCTTTTTTTTGAAACAATAGATATTACAAGCTTACGTTTTAATAGAGTTTTCATTACTCACAAAAATTGCATGAAGAGAACACTCACATACCTGTTTCTGTTGGCAGTAGTGCTTCTGTCGTCGTGCAAAAACGAGCAAAATAAATATCTTTTACTGGGAAAGAAGAGCGGGCCTAAATGGTTTGAACCCACACCGTTTGGGATGGCCTACATCAAAAGGGGAGCTTACAATATTGGCGCCAACGATGATGAACTGAATGGGCTTACTCCCACCAAAATGGTATCAACAGAAGCGTTTTGGATCGATGATACCGAAATTACCAATAACGAATACCGGCAGTTTGTTTACTGGGTACGCGATAAACGTGCGCGGGAACTCTTGGGGCAAACTTATTCCGATTTTCTGATTACCGAAGACAAGTACGGGAATCCGCTGGATGAACCTCAAATAAACTGGGACGAACGTATTGAGTGGGATGACATCGATTATCAGAATGCGATGGAGGATCTTTATTTACCGGAACAGGATCGTTTCAATTTTAAAAAGGAAATTGACACACGTAAACTGGTTTACGAATATTACTGGATCGACTTCAAACAAGCCGCCAAACGAAGCAACAGTTATAATTACGAAACACAGCGCTACGATGGAAATGTTGTGAATGAAAAAGGGGAATTGGTTCCGATCCAGAATCGCAGCTCTTTTTTAATGCGTGAATCTGTACCGGTTTATCCCGATACTTTGTGCTGGATACGTGATTTTGCTTATACATACAATGAGCCGTTTACGATCAAATATTTTTCGCATCCGGGTTTTGACGATTATCCGGTTGTGGGAGTAACATGGAAACAGGCCAAAGCATTTTGTAGCTGGCGGTCTAGTTTAAAAGCTTTCTCACCAAAAGGTGAGGAGGAGGCTGCACCGCATGATTTCCGCTTACCAACCGAAACAGAGTGGGAGATTGCCGCCCGTGGTGGAATGATGAACAATAAATACCCCTGGGGAAGCTATTACGCACGGAATGTAAACGGCTGTTTTGTGGCTAATTTTAAGCCTCAGCGCGGTAATTACGTTGCAGATAGCGAAACTACCACCACAGCCATGAAAGTAGGGCAATTCGACCCCAATCCATTTGGAGTATATGATATGGCCGGAAACGTTGCCGAGTGGACTTCTACCGCATTTTTTGAAGCAGGGTACGAAATAATGGCCGACTATAATCCGGAAATAGAATACGATGCCAAACCCGATGACCCTCCGGTAATGAAACGAAAAGTAGTTCGTGGCGGTTCGTGGAAAGATATTGCCTATTTTATTCAAACATCAACCCGTACGTTTGAATACCAGGATACAGCCAAATCATACGTTGGTTTTCGCTGTGTACGTACTTCTTTCAAAGACGAGCTGGAACACAATTAACCTCATAAACTGAGATTCAACCCGGCAAAAACCGTTGCTTTCGGCATGGTGTAATAGCGGTTTACTTCGTAGCTTGTTCCCAACAGATTTTCTCCGCTAACAAACAAACTGAAGTTTTTACTAAGCTGATACATTGCCTTGGCATTTACAAGTGCGTAACTTTCCTTATTAACCACAGGTGAAGGATCGTTATCCAGGTTTGAAATTTGCTGAATACTGCCCGACAAGTGCAATTTTTTAAGCTGATAACTCACATTCAGAAACAAATGATGCTCCGGGGTTGCGTAAACCGGTTGGTCCATATTGATGTAACTGTAGGTGGCCTGAATTCCCAGATTTCTTACAGGTTCTACGTTTACGGCCAGTTCAATCCCTTTGTTTGATATTTTTCCGGTGTTCAGAAATCCATTTGGAGGACCCACGTTAACGATCAGATTGTCTCCTTCTACCATAAACAGTGTAAATTCAGCCTCAACTTTTGGGCTAAGCGTTGTAAGTATCCCGGTTTCGTAATTCCAGATGGTTTCCGGATCGAGGGCAGGATTTGGCCCCCACATAAACAATTCGCGCATAGTTGGGCTGCGGTAACCTTTCGAGATGGTTCCTTTCCAGGTAGTATTTGGCCTGAAGTTATAGGCAAATCCGGCAGAGGGAATCCAAATGTCGCCATACTGGCTGTGATGCTGAAAACGAAGCCCGGCATTAATCGTTAGTTTCTCTCCCAGTTTTTGCTGAGTGAAAGCATACAATCCAACTTCGGATAAAGTGGTATCGGCAAACATAATCCCGTTTCCGTTCATTGCTTTCTGATTTTCTGCCAGTCCGCCATAGTTCATAAAATCAAAACCGGTAGTCAGCATATTTCCTTTAAACAGATTGAATGATTCGTACAAATTCACGCCATAATTATGATCGTTGGAATGAAAACCGTCGGTAATATCATGTTCACCAAAATTATAGAACACTTTTACAGCCCCCGAAGCTTTTTCAAATTCGTTGAGCAAAGTAAAAGCCCAGTAACCGCGTAAAATATCGATTGTTTCTCCGGGAGAGGCATTGAGTGTATCAGGTCCGGGATCGGACGCTTTAAAAGCGGCAATGCTCAAATCGGTGGATGCTGAAAAATGTGCATTTAAATCATAAGCTAGTTTTACATAGCCATTGGTAATTTTAAAATCTGAATGATCCCGGTGTCCATCCGTTTGATCATGGTTTACCGACGCAAAAACACTAAACTTATCTTTTTTGTATCCCACTGATCCCATGTATTTCTGTGTATTGTATGATCCGTATGAAATACGACCAGAGCCATGCGTTCCATCCACTGTCTGTTTTCGGGTAATAATATTGATCACTCCGCCCATTGCATTTGAGCCATATAAAATTGATGCGGGACCACGAATAACTTCTACCCGCTCCACATCAGAAGCAACATACGAATCGGGTAGCGGGTGCCCCATAATACCCATAAACTGCGGATGGCCGTCGATGAGTATTAATACACCGGTGGTTGGATTACCTCCGATACCGCGAATACTGATTTGCCCTGCAGAGCCGGTAGCAACACCAAACCCGGTGATTCCGCGTTCGGTGACAAAAAGCCCCGGGACTCTTCCGTTTAGAACAGGAAGCAATGCCGACTCGTTTGTTTCTTCAATCTGCTTGCGATCGACCACCGAAACCGCCATTGGAACACTGTTTCGAGTTACCTTTACCGGTGTTCCGGTTACTACTACTTCATCAATTCTGATTGTATCTTCATCAATTGAAAACTCTTGTGCTTCCGACCTCCCAAAACAGGTGATGACTAAGAAACCTACCAGAAGTATTTTGAACGTTGTTTGCATTGTCGTGTTACGTTTATTTTAAATCGTGTTACTAATTGATCAAAAAAAATTAACCGGCTTTACTCATAACCAGTTTGCCGTGTTGGATCCCTTTCAGGCTGATGAGTTTGTCCGAAATTTCGGTTAATATCCGCGATGGTCCCTTTACCGCGGTTATCTCCATGTAATTTTCATCGTTCAAATAAAATCCCTGAGACGAAAGAACATAATCTTTGTAATCAAAACGGATTTCAGAAGACCTTTTCAAAATATCCGCTTTTTCGTGGTTAAACACCAATACAACGACACCAGCAACAATATTGTCGCATTTCCACTTTTCTTCCACCATATTTTTCTCAATAAGGTGACGAATGGCTTGCGAGCGGTTTGAAAAACCATTGTTGCCCACATAATTATCAAGCGCTTTTAACAGTTCTTCATCCAGTGAGACTCCAAAACGGGAAACCGACATGGTGTTACGTTTTTAATTTATAGTGGCACGAATATAAATAAAATTATCACTGTTGTCCGGTAAAAATATCTATTAAAAGATTCTTTTACTTCATTTCATCTCATTCAGAATGACAGGCTGTTACATTCGTAAAGGTTTTGGGAGGAGTAGGTGGGCAACTTTGCCGCCAACCCACCCGCCTCAAAAGCGTATAGCCCCCAAATGATTGAAAAGTGGTGCAATATAAAGGATCGGGCACGTTCTGTTTAAAGGCCATACCGATTCGATCTGTCTTTTATACAAACCAACCCACATGCCACCTGCTCCGGTCTGGCTTTTCTCTGATCTGATTCAACTCAAAGGCGAATGAGTTTATCTCAGGGCCGGTTTAATTCGGTTAAAGGGTGAATTGGTTCATCCTGGAGCCGGTTTAATTCATGCAAAAAATGAATGAGTTCACCTTAAAACTGATCTGTTTTGTATAAAAGGCGAATTGGTTTATATGAATGGTAACCTATTTTATATAAAAGCTGAATTAATTCAGTTTTGATGTGGGGAGGGGTACTTCTGAAGTGGGGGTGCAATGCTTTTGGATGTGAAAAACTTTACTGAAGTAGAAAACAATAGTAATGTCGAGTCAAACATGTTTTATTACGACGTCATGCTGAATTCATTTCAGCATCTCTGCTCAAAATGCAGATTCCGAAATAAATTTGGAATGACGATGCGTCAATTTAAAGTTGACATGACAGTAGTTACTGTTTAATAAACCGGGTTTTGATATCGCCTTTTGAAGTGGAGACAACAAGCACATAAACGGCATTTATTAAATCAGAAACATCCAACGTTTGTGAATTGACGTTAAACGATTTTACCAGGATCCCGTTCATCGAAAATATTTGGATTGATTTTGGCCGGATATTGGAACTTATCTTCAGATTTAAACTTTCTCTTACCGGGTTGGGAATAACCTCAATGTCTGTTTCGGAGATTGTTGGAATGCCAACAACGAATGCTGTTTTTGAAACCAAACGGTAATCGGGATCAACTTTAAGTTCAGACACCTGAAATCGGGGATTTACAACAAAAGTTTGGTCGTTAATTGTTTGGTTGAGCCTGAAATCTGCGGAATCGCTACGATCAATATTATAAACCCGAACGGGAACCGGCAATTCGAACAACTCAACCGAAGAGTGAGACGTAGTTTGTGATAAGCTGATGGAAAGATTGTTGTTTTCGTCCTGTGAATAATTTACCCCAAAAATGGGATAGCCCTCACCGTAAAACCAATCCTGGAGAAATTCACTCAAAGTGGTATCAGCAGCCGTTTCTATGTGTTGTATAAATTGTTTTGTAGTTGCAAAGCCATTCGCCACAGCCTGGTCGTTAAAATAGTTGCGAAGACCGGTGAAAAATGCTTCTTCACCAACAATCCATCGTAACATGTGTAATAATGATGTACCTTTGTTATAACTCAGGCGGCCATTGAAAATACGGTTTACATTGGTTGTATCATCAACAAATACAGATCCTCCGGTTTCGCTGGTAATATTCTCCACCAGTGCTTTTTTCCAGTCGGGCCAGGCTTCGGGTTTTAGTTTTTCAAATGAAAGCCCGGTTAAATAAGTTGCAAAGCCCTCATTTAGCCAAATGTCCTGCCAGCTTGCAAGGGTAATATAATCACCAAACCATTGATGGGCCAGTTCGTGGGCAATTATATCGTAGCGAAAATTCCCCATAAAACTCATGGTTTGGTGTTCCATGCCACCTCCCCAGCCAAATTGCGCATGGCCGTATTTTTCATCTGCAAAAGGGTATTCACCAATTACCTGGTTGAAAAAGGCCATTATTTCGGGAGTAACCGAGGTTTTTAATTTAACGGTATCAAGATTCTCGGGATAAACATAGTTGAGAATATCAATGGTCTGGTTATCATTTAAATAAAGTGTATCGGAATAAACGGCATAATTGGTAACAGCAATGGCAATCAGATAAGTGGCAATCGGGTAACGGTGTTTCCAGTGCATGGTACGTTGCCCGTTTTCAATCGTATCCGAAACTACAATTCCGTTACTTGCTGTGCGGTAACCATAAGGTGTTGTTACGACGATGTCGATGGAATCAATTTTGTCAGCCAGCGATTGTTTGCAGGGCCACCATTCCATGGCTCCGTAAGGCTCCGAAAGTGTCCAGAGAACGGGTGTTTCATCAGGGCCGTGTGTGTCGGTCTCAAACGAGCCAAATCCCGAGCCCGGAGGGATTCCCTGGTAATAAACTGAAAATGAATCAATCTGCCCGGGGCTGATCATGTGGTTAAAACGAATGTTTAATTTGTTGCCTTCGTGGGTGAATGCCAGCTTTTCGCTGCCTCTTGTAACCGAGTCAGGCTGCAGGTCGGCGTGCATATCCAGCTGAATGGAGTCGCGTGCTTCAGCATTGTTCCTGAAATAAGTGGTAATTTTTCCTGCAATATAGCGCTGTGCCGGATCGATTTGCCATTCCAGGCGCTGATAAGTAAAGTCGGTGGAAGCATAATTCTCGTTTTCGGTGAAGGCAAGTTTATTTGCAATGCTTTTCTGTTCCGTCGCCACAATTTTGTCAGTAATAATCAAATCATCCTGAGCAAAAGATGCTGTAGCAAAGACCAGGGAAATGTATGTGAGAATCAATATCTGCTTCATTTTCTAAAGTTACAAAGCGCTGCAATGTCTGACAACAAATAAAAAAGGCGAATTTTCGAAAAAATCCGCCCTTAATGTTTTAAGCTATTATCTTATTTCTCCAGTTCTTTCCAAACCAGTGCACTTGCGCCAACAATGGCAGCATCGCCGGATTTCAGTTTTGAAGGAAGAATTTTAATCTTGTTTTTAAAGATTGGGAGCAAATGTTTTTCCATGCTTGCTTTTGTTGGTTTGAAGATGTAATCGCCGGCAGCGGTAGGGCCACCAAAAAGAAATACAGCTTCAGGGCTCAAATGGTGAACGGTGTCGGCCAACCCTTGTCCGAGCCATTCTCCGGTTTTTTCGAACACTTCCAACGCAATTTTATCGCCTTTCTCTGCGGCTTCAAAAATCATTTTCGAATCAAGTTCCTTAAATGATTTATCTGCCAGCAAACTGTCGGTGGCATTGTACTGTACCATCAATTCAAATGCAGTACGTTTCATCCCCGGAGCCGAACAATACGCTTCCAGGTGGCCAAGAGCACTACAGCCGCACAGTCTTCCGCCCGGAATCAATGTAGTGTGTCCGCACTCACCTGCAAACCCGTCATGACCGTAAACCAGGTCGCCGTTAACAACAATTCCGCTACCCACTCCGGTACCCAAAGTGTACATAACAAAGTTATTCATACCTTTTGCTCCACCGTAAATCATTTCTCCAAGAGCAGCAGCATTGGCATCGTTGGTTAAGGCAATGGCTTCAAGATCAGGAAAATGTTTGCGTAACAGTTTTACAAATGGAAGCATACCTTTGAACGAAAGGTTAGGTGCATATTCAATTGTTCCGCTATAGTAATTTCCGTTTGGAGCACCAATTCCAACCCCAAGAATTTCAATGTCCTGGTTCAGGAGTTTAACCGATTTTATTAATTCTTTTATTGCAGAGGCAAGATCAGAAATATACTGGTCAATGTCTCCATGCGAGGGAGTTGTGATATTGTCTTTTACCATTACGTTTCCCTCGGAATCAACTACCCCGATGGCCGTATTTGTTCCACCAATATCAACGCCAATTGTTACTTTTTTCATTGTGTAAATATTATTTAATTATCAGATTTAGCTTCTATAGCTGTGGTTGAGCAAAATTAAAAATATTATGGAATTCTCTATGGTTACTACGCCGTAATCAGCCAATTTATAGTCAATAAAATTAGCTCTTAACTTTTTTTAAGATAGATTGTTGTAAATTGTCCGTCTTTGTTAAACCGAGAGAAGAATTTTGAACGGTGGCATTCATGAAAAAACTAAAAAAAATATTGCTAACCATAGTAAGCTGGCTATTTTTGATACCGGTTTATTTTTACAAGTACGGTATTTCACCTTTAACACCTGCCTCGTGCAGGCACGTACCCACGTGTTCAGAATATGCCGTTCAGGCAATAAAAATTCATGGCCCGTTTAAAGGAATTGCACTGGCTGCCAAGAGAATATCGAGATGCCATCCGTGGGGAACACACGGTTACGACCCCGTTCCGCCCAAAAAGGAAAAGAAGAAAGCTACATAGTTCAATTATCCGGCTGGAATCAGAAACATAAAACTAAATTTGTAAGACGTTGTTCTATTGGGAGCATTTTAAATAACGAAACAGATGAGAAAGATTTTATTCTTATTGATGCTGGCTTTTATTGTGGCATCATGCGGATCAGGTAAGAAAGAAGAAGCAAAAGTAATTACGGTGAGTATTTTGCCACAAAAAACGTTTGTACAAAAAATTGTTGGCGACGATTTCACAGTGAATGTATTGATTCCACCCGGCGCGAGCCCCGCTACCTATACGCTTTTGCCATCACAGCTAAAAGATATTGCCCAATCGGCGGTTTGGTTTCGCATTGGGTACATTGCTTTCGAACATTCGTGGAAAGACAAGATTGCCCAAACCAACACCCAAATGAAAGTGATTAATATTGCCGAAGGACTGGATCTTATTGCTGATGAGATGGAACAGCACGGCGATCATGTTCATATCGATGGTGTTGATCCGCATGTGTGGCTGTCTCCGTTAATGGTAAAACAAATGGGGAAAGTAATTCTCGACGAGGTTTCGAAGCTTAAACCGGAAAATGCGGAGAAATACAGTGCCAACTATCAGAAATTTGCAGACGAATGCGACCAGTTGGATGCTGAGTTGAAAGAAAAGCTGGAGCCATATAAAAACAGAAAGTTTATTGTTTTTCACCCCAGCCTTTCGTATTATGCCCGCGAATTTGGCCTCGATCAATATTCGCTCGAAACCGGCGGAAAAGAACCTACTCCTCAGCACATGAAACAAATTGTTGATATGGCCAACGAAAACAATGTTCGGGTAATTTATATTCAAAGCGAGTTTGACCGGGATCATGCCCGGGTTTTTGCTGAGGAAATAAAAGGGAAAGTAGTTCAGGTTTGGCCGTTAAACCCTGACTGGGCAGAGAATTTAAGATCGATGACTGACTTATTGATACAGAATTTTTAATGACGCCACTTGTTAAAATAGAGAATCTTACGTGCGGTTACGATAAAATTCCCGTACTCGAAAACGTTAGCCTGGAAGTAAACGAACGCGATTTTCTTGGCGTTATCGGGCCTAACGGAGGAGGAAAAACAACCTTGTTGAAAGCCGTTTTAGGTTTAATAAAACCAATGAAAGGCAAGATAAATTTTGGGTACGATTTACAGGGGCGCAAAAAACCGATTGGTTACCTGCCCCAGGTGCGGCACATTGATAAGAAATTTCCGATAACCGTTTTTGATGTGGTCCTATCCGGGTCGATAATGTACGGAAACAAGCGGCCTAAAGCAGAAGAACGGTTGAAAGCGGAACAACTTCTTTCTGAAATGGGAATTCTGGGTATCCGGCACAAAGCCATTGGCGAACTTTCGGGCGGACAAATGCAGCGCGTGTTTCTTTGCCGGGCTTTGTTGAGCAACCCAAAGCTGTTGATTTTGGATGAACCGGATACTTTTGTCGATAATCGTTTTGAAGGTGAATTGTACGAAAAACTTCAGGCACTTAACAAGGAAATAGCCATCATCCTGGTTTCGCACGATGTGGGCACTATCTCTACGTATGTAAAAACCATTGCCTGTGTAAATAAATCCTTGCATTATCATCCGAGTAATATCATTACACAGGAACAACTGGAGGGATATAATTGTCCGATTCAGGTGATTACGCACGGCGAAGTTCCTCACACAGTATTAAAGTATCATCAGCATTGATTATGAACGCCATACTTGAACTTTTTAATTACGATTTTTTTCAAAAGGCTTTTCTGGCCACTGTTTTTGCAAGTATTTCCTGCGGTATTATAGGCAGTTACATTGTTTCGCGCCGGATAGTATTTATCAGTGGAGGTATCACCCATGCATCATTTGGAGGAATCGGCCTGGCTTTTTTACTGGGTTTTAACCCTTTGCTCGGAGCCGTGTTATTTGCGGTACTGGCTGCCAACGGAATTCAGTTTTTCACCAAGGTAGCCGAAATACGCGAAGACTCATCGATTGCAATCTGGTGGTCGCTGGGCATGGCGCTCGGAATCATTTTTGTTTTTATGACACCGGGATACACGCCCAATTTGATGAGCTATCTTTTCGGAAACATTCTTACAGTTACCAGCACCGAATTGTGGTGGATGTTTATGCTGAACGTGGTGATCATCCTTTTCTTCACCTTCTTTCTGCGTCAAATCCTGTACATTGCTTTTGATGAGGAATTTGCCCGTACTGCCGGCTTGCCGGTTAATTTGTACAATTACCTTATAATGACCCTGATAGCACTAACAGTAGTGTTAAATATCCGTGTGGTGGGAATTATCCTTATTTTGTCGTTGTTAACCATACCGCAAGCTTCGGCCAATCTGTTTACAAAAGACTTTAAAAAGCTGATCGTTCTCTCGTCAGTGTTTGCATTTGTCGGTACAATGATCGGATTATTTATTTCTTATTTTCTGGATATTCCGTCGGGGGCAGCCATTATTTTTACACTGGTTATTATGTTTGGGTTACTTCGTGGTATTAAAGCATTGTTGTAATGTTAGGTCAGAAAAAAGAGAAATTTTATCAATGTAAATCCTGTGGTTTTGAGTTTTCGAACCTCGATGTAAAAAGGGTTTGCAGCAACTGTTTCGCCTGCTCCGGATGTGAAATTTATAACTGCCCTTCGTGTGGTTCGGAGGTGGTTGTTAAACCAATGAAGAAGATGCATTCCTAGCTTCTCCTGCTTCCGGATTATTCAGTAAAAAACTTTCAGGATGAACTCGATTTAAATAAGGTAAAACGTGAAATACTTATTGTTTCAAATAAAAGAATAATGTATTTTCGACGTGTGTTAACTACACAAATCAATTCGGAATTGCTTGAAGCAAAAACTGCCCGGCTATTACAGCACGGGCAGTTCCTTTTTTACGATTATGATATTTAATAAGCTTCCTTAAAGTATTTAACCGTTCCAACTTTTAACTCCATTGTAGCTTCTTCGTCGCAAACAATAATCCCGTTTGGATGAGCCTGGAGCGCCGAAAGTGTCCACATATGATTGATGCCGTTTTCAACAACATTCTGCAAAGCCCGTGCTTTCTTGTATCCGTTTACAATAATCAGCACTTCGTTGGCATCTAAAACAGTTTGTACACCAACCGTTAATGCCTGTTTAGGAACTAACATCAAATCGTCGTTGAAAAAACGCGAATTGGCAACAATTGTGTCGTAATTCAAATTAACCAAACGGGTACGCGATTGCAGCGACGAGCCCGGAACATTAAAAGCCAGGTGTCCATCGGCTCCCATTCCGCCAAGGAACAATTCTATTCCGCCGTAACTTTTGATCTTTTCTTCGTATTCGTCACATTCTTTATCCAGGTCGGCTGCATTGCCATCTAAAATGTGAATGTTTTCTTTTTTGATGTCAATATGGTTAAAGAAATTATTGAACATGAAGCTGTGATAACTTTCCGGATGATCTTCTGCAATTCCAACGTATTCATCCATGTTGAAAGTAACTACATTTTCAAAAGACACCCTTCCGGCTTTGTACAGGTCAATCAGTGCTTTGTAGGTTCCAAGTGGCGACGAACCGGTTGGTAATCCCAGAACAAAAGGATTTTCCGGAGTTGGATCAAACTCATTAATCCGGGTTGCGATATGGTTGGCAGCCCATTTACTGAGTTCGTCGTAATTGTTATGAATGATAAGTTTCATTTTTATATGATTTTGGTTTAAAACACCTTTCCCGTGTTTACGGGAAAGGTGCAAAAAGTATTCAATTTAATGTTATCCAAGATTTTCGATTGCTTTCCCCAGTTTCTTTGATTCTTCGAGGAATTGTTGTACCGTAAGTTCCCGGTAATAAATCATGCCGTGGGTAGCTCTTAGCAATGGCGAATCGTTTTGATAAAAGAAATTTTTGCCCAGCAATAATTCGATTTGCTTGTGTTGTTCGAACCAGATTTTACGTGTTACATCGCTAAATTTTCCGTCGAGTTGGTAGCTGGGGAACGAGGCATTAACCTGTGTAATGTAACATTCAGAGAACGACTGGTCGAGCGTTGCCAGCGAGTTTAGCGAAACCGGAACAATTACTTCCACTTCCCACGGATTGTAGCGGAACCAAACGTTGCGGTAACCTACAATGCGCAACTGGCTGAGGTCCTCTTCTTTATCCCACTCTTCAACCGCCTTGCTAACCGCCTGCAACACTTTGTAGTGTGTATCGGGACCGCTTCCCTGCGGATCCATGGCCAAACTTATTACGGTTGGTTTGTATTTGCGGAAATCGTTCAGAATAGGTAATACATCGTTTTCAAACGACGATTCTCCCGAATAAAACCCAAGGTGAAGGTGATGTACGTTTTTCACCATTGTTCCGTAGTGTGCCCACACCAGTTCTTCTTCAAACTCGCGGATCATCCCTTTCAGTTTCTGAACTTTTGGAGGGTTTTTACCCCCGTCGTAGCTGTTCTTCAGAACAGTCAGGATTTCTTCAATTACTTCGCGCAGTTGTGCTTCGTTGTTGATATCCCAGATAGAAACGAGTGCCCTGATTACCCTGTGGCAAACACCGCGGCGTTTTTCCTCAGCATCCTGTGCTGCAATATTATCGAGGTAGTGGTAAATATCTTTGTCCCACTTGTATTTGTATCCGTCTTCAAAAAAGTCAGGGAAGTTGATCATTTCAATCTTGCCCTGGTTTAGCAGTTCCAACGTGTCGAGTAGCACATCGTTCAGGAAAGTGTTGGTAACAGCGGTGTATCCCGAAGTCATTACCGAAAAATGCAGTTCGTTGCTTGCCTCGCGCGACTGACGGTTGGTGGCCGGCATAATTCCCAGCATAATGTCGTCGTGGTGCGGGCCGGTATGGTAATAAACCTGGTTTTTCTCATGCTCCATTCCTTTCTGAAGCTTTGCCAAAATCGAGTCGATCACCGACTGAACAGTATTTTCATTCAGATCGGGAATCATGCTGCAATATTTATCGGCTTTCAAGTCGGCCAACTCCAGTTTTGAACCGAACTTGTTGATTTTCTTGCATAAATCAATTACAGCGCGCTCTGTTTTCTGGTGGTTCCAGGGCGAACATTTATAGTAGCAGTCAATGGCGTCGTCCAGTTTTACAGCGGCTCCTTCAGTAAGGTAAAAGCGGGCGTTTTCGAGGCTTTGCAGCGAGGTAGCCGGGTAACAAATACTGGGCTCGCTTTCAACCGAGTTTTTAATTACATCGGCAATGGCTTCTCCGGCGGCATACACAATTGCTTTGTTTTTAGGGTTGAATTTTAAAGTTCCCAAACCAATGGTAATTACCAAACGGTTTCTCGAAACTTCAATTCCTCCCAGGTCAACCGCTGTAACCGCTTGTGTTTCGAAATTGGTTTCGGTAAGTCGAGTTCCCGAGAAATGATCGGTACCGCGTGTATTAAACGCGATGTGCCCGTCAGGGCCGATTCCGCTCATAAAAAATCCGATTCCACCTTTTTCCCTGATTTTGGTTTCGTAATTACGGCACCAGTTATCAATCTTAAAAATAGAACGTTGCTGCAGTTTTTCCATGTGCGATTTTGCTTCGCGGTAACGCAGCGAAAGATCGATTTTAAAATCAGGAAAAACTTCGCTGAAAGATTTGCCATCGGCCAGTTCAATTTCTTCTGAATTGATCAGCAATGCTTTCTCTGCGTCAAATCCAAATCCTTTAATGTAGTGTTCAACAGCATAGTTGTATAAGCTGTTGTGTTGCTTGGGATCGATCGGGAAAAACTCGCCCATTTGTACAAAAGTCAATCCGCTCAGGTCGGGTTTTGCAATGCCCGTTAAACCGTACTTTTCACGAATTTCAACTCCTTTTGGCTGATCCCAGTTCTCTAAAAGAAAATGGGTGTAATTTTGAAAAAACTGTGCTGTTTTTGCAATCGGAAGGCTGATAACGCCTTGTGGGTTTTCACTTGCCCATTCAAGGAAACTTAAAGCTGAAAGTAATCCGAGTTGCGGAAAACTGTCAGAAGCTATGTAAGGAACTTTGGTGGTAATCTCTTGTAGTTGGGTTTCTTTCAGAAACGCTTCTTCAACTTTTGTAAAATTATATTTCATGTTATTTGTTTGTTTTCTGCTTTCTTCTTTTTGGGCACAGTGTACTGTTTAAACGGCTTATTTCGATATTTGCTCCAGCGCATAAGCTGCGGCACCCATTGTTCCGGCTTTAGCCCCCAGTTCCGAGAATAAAATTTCAGAGTCGTTACTAATGTCACGATTACTGAAAGTGTTGATTGCTTGTTGGATAGGTGCCTGTATAAACCTGTTGGCAATGGCAACCTGTCCGCTTAAAATGATCAACTCCGGATTAAATATCTGAATGAGTAATGCAATTCCGTGTCCAAGCCATTTTCCTGCTTCCGAGAAAAGTGAAATGGCAAACTGGTCACCCGAATTGGCAGCCTGTATCACGGTTGTAATATCTATCTTGTCTAAATCGTTCTTTACCAGTTCGTTTATAAGCGACGACTTTCCGTTTTTGATGGCTTCGCGTGCCTGGCGGGCAATGGCTTTTGCCGAAACTACTGTTTCCAAACAGCCCTGTTTGCCGCAAACACAAAGCGGGCCGTCGGTTACAATTGGTACATGCCCAAATTCTCCCGAAAATCCTGATTTCCCGGAGTATAGCTTGCCATTTACAATAATTCCAAGCCCCAATCCCCAGTCAACCTGAAGCATAAGAACATTCTTTTTGTTGCGTGCCAGTCCGAAATGTTGCTCGGCAAAGGTGCGCAACTTGGTATCGTGGTTAAAGAAAACGGGTATTCCAAATATCTTTTTTAATTCATCAAACAGGTTCTGGACTTCCGGAAAATAAGTCTTGTTTGTTCCTTCCTGAAGATTGATCAGCCCCGGGAGCTCAATTCCTGCCACCAGTATTTTATCGCGCGAAATATTACTTTGCTGAACAACTTCTTCCAGCTTTTCATTTACCTGGTGAAAAATATCGATGTTCGATTCCATTTTAATCGGAAAAACATGTGGCCCGCTTACCTCCTGGTTATTGCTGTTGAATATGGAAATAATGGTGCGCGCAATGTTTATGGTAATCCCAACCACATAAAATCCGTCTTGTACCAGTCCGTAAATATTGGGGCGCCGGCCACCACTTGAATCTCCGCGGCCCAGTTCTTCCACCAGTCCTTCGTCAATCAGTTCAAGCAATAAACTGTTTATTTTTGGGGTACTTAATTTTATTTGTTTTGCTAAATCTGAATTCGATAAAGGGCCTTTAAAATAGATAGCACGAAGAATGTATTTTTTGTGGGCGCTTTTTTTTACTTCAACGGCTTGGCTATGATTAACCGGATGTTTAAATAGTCTTTCCATAATTGTCATACAAAAATCTGAATAAATTAGGTTTGAAGCAAGTATCTTTTTAAAAAAATTAATAAGAGCTTGCTATTTTCTCTAAATTTAACTATTGATTTACAATTCATAAAAATTAATGGTAAAATCTTTTAATCTTGTTTATTTTAAAAGAACTTTAGGCTTTAAATCTTGAACTGATTAAACTGTACAAATAATGTTTAGCAAGAAATTCTGGACAATACTTTTTGTATTGATAAGTGTTGGTTTTACACAGGGGCAATCACGTAAGATCATCAGTATTCCTGACATTAGCGGATACAAAACCCTGAAGTGCGATTTCCATATTCATACGGTGTTTTCGGATGGTGCAGTTTGGCCAACCAAACGTATTAACGAAGCCTGGGAAGAAGGCCTGGATGCGATTGCTATAACCGATCACATTGAATACCGGCCGCATTCTACCGATATTGTGTCGGACCATAACCGCTCGTATGAAATTGCAGTACCGCTTGCCAAACAAAAGAACATTTTGCTGGTTCGCGGAGCCGAAATTACACGAAGTATGCCTCCCGGCCACCTGAATGCCTTGTTTATAAAAAATGCCAACCTTCTGGAACGCGACGATGTGTTGGATGCCATTAAAGAAGCACGCGACCAGGGAGCATTTTTGCTCTGGAACCACCCGGGATGGAAAGCTCAGCAGCCCGATTCTACTGTTTGGTGGCCCGAACATACCGATTTACTGACAAAAGGGTTATTACACGGTATTGAAGTGTATAATACCGACGAATATTATCCGGAAGCACTGGAATGGGCAAACGAAAAAAAGCTGACAGTGTTTGCGAATTCTGATGTACATGGCCCGATGAGGGTAGGAGAAAGCCATCGGCCAATGACCCTGGTTTTTGCCAAAAGCCGTACCGAAGGCGGATTAAAGGAAGCCCTTTTTAGCAGGCGTACCCTGGCATATTTTGATAATACGCTGATGGGGCAATCTTCTTTGCTCGAACCGGTATTTTTTGCCTCGCTCGAATACGACAAAGCGCCATTGCACCTGGCCAACGGAACAAACAAAGTGTTGTACCTGCGAAATAATTCGGATGTTGATTACGAACTGGAACTGGTGCAACCCGGTGTTGGACTGGATGCCCCTGAAAAACTGATGTTAAAAGCTCATCATGTTACTCCCTTGAGCTTAAGTGGTAATTCCGACGAAATTGTCCGCACCGGTGAAATCAACTTATATTACTCGGTTAAAAATATGTTTACAGGGCCGGGCGATAATCTGGTGGTTACCTTTACCTTTAAAAATCTTCCGTAAAAACAATCGTTGGCTGAACAATTTGTTTTCGGGAGAGTTTTTGCGACTATACATCTCATAAAAATGGCGGCTACCAAAAAGAAAGAACCACAACTTTTCCCACAAGTTATTACTGATAACCAGGAAATTTCTCCCGGAGTTCATCTTATTGCTTTTAAACGAAACGGGGCTTTTAAACCCGGACAAGTTGTAAGAATCGGGATCGATGCAGAACATCCGCCCCGTATTTACAGTATTTGTAGTGGAAATCATGAGGACGAAATCAGGGTGCTTTTTAATATCAAGGAAGACGGATTTTTAACACCCAGGCTTTCGGCAGTCATTCCGGGCGATACCATTTGGGTTTCAGAGCCCTACGGAAGTTTTCTGGGCACCGGCGAATCAGCCTGGTGGATAGCCACAGGTACCGGAGTTGCCCCTTTTTACAGCATGTTTCGCTCCGGAATCGATAAAAATAAAAAACTGATACACGGCGTTTCGTATCTCAGCCAGTTTTATTTCGAAGACGAACTTGAGTGGGCTTTGGGTGATAACTATGTGCGTTGTTGTTCGCGCGAATTTTCGTGTAATGTTTTCCCCGGACGGGTGACTGATTATTTAGCAAACCTGGAAAGCTTCCCCGATGTAAAGTTTTATCTCTGCGGAAAAGCGCTGATGGTGGTTGAAGTACGTGATTTGCTGATTGAAAAGGGAATTCCGTACGAAAACATCCTTGCCGAGATATATTTTTAACCCGGGGTTTGGCTGTAGAACCAATATTTGTAAATTAGTCAAATTATTATCCATTCAATATTAAACTGAAAAAAATGAAACACACCTTTATTCTAACCGCCTTAATGCTGTTGGCCTTCATTGGCACTCAGGCACAATCACTCGACGATGTACTGAAAAAACATTACGCTGCCACCGGGCAGGAAAAACTCGCCGACGTAAAAACCTTTTATATAAAAGCGAAAATGAGTATGATGGGAATGGACATGCCCATGACCATTCAAATGAAAAAGCCCAACAAGTTCCGGATTGAAATGGAAGTGATGGGACAGAAAATTATTCAGGCATACGATGGTGAAACCGGTTGGATGCAAAATCCGATGGTGGGCCCCGGAATTACTGATTTGAAAGGAGCCGAACTGAAACAGGCGATGAGCCAGGCCGACCTGGAAGGAGAGCTGTTTAATTATGAAAAGAAGGGGCACAAAGCCGAGTTGCTGGGCAAAGTAAATGCCGATGGTAAAGAAGCCTATAAAATTAAACTTACCAACGCCGATGGTACCGTAAAAGATTATTTTATTGATGCCAATTCATACCTGATCAGTAAGATAAAGGCGACGATTGAATCGATGGGGCAATCGGTGGATGTGGAAACAAAAGTAACCGATTATAAAGATATTGATGGGATTAAAATTGGTAGCAAAATGGAAGTAAGCACCCCAATGGGGGCACAGTCGATGGTGATGGAAGAGATTAAACTGGATGAAAACATGGACGATTCGATTTTTGCAAAACCAAGCGAATAAAAAAATATTTTTTGAATATCCGTTTTGTATCATATGGCTTGTTTTTACGTCATGCTGAACTTGTTTCAGCATCTCTTGAGTGATGTTAATCAGTAGCTTATGAGTGAGGCCCTGAAACGAGTTCAGAGTGACGTACGAATAATGACACATTACAGACAATCATAAAATATTTTGACAGTTATGAAAGGGGCGGAATTATCGCCCTTTTTTTATGAAAGTCAATTTTAAAAAATACTCAATACTCTATTTTGAATGTAAAATATTCAACAAAATCCGGGAAATTGGATGTTGGGAGTTCGAGATTAGATATTCGGTATAATGATTTTTCGTTTTGTATCAGACAGCATGTTTTTACGTCATGCTGAACTTGTTTCAGCATCTTCTGGGTGATGTTAATCAGTAACTTAAGAGTGAGGCCCTGAAACGAGTTCAGGGTGACGTACGAATTTCTTTTTTGGATTATTAACTTCTGTGTTCCTTATTTTTAACGTCTTTTAAAAATATGCAGGGGATATTTATCGGAAATTCGTGGAAAACTAAAATCAAATAATATGAAGGCCCGTTTTTTACTTATTTTTTCTTTTGCTTTATTGATAACTGGTTTGGTCCAGGCACAAACCACTTTAAAAATTGCACATGTGAATGTACAGGAGTTGGTACAGTCCCACCCTTTGCTCGATAGTATCCACGGGGTAATTGAGCAGGAAACCAAAGACATGCAACAGGTTTATTCGGATATGTTAAATGAGCAGCAAACCAAAATGGATGTTTTTGAAAAAGAAAGCGCAGGTTATTCCGAATTAATGAAAAAAACTAAACAGGAAGAATTACTGGCGCTGGCACAAAAAGTTCAATCATTTAACCAAAACGCACAGCAAACCCTGCGTCAGCGAAACATGGAGTTGATTCAGCCGGTTTACCAAAGTGTGACGGCTGCCATTGCCGAAGTAGCCAAAGAAAAAAGCATTACCTACGTTTTAGATGTCAGCACAGGCGCTGTTGCCTACATGGCTCCCGATGCCGTGGATATTACCGAACTGGTTCGCGAAAAGCTTCATAAATAGCCCGCCGTTTTTCTGACACGGCAAAAATTTTTGCCGGAAAATAAGTAAACCCCGCCGTTTAATAAGTTGAGCTTTTATTTATCAGTAATTCCTGTAAAATTTGGGTAAATCCAAAAGCAACAGCTATGAAAGCTATTTTTCTTTTTTTACTTCCTTTTTTGCCGCTTTTAGGCTTGGCTCAAACCGACACCCTTTTACTTTTGCCCCAGTTGGGAAAAGAATATATTTACGAATATACCGAGTCGGAATACATTCTTCTGAACGATGGTTCGAGGTACAAACCCTACGACAAGGAGAAAACGATCAAGATTCAATACAACAACTTTGAGCCGGGCGAGAAACCATACCTTATTGTTTCGGTTGAGAAAAACAGGGAAGTGAAACCCAATAACCGACCCATGGCAATTAGGGATTTTAAATACCCGACATTCTGGGGTGGAAAAGGCTCTCAGCGAAACAGGCAGTATTACGAAAGTTTATTATGCCTTGTTAACCCAAAGTACAGCATCGATGCAAAAACCAGTCGAATTTCGTTGCTCGACCGTGTCGGCCTTTTATTGGAAGTTCGCAAACTCCTTAGAGATAAAGGCTTTTCAGACAAAGACGTAGATTATTTCTCGGAAGAATTTAACGAAAAAGGAGTACCGCTAATAACAAAGTTGGTACAATCAGTTTACAGGGTTTCGGTACCGGATGAAAATGAAACAGACTCGGTCTCATTTTTAACTGTACGTCAAAAAAAGGAAGCGATGGAACTCATTACCTGCTCTACAAATAAAATAGAAACGGGGCTTAACGCTCTGACGATAGAAATAGAAAACAGAAATCAGTTGGTTCAGTACAACCGGATTGAGTTAAACCAACTTCGGTACAATATTTCACTCGTTCGAAGTGAATATCAAAACCTGTCAAACAAGGAAACGAATCTTTCTCTGGTTTCGGTAAAGGAAATAGGGAACAATATTTTTACTATTTCGGGCAAGGTTGAAAAAGTGCTGGGCGAGAGAGTAATCTTATCAACATTACAGAAGCCATATGGCTTAAGCATGAGTCAAAAAGTTTATGACTTGGGCGAAGATAACTCGTTTAAAATTGAGGCAGAGCTGGAGCAGCCCCAGCTTATATTTCTCCGGTTTGGCTACAATGCGAACCTGAGAGATTTGCCAACTCTGGTAATATATGCCGAACCGGGCAACGAAGTACACCTTGATGCGAAAGGCGATACTTTTCCTTGGGATATTACTTTTACAGGCCCTTTGGCCAAAACCGGACAAATGATTTATGAATACCGCAAAGCCCATCCTGTTTTCGATGATGACATTAACCCTTATTCTTATCTCAACCTAGGCGCGAAATATGCCGAATTTGAAAAAGCAAGCAAAGCATTTTCTGAAATTTGTGATAAATACCGGAACAATATGCCTGCGAGTGTATTTCGTTTTATAAAAACAGAGTTGCAAAACCAGTTGTATTGCGGGGCAAATCAACTCCTTCTGCAGTTTAATTCTTTTGATGCTGAGAGGGTATGGAGAGGAGATACCAAACCCGACGATATTGATTCAGATTACCTGAAGAAATATGTCGATCGTTTTAATATTAATTTGGATTACAATTCTTTGGGAATTTATTCACGGCAAGCTGCAATTTCTTATTTCACAAATAATGCGGGGGCAAGCCGTAAAGTTGTCCCCAGCAATATTTTGTGGGATGTTGACTACAATGAATTTTATTCAAACTACTATTTTGGTAATCTTCGTTTGAGGATAGAATTGGCAAAACTGACACTTGCCGGGCCACCATTATACAGTGCGGCAGGCGATATGCTTGTTCAGGAGAAAAGAGGACAAATATTTGAACAGATTGAGATAAATAGCCAAAGGGAAGAAGCCGACGAATACCTCGGTGACATGCTCCGATACTGTAACGACAAGGATTTTGTCCGGGAAATATCCGGGTTTGTATCAAACCAGGGAAAATGGAAGGACGAAAACTATGTTCCCGATGTAAAGTTTACAATGCCTGACGGGAAAAAAATCGGTATGAAAGATTACTTTGGTGAAAAACCAACCATCTTTTATGTAAGTTCAGACTGGGCAGGCGAACGCTATTATTTCGATGACCTTTCGAAAGAAAACCCCGACATCAATTATGTTTACATTGTGGAAGGCAGCAATCTTAATGTGTGGAAAGATTACCTGAGCCGGGCCGAACCGAAAGCGCAGCAATTGCTGTTGATGAACGACACTATTCGGTTATCAGACATATTTCCTTCGGATCGGAGGAATTTCATCCTTTACAATAAAGAGGGGGAACACATCGGAAATGCCAAAAACCCTTTGGAGGCAACAAATTTGATGAAACAATATTTAGTTCAACCCAAAGAAAAAACGATCAACAAATCGACACTGATAACCGTGATCATTGTTTTGGTTACATTGCTGGTGCTGGTCGTTTTGGTTTTGTTGCTTTGGAAATGGCGGGTAAAGCAGCAGTTTCGAAGGGAACAGCGGGAGCGGAGGTTACGCGAACTGGAGCTAACGGCCATCCGTTCGCAAATGAATCCCCACTTTTTGTTTAACAGTTTAAATTCGGTACAAAACCTGGTACAGAAAAATATGGGCCGCCAGGCCCATTTGTATTTGTCCGACTTTGCCGGGTTAATTCGGAAAGTGCTGAACAACTCGGAGAAAGAGGAGGTTTCGCTGGCCGAAGAACTTGAAATGACCGAGCAATACCTTAAGCTCGAAAAACTGCGTTTCGATTTTGACTATTCGATTAATGTAGATTCGGAAATTGATGTGCACAACACGCTGGTTCCGTCTATGTTGTTACAGCCTTTTGTAGAAAATGCAATTGTGCACGGTTTGCAAAACAAAGCTTCTGATCGCAAATTGACAATAAGCATGAAGCGCCACAATTCAGAGATAAAAATAAAAACTGCTTATCTCCTTGGGTCAAGTTGTTTTTGTAATATCATTAAATGTAACTGGTGCTGTATCTACGGCTTGTTGCATCAAGCGATAAAATAGTTTTCCTCGGTATGTTGATAGCT
>JBKEDN010000160.1:0-12240 GCA_047975435.1 Draconibacterium sp. | reverse complement strand
AGCTATCAACATACCGAGGAAAACTATTTTATCGCTTGATGCAACAAGCCGTAGATACTGCACCAGTTACATTTAATGATATTACAAAAACAACTTGACCCAAGGAGATAAGCAGTTTATTGTAATCTATTTCTATTCTTCTTCTGTGTTCGTAGTATCGCCGTCTTTTATTTTGTAAATCACAATTTTCTTCCCATCCTTTTCGACCACTTTAAAATCCTCATTTATTACATCCTTGTGCATAAGTTTATCGTCCTCAATAATTTCTACTTTACCATCGTTGTCCGAAAACACCTTTATGGTTTTCGCGATATGAGGCAATCCGCCTTCAAACATCATAGGTACTGCCGGTGCCCCGTGCACAATAATTTCTTCATTCCTTTGCAATGCTTCTTCAGAAGGTTTTTTACGTACAATGGTGATCTTTTCCATGCCGTCTTTCAAATCTTTTTTGTCGTAGGAAACGATTCCGGGATCACTTAAATCAATAATATTTCCCTTTTTGTGATTGATTATCATTCTGTCAGCTGGCGGGAAAAACATATTCCGGCCCTTTTTCCCGTTCCACTTCATCACATCCGTGTTATCGCCGGAATTAATCATGTGTACCATAAATTGCTGTACCGAATCTTCGTCAAAGTCAAAATCCATATCCGAATTGAACTTAAATGTACCGTCCTTTGCGATCCAATCCATTTCCTTTTCTTTGCCAATGGTATCACCGTTCCACACAAATACCTGTCCGGGAAACACTACCGTATCAAGTTCTGTTTTATTCCCCTGGCCATCTATCTTTACCAGCTGAATGTGTTTTTTCCCACGTGGCGGGTCCTGTGGCATTTCCCCGATCGAAACAGCCGAGGTTAATAAAACTGTCAGCACCAAAATTCCGCTTGCCGATAAAATGTTCTTCATGTTGTTATTTTTTAAATTTATTTTCTGCAAACAAAGATAGCTGCGAGCCTGCTTACCAATCAGTTAAGGCCTGGTTAAAAGCTGTTAAGGAAAAGTTAAAATCAGTTTCCACGCCTCGCAAATAATTATATTTGAAACATGAACAGGAAAATATTTACCGGACTAATCATCTTAATGGGAATTTCTATTTTAGGAATTATCACCGTACAATTGATTTGGATGAACAATGCCGTTCGCGTAAAAAATGAAATGTTCGGGCGTAGCGTAAACGAAGCCCTGATTCGCACAGTTTCCCGCTTGGAAGACATTCATAACCTGGGGCTTATAAACCACATGATGTTTACTGACAATTCGTTACTTTGGGCACCTTCTCCCCAAACACGTTTTAATATTGACTTTGATACCGACACTGAATTTGTATGGCAAAGCACTTCTGATTCTGTGAGAGTAAAGTCCCGAACTATTCCCGCCCTGCCTCCAAAACCGGTTCGGATTATTCGGCAAGTTGGCCCCGACAAAAAAAATACAGTAATTGAAATAAAAGTACAAAGCGATTCGACCCGGCAAAACCAAACGTTTTCCTATAATGTAAGCACTGCTACATCGGAAGATAAGCATACGGTTATTACACAAAACACCGGCCCCCGAAATGCTTTGGTATTTGTTCGGCAAGATACCATTGAAACCGATCTTGATTCTCTTTACGCAATCAGTACGGTAAAAATCGACTCGTTGTTTGCAAGCCTGGATACTTTCAAGGTTCTTCGTCCCGATCTTTCGCAAAGAATCCAGTTAAAAGCCGGGAACCTGAAAAAACTTGCTAATCGGATGGTCAGCGAAGTATCGGCATTGGACGTGAGGCAGGTTGACAAAGACCTGATTAATGCAACATTAAAAAATGAACTGGAAGAAAGTGACATCCCTCTCGACTTTGAATTTGGGATTATCCGCGACAGCAGTACCGAGTTTCCTTTTGAGGTTAGCGACTCTGCAGCCGTTGTAAACACCGACTTTCAGGTTGACATGTACCCCAACGACATTTTTCAAAAGCATTTGAAACTGGCGGTATATTTCCCGGAAAAGGACCGTTTTATTTACCGTTCGTTAAACTGGCTGCTGTTGGCATCCCTATTGTTCTCATTCATTATTCTGATAACCTTTGCCCTGAGTATTTTTTTCATCCTCAGGCAGAAAAAGATCTCGGAAATGAAGTCGGATTTTATCAATAATATGACCCATGAGTTTAAGACACCCATTGCAACCATTTCGGTGGCCAGCGACTCTATTACCAACGAAAAAGTACTGGGCGATGCCGAGCGTATCAGGTATTTTGTGGGTATGATAAAAAAAGAAAATACTCGAATGAACCGGCAGGTGGAAGATATTCTGACAATTGCCAGGCTCGATCAAAAAGATTTTGAATTTAACTGGGAAGCCATCGATGTTCACGATCTGATTAAAGACGCAGTACAGGGAATTATTTTGCAGATCGAAAAACGGGGCGGCAAAATAAACCTCAACTTGCAAGCCACAAACGCGATGGTAACAACCGACCGTAACCATTGTACTAATGTGGTGTATAACCTCATCGACAATGCCAATAAATATTCGGCTGATGCTCCACAAATCAGGGTAAGTACACAAAACCGGCAAAAGGGAATCCTGATTTCGGTTGAGGACAAAGGCATTGGGATGAGTAAAGCAGTACAGTCGAAAATTTTTGAGCGCTTTTACCGGAAAACCACTGGCAACGTGCATAATATAAAAGGATTTGGCCTGGGGTTGAGTTATGTAAAAGCCGTTGTAGAAGCCAACAAAGGAACCATTACCGTAAACAGCGACCCGGGCAAGGGAAGTAAATTTGATGTATTTTTACCTTTTGTGAGGGGCTAAGTTCAGATTTTAGAAACTATAAATGACAACAAAACAACACATATTTCTTGTTGAAGACGACCTCAGTTTTGGGGCGGTGTTAAAATCGTACCTCGAAATAAATGATTATGAAGTAAGCTGGGTCGATGACGGAAAATATGCCACCGAAAGATTCAGAACCGGCGAATACCAAATTTGTATTCTTGATGTGATGCTCCCCAATGTTGACGGTTTTACAATTGCAAGCGAAATTCGGAAACTGAATAAGGATGTCCCCCTTATTTTTTTAACTGCCAAAACACTCAAAGAAGACATCCTGAAAGGCTACAACGCAGGAGCCGACGACTATATTACCAAACCGTTTGACACAGAAGTCCTGCTTTGTAAAATTCAGGCAATTATAAAACGGCAGTCGGTAGAAAAGAAAAATAACACTACCCTATTCAAAATAGGTTTGTATGAATTCGATTCCCGTTTGCGCATGATTACCCGCAACCACGAAACACAAAAACTTTCGCCCAAAGAAGCCGATCTGCTGACACTGCTTTGCCAACATAAAAATGAGTTACTGAGCCGCGAAACCGCACTTCGAAAAATATGGGGCGACGATGGCTATTTTACCGCCCGCAGCATGGACGTTTTTATAACCAAACTACGTAAATACCTGAAAGATGACCCGGCCATTGAAATCCGTAACATTCACGGAAGCGGCTTTATCCTCCAGGTAAATTAACTTATTGCAGCTTCCCGCTTTTATTAAGCACCGCACCTGTCATTTTAGAGATTTAAAAAAAATATTAGTTTTGCCTAACCTGTACAATATGGAAGTAAACAAAGGCATTTCTGATGAAGAGTTGGTTGAAAGGCTTCAAAAAGGGGACATGGAAGCGTTCGACCAGATTTTTAAAAAATATGGGAATCGTTTATTCCGCTTTGCCTTTAATTATCTGAAATCAAAAGAAGATACTGAAGGACTGGTACAAGACACATTTCTGAAAATCTGGATAAACAGAAAAAGCCTAAACAAAGAATCTTCTCTAAAATCTTATCTTTTTACCATTGCTTATCACGACATGTGCCGGTTGTTTCGAAAAAAGAAACTGCATAACACGTATCTGAAGAAAAGCCAAAAGGAAAGCAATGATTTATTCAGCCTGGAAGACCAGCTGGAATACAAAGCCACAATTGAGGAAGTAGATAAACTGATCGATCAATTGCCCGAAAAACAACGCATTATTTTCTTAAAAAGCCGGAAAGAAGGGAAAAGCACCAAACAAATTGCGGAAGAAATGAATCTGGCGCCCGGCACAGTTGACAACCAAATATCGCTGGCTTTGAAATTTTTGCGCAAAAATATTTCTGAAAACAACTTTGCTCTCTTGTTTTTCTTCGCACTTTTCATGCAATAAACACCCTCTGCAAACAACTGATTATCAAATTAATTACATTTTATTTCAAAAAAAAGTGGTTTTTTCCCGTGAGATTTTTCTTCCTGAACACTATTACATATAACAGATCAGAAAATGATCTATTTTTAGTTTGTTTAGTTAGAAGATAAAAATCCTCCTTTTGCCAGGAGGATTTTCAAAAAGCGAAATATGTTTCAAGCATCAGATAAAAAAATACTGCAACGTTTTAAGAACGGATTAGCCGGCAAAGCGGAAGATGAATACATCTGCTCTCTTTTTGCAGAGAATGAAAATAACGATCAATTTAAAGCCTACATTTACCAGGAATTCAACGAATTTCTGGAAGAACAGCCCGGGCGCGAATACAACCTCAGCTATCTGCTTGACCGTATCTACCGCCAGATTCACAAACATGAACAAAAGAAAAAAGATACCATTGTCCGGAGAATGTACCATTGGTACGCATTAACCGCAGCGATATTACTGATACCGGTGTTGATTACAGGAGTGATTCTGCTTTCAGAACAAACTCAGAAACAAGCACCGCTACCGGAACAATTCGTTACCTCAAAAATGTATGCACCGCTGGGATCCAGAATAAGCTTTTCGCTACCCGACGGCACCAACGGTTGGCTAAACAGTGGTTCGGTACTGGAATATACGCTTCCGTTTACCAACAATCGCCAAATTGCCATCCAGGGCGAGGCATGGTTTAATGTAACCCACGATGCGGAACATCCGTTTGAAATAAGTGCCGGAAGCTCCAGGATTAAAGTACTGGGTACCAAATTTAACCTTAGTGCTTATCCCGATGAAAAATATGTTGAAGTAGTACTGGAAGAAGGGAAAGTGGAGTTCTCTCCATCCGGGGTTTCCGATGGAGTGTTTATGAAACCAAATGAACGCCTGGTTCTTAACAATGGCGCCATTCATATTAACACAACCGACGCCTTTAAGTACTCCTCGTGGAAAGAGGGGAAACTGGTTTTCAGGGGCGATTCGATGGATGAAGTAGCGCGGAGGATCGGACACTGGTACAATGTAAATGTAGAATTGATGGACAAAGAACTTAGCCATCATGTAATAAGAGGAACATTTCAGGATGACACCCTGGAAGATGTTTTAAGTTTCCTGAGTATGGTATCGCCGGTAAGCTATGAAATAATCGACCGAAAGCTTCTTGAAAACGGAACTGTTCAGAAAAAGAAAGTTCTGTTGTACAAGAAAAAAATATAATTCTAACGAAAGACTAAAAATTTATGAAAAGATTAAACGGGCCATAGCTAAACAAAAAAAGGAAATCGCGCCAACGACTTCCTAAAAAAATTTCCATTTTTTTTTAACCATTAATACAAATTTATGAAAAAAGACAATTTTTTTGATGAATGTGGTCATTATTGTCTAACGAAAACATTCAGAATCATGAGAATAACCGTATTCTTATTGCTCGCTTGCATCTTCCAAACTTTTGCAAACGGCGCGTATTCACAAAAAACCAGACTTTCTCTCGACTTTTCCAATACGAAACTGGTTAGTGCTTTGGATCAGATTGAAGAACTTTCCGAGTTTTACTTTCTTTACGACGAGAAACTTGTAAACACAAACCGCGAAGTTTCAGCATCGTTTAGGAACGAGCGGATCGAAGAAATCCTTAACGAGCTTTTTAAAGGAACCGACGTGGTTTACATCATTACCGACCGGAAAATTATTCTGGCACCCAGTTATTTATCCGACAATTTACAACAACAAAACGCTGTTTCCGGAACAGTTACCGACGAAACCGGGCAAGCGCTCCCGGGAGTTACAGTTGTTATAAAAGGTACAACTACAGGAACGGTTACCAATACCGACGGTAGTTATACTTTAACAAATATTCCGGAAAACAGCACCCTGCAATTTTCGTTTGTGGGTATGCGAACCCAGGAAGTAGTTGTTGGTAGCCAGTCAACCATTAATGTTGCAATGGTTTTTGATGCGATCGGCCTCGACGAGGTGGTTGCCATTGGTTATGGCACACAGAAAAAAGTAAACCTTACAGGTGCTGTGGCCCAGGTAAAAATGGACGAGGTACTTGGCGACCGTCCCGTAACAAGTGTTGCCACCGCTTTGCAGGGAACCATTCCCGGGTTGCAGGTAACCGGCGGTTCTGCGCCCGGCCAGTCAAAAACACTTAATATCAGGGGTATTACTTCTATTGCCAGTTTGGGTGACAGTCCAACTTCGTCGGGCGAGCCACTGGTTTTAATCGATAACGTACCCGGTTCAATCGACCTTTTGAACCCCGAAGATATTGAAACAATTTCAGTATTGAAAGATGCTGCTTCGGCTGCTATTTACGGTGCCCGCGGAGCCTTTGGTGTTATTCTTATCACCACTAAAAAAGCAAAAAAAGGTGAAGCTTTCACGCTGAATTACGGAAATAATTTTGCGTTCCAGACTTCAATTAACCGTCCGCAACAGGCTTCGGTTATCGATTACCTGAAAACCATGAAGGATTTTCTGAATGCACCGCTGCTGAACAATGTAAACATCGACGATTACATTGGTTATGTAGAAGAATACAATGCTAATCCGGGCGCGTTTGCATCGAATCATTCGGGCGATTATTTCCAGGACGGACGTTACCTGCCGGCCGGTGAAGAATACTATTATTACCTTTCGGCCAACGACCCGCAGAAAGCGATTCTTGACGATTACGGATTTCAGCAAACACATAATGTTTCAGCAACCGGAGGGACTGAAACCCTTTCGTACCGCATGGCTTTGGGATACACCGATCAGAATGGCCCGCTGATTACCAGTAAAGACAATTTCAATCGTATTAACCTTACTTCTTATATCAGTGCCGACGTAACCAGCTGGTTAACACAGTCGCTGGATGTCAGCTTTACAAAATCTGACAGGAGTTATGTGGAGAACGGCGATATGTGGTCGGTATATAAAACCGGCGACCCCGTTACAACACCAACCGGTGAAATGCCTGCCAGTTACGATGTTGAAGGTACTGTTTACCCGGTATTTACACCGGCCAACTTCCTTCGTTATGCCGATCCTTCAACATGGATTACCGAAAATACCAGGTTGTTTTCAAGAACGGCCATTCACCCCTTTAAAGGGTTCGAAGGCGTTTTTGAATACACTTACGAATCGAACAACCGCGATTACAAACATTACTCAAATAATGTTGAAATGATTACGGTTAGCAACCAGGTTGATGGTTTGTCGGCTGATCCGCGTTATTACAATACCAAAACAGGTATTGCGCTGAACTCGATCAATGCTTATGCCTCGTATTCAACCGAACTTGGTGAAGGGCACAATTTAAAAGCAATGGCCGGTTACTCGCAGGAAACACGCGATTATGAATCACTGGCTGTTAATTCGAACGAAATGATCAACCCTGAAAAACCTTCGTTTACAAGTGCTACCGGAATTTATTATGTTAATGACAGGTTTATTCAATATGCCATCCGTAGTGCTTTCTTCCGTTTAAATTACGACTACAAGGATAAATACCTTCTGGAAGTAAATGCCCGCTACGATGGTTCTTCGAAATTCCCGACAGATACCCGCTTTGGTTTCTTCCCATCGGTTTCGGCCGGCTGGCGACTCGACAGCGAATCGTTTATGGACGGCACCAACAACTGGTTAGACCTGGCTAAACTGCGCGTTTCGTACGGAGAACTGGGAAACCAGGCCGGTGTTGCCGAATACGGTTACATGCCAACCATGTCACCCGGACTGGCATCATGGATCGTTGGCGGAGCTCTACCAACAACCTTGAGCCCACCAGCACTGGTACGTACCGACTATTCGTGGGAAGTGGTTCAAACACTCGACTTTGGTTTCGATCTGGCAATGCTGAACAGCCGCTTAAGTTCTACTTTCGACTGGTACAAACGTAAAACAATTGGTATGTTAGCACCCGGGGTGCAACTCCCGGCAGTGGTTGGTGCCAGTGCACCCGACCAGAACGCAGCCGACCTGGAAACAAAAGGTTGGGAATTAAGCATGCAGTGGAAAGACCGTGTTGGTGAATGGCGTTACGGACTTGGGTTCAACCTGTACGATTCGAAAACCGTAATCACAAAATACGATAACGAAGCCGGTTTATTTTATGATGCTTCAACCAACAGTAACTACCGTGAAGGAATGGAAATTGGCGAAATATGGGGTTATGTAACCGACGGTTACTATACTGCTGATGATTTTTCGGACCTGACCAACTTTGTACTGAACGACGGTGTACCAAGTTTAAACGGTTACACAGCAAAACCCGGTGATGTTAAATTTGTAAACCTCGATGAGGATGCAAACAACATCATCAATACCGGAGAAAATACCGTTTATGCACCCGGCGACCGCAAAATTATTGGGAACAGCACACCGCGTTATCAGTATGGTATTAACGCCAATTTAGGCTGGAAAGGTTTCGACCTTTCTGTTCTGATGCAGGGGACGGCAAAACGCGATGCGTGGATCAGGAACGACCTGATGTTTGGCCCTCAACTCCATTATGTGGGGGTTTATGAAGACAACCTTGACTACTGGAAACCTGTTGATATTGCCAACGACAACTATACAGCTGCAAATCCCGACGCTTATCTGCCACGTATTTACGGCGAAAACGAAAACCGTGGATCAAACTACAGGGTACAAACCAAATACTTGTCTGATGCAAGCTATCTAAGGGTGAAGAATGTTACGTTGAGCTACACGTTCCCTAGACAGACCATGAACCGTGTTGGCCTGACTGCCGGTAAGATCTTTTTCAGCGGTGAGAATATGTTTACATTCTCAAGCCTCACAAAAGGGATCGACCCTGAACGACTGGGTTGGGGTTATCCTTTCTACGCAACTTATTCATTTGGTATTAACCTGACACTATAAAAGCACTAGGATTATGAAAAAGATTATTTTATCAATATACATCGCGCTGTTGTTTGTCTCCTGTAACAACGATTTTCTGGAGAAATATCCGATAGAATCGCAAACTGAAGCAACAGCTTTTGAGACTTACGATAATTTCAAAACCTATACCTGGGGAATGTACTCGGTAATGATGGATTATTCGGGTATCACACGAACCATTAACAGTTACCGCGGCCCTGCCCGTGGCGATATGTATGCCGGTTATCTGTCGTACATGGACAATTCGCCAAACGACTATGCCAGCCAGGTTGCCACTACTTTTGCCAGTGCCGGCGATGCTGGTGCTTACTGGAATTATGCTACCGGAGGTTGGAGTTTCTCTTATGTCCGCCGGGTAAACATTATGCTGGCTAATATCGAAGATTCACAAATGTCGGAAGCAGATAAAGCACACTGGCGTTCGGTGGGGTATTTCTTCCACTCGTTTTTATACATGGAAATGGTTTCTCGCTACGGAGATGTGCCATGGATCGATCAACCGGTTTCGGAAGTTGATCCTTTAAAAGACGCACCGCGCGAAAGCCGCACTACGGTTGTGGATAAAATTCTCGACAACCTGCTTTATGCCGAAACAAACATTAAGGAAGATGGCGATGGCCCGAATACGATCAACAAAGCTACCGTTCAGTTCCTGATTTCAAGATTAGGTTTGTTTGAAGGAACCTGGAGAAAATACCACAGCGTGAGCGACGGCGATGCAAAATACAGCCGCACTCAATTGCTGCAACAATCGGTTCGTGCTTCCGAAGCGCTGATGGCTTCGCATCCTTCATTAGGTACATACGATGAATTGTTCAACAGCTCAAGCCTTGCATCAAATCCGGGTGTAATTCTTTACAAAGAATTTGTTACCGGCGTGTTAACGCACTTCATTGGCCGTTACTGCCGCACCGGAGCAAACGGTTGGGAGGTGCCAAAACATACGGTTGATTTGTACCTCACTCAAAATGGGTTGCCAATTCACAATGCTGCCAACACCGAGTATGCAGGCGATAAAACGATGTACAACCAATTCCGCAACCGCGACCAGCGTTTGTACGCCAGTGTAATTCCTCCGTATTACGATGCAGCAACAGCTCCGTACAATTATTCAAATCCGGCAGAATTTAATACCGATTTTAATGAATATGTCGATCTGATGCCGACGATCTTCCCAAGCGAAACCAGCAAACGTTTGCCGGCAACTGCTTTCAATAATATTGGTGTATGTCCAATGTCGCCAAACATCGACAAATACGGAACTGCTTACCTGAAATCGACTACCGGTTATTCATTCTTCAGGTATTACAACCAGTGGGAAGTAAACGTTCCGGCAGGTGTGAATGAAGCTGATATGCCAATTTTTCATATGAGCGAGATTTACCTGAATTATGCCGAAGCAAAATGGGAATTGGGGACTTTCGATCAAGCTGCTGCCGATGCTTCAATTAATAAACTGAGGGCTCGTGCCGGCGTTGCAGATATGCAGGTTGCGGCCATTGGTGCCAGTTTTGATCCCGATCGCGATCAAACAGTTGAACCGGTTCTTTGGGAAATCCGCCGCGAGCGTATTGTTGAATTATTAGGCGAAGGTGCAGGTTTCGACGATATCCGCCGCTGGAAACGTGCCCCTTGGTACATTAACCGTAATGTAGAAGGAGTTTATCTGCGTTATGGCGACTACAGGGATAAAACTACCGGCGATGTTTACAGCAAGGTTTACAACGTTGCCCTGGTTGACGAAAACTTTAACGATGTACCAAAAACCGAAGAAGGTGAAGGTTACGTAAAACGTTTTGTCGATCAGTCAACCATCGGAAAAGGATGGCTCGATAAATACTATCTGCTGCCATTGCCGCTGGAAGAAACTGCCTTAAATCCGAATTTATTGCCTGATAATTCGGGCTGGTAATGTTACTCACTTGTTTTATTGTTTATCAATAAAATATCCAATATAGCTTTAAGAGGCCGACTTTTCAGTTGGCCTCTTTTCTTTTAATCGTACAGTTTTCGCGGTTGTTTAGAGTCTGTTTAAATTTTATAAATTAAAAGTATTATGAAGTATTTTTTACTAAAAAAGGCGGAATTGACGCGAATAGCACCAGCTATTTAAGGAAATTTCAACGAAGAAGTAGTGAAAAAGACGAATAATAGAATGATTCGATAAATTTTAAACAGTCTCTTATTCAACAACTATTTTTTTGTTTGATAGAAAAGAAATCTCCACTCTTTTCTGAAATCAAAGATTCAACACATTTTTTCTTTCTCTTCCCGGATTGTATCTTTAGAGAAAAACAGCTTATGATTATCGAAAACCAAATTGCAGTAATCACGGGTGCAGGCAAGGGAATTGGTGAAGCAATCGCTTACGGGCTGGCAGAAATGAGCTACCAAACGGTACTGATCGGGCGAACCCGGAAAAGCCTCGAACAGGTTTCTGAAGAAATTGTGAATAACGGTGGCCTGGCTCCTGCTATTTTTCAACTGGATATTACGGACACCGCAAAAATGAAGGAAATCGTAAAAACGATTGTGGCAGAATTTGGCCGGATTGATGTGCTTGTAAACAACGCCGGAGTGTATTTCGACGGTACACTGGAAATATCGGAAAGCAACTTTCAAACCATGATAAATACCAACCTGACAGCACAATTCAACTTAACAAAAGAGATTGTTCCGGTAATGAAAAAACAGAAAAGCGGATACATTTTCAACATTGCATCGCGATCGGGAAAAATTGGTTTTGCAGGAAGCGGAGCTTACTGTGCATCAAAATTCGGAATGCTCGGTTTTAGCGAGTCCTTGTACCGCGAACTATCGCCGCAAGGAATAAAAGTAACGGCACTTTGTCCGGGCTGGGTAAATACACAAATGGCTTACGAAGCCGGAACACCTCTAAGGCCGGAAGAAATGATACAGACTGAAGATCTTTTTAAAACCATAAACTGGTTACTTGAACTTTCGCCCGCTGCCTGTGTAAAAGAGGTGGTTATTGAAGCGCCTCTCAGTATCAGTTAAGGAAACCTCTAAAAATTAAAAATCTACCAATCAGCCTATTATAATAGTAAATAGTATCTTAGGAGCATATTCTTATACAATGAGGACAAGATACAAAGCAACAGGGACAAACAGT
>JBKEDN010000077.1:0-10220 GCA_047975435.1 Draconibacterium sp. | reverse complement strand
GAACTTCTTACCCTTGTTGGGCTTTAGCAAGGAAATATTATCCAAACTGTTTTTTTGTAATATGCTGTTATACAATAATAATACAATAAACGGTTTGGATAATAAATAAGTTTTGATAAGCCTATTCGTTACCGTTCAACATTGTAGTGTTGATGTTTCTGTATGCGTTGAAACTGCGCGAAAAACGGCCAAGCAAACTGATGGAAACACCGGTTCAACTCGGAAATCCGGAGAAAAACCTCTACCTGTATTCGGGTAACCTGAAACGTTTTCCGGCGGCTTTTCCGGTTTCTGCCAGTCTCCCGTTTTTTGGTGAATGGACCGTAAGCCAGGGCCACAGCGGCGAATACACCCACAAAGGGCAATGGAAACACGCCTGGGATTTTGTGATCACCGACCGAAACGGACAACAATTTAAAGGTTCCGGTGATTACCAGGAAGATTATTTCTGCTTCGGAAAGGCAGTTGTTGCCCCCTTTGACGGAACCGTTGTTGAAGTGGTGAATCATGTGGAGGACAATACAATTGGCGACGTGAATACCCGGGAGAACTGGGGAAACACAGTTATTATCCGGCACAACGATACGCTGTATGCCAAATTAAGTCATTTAAAATATCATTCGGTGGAGGTAAAGGCGGGCGACCAGGTGAAAAAGGGACAAATACTCGGACGGTGTGGAAATTCAGGTCGTTCGCCTTATCCGCACCTGCATTTTCAGTTTCAGGAAACGCCCTATATCGGTTCACCCACACTCGATTATCCGTTTGGTAATTACCTGCTGAAAGAAAATAACGCTTATACGCTTAAAAGTTTTGATTTTCCTGAAAAGGACATAATCGTGGTGAATCCCGCTAAAAATGAAACGCTGGCGAAAGCCCTGCATTTTATTCCGGGGCAGCGGATAAAAGTGAATGTTGAAGTGGATTCAGCAAAAAGCAAATGGGAAAACATGAGCGGAGAATATGCATGGATGGTACAGACCGATGTATATAACAACACCTTCCTTCAATGTGAAAAGGACGATGGAATTGCCTACCTCTATAACAACGACGAACTCCACTATTTCACCAACTTTACGGGAACAAGATACTCTCCGCTATACTGGTTTTTTATTGCACTTTTTAAAGTTCCAACGGGGTTTCTCCCCAACAGTAAAATAAAGGATGTTATTCCGGTAAACCTGATGTTTTCGGGGCCATTAAAGTTTTTGCAGGATTTTATTGCTCCCATATACTTATTCCTGAATACCAACTATCAGTTAACAATGAAAGATGCCGGGGACATCCTTTCTTCGGGCGACCTGGAGATGGAAGCAAGTGTAACTAAAAATATCCTGGGAAAATCGGTGCGCTCGTACGAAATCGGCGTACGGATAAACACAGAAAGCCAGATTGAAATAAATGTAATTTTTAACGAAGCCAAGATCAAACTAACATGTCAAAACGAATTGGAATCACTCTGATATTTCTTTCTGTTATGTATGGGCTGAATGCGCAGCAAAAATGGAATTATCCCGAAGTAGATAAGAAATCGTATGAACTATTTCTGCAAAAAGACTGGAAACAGTTGATCGCTTTTAACGACTCGGCACGCCAAAATGGGATCGATTATTTCAACCTGCAGGCCCGGACCGGAATTGCCTGGTACAACCTGGGAAAATACCGGAAATCAACGAAATGGTTTTTAAAAGGCTGGGAAACCGATCAGCAAATGGAGTGGCTGCAGGAATACCTGTATTACAGTTTGGTTTATGCGGGAAGACCGACCGAAGCCGGAAGGATCGCCAAAGATTTTACGGTTGCACTTCAGGAAAAAATCAATTACCAGAAAATGCAGCCCCTGCGAATGGCTTTGGAAGCAGGCTTTAGTTTTAATGCCGATTTTGATCAGCTTAAAGCAAGTCAACTGAACAATGACGCCGCAGTAGGCAGCGATTACGGCGAAGCTTTTTTCCTGAAAAACTACCATTTCGGATCGTTAGATTACAGTCACCGGCTTGCTCCGGGGCTAAACCTGAACCACAATTTTACCTACATTGGCATAAACCGCGAGGAACAGTTGCTTTGGGGATCGGAATACAACTTTCCGATGGACATTAAACAATACCAGTATTTTCTGAGTCCGCATTTTGCCCTGGGGAAGTGGTATTTCTCACCATCTTTAAATTTTGTATGGGGAAATTATGACCTGGTGCTGGGAAACTACGATCCAGGTACATTTTACACAGTGCGAAGAAAGTTTTCTGATTTTATTTTCTCCGCCTCTGCCTGGACACACTGGGGAAACCTATCGCCCGGAGCTGAAATAAACCTCGCCAACATCAACGACCGAAGTTTTACACAGGCTTCAGCGTGGTTGACTTTCTACCCACTGTCGAATACACGTTTGTACTTCACTCCCCGGGTGTATTTTAAAGGCGATTCAGAAAACAGTTTCGGCTATAATACTTTCGGGCTTTCGGGCGGATTTCAACTGGGACAGCTTCATTTCTACGGCAGTTACCTGGATGGAGAGATGGAAAATTTTGTGGAATCGGGTGGTTATGTAATTGCTAATTTTCCCGGTCGTTCCACACGCAAATTTATGGGCAGCGTTTATTTCCCTTTTGCCAAAAAATACCAGTTTGTGGTGCGCTACCTCAACCAGGATGTGATGGAGAAATACCAGGTTTACCGCAACGCCAACCCCGATAATTTTATTGAATACAGTTATATCAAACAAACCATTACAGCAGGAATATCATGGAACTTTTAAGAAGAAAATTACTTGCGTTGCTGATTCTTTCAACAGCCGCTGTTCAAATAGTTGCCCAAACCAACCAGCAGGCTCTTGAAGCTGCGTTCGGCAAAAGCTACACACTGGAAAAAACAGGAGATTTCTCCGCCTCAATGGAGCCACTGAAACAGGTTTACGATGAATCGTCGTACGAAATCAACCTGAGGCTGGGGTGGCTGAATTACAATGCAGGCCTTTTCGATGAATCCATCATTTTTTATTCGAATGCACAAAAACTGAAACCTTACGCCGAAGAAACGCGCTTTGGACTGATTTTGCCATTGGCTGCGCTGGGCCGTTGGGACGAAGTGATTGGCATCTACGATAAGATTCTGGAGATTAACCCGAACAATACAACTGCAATGTACCGGCTGGGGTTGGTTTATTACGGCCGGAAAGATTACAACAAAGCTTATCCGCTTTTTAAAAAGGTAGTTGACCTCTATCCGTTTGGTTACGATGGTCTTCTGATGTTGGGCTGGACTTCGTATTTTCTTGGAAACTACAACCAGGCCAAAGTGTTGTTTAACAAAGTGAAACTTTACAACCCAGGAGATACATCGGCAGAAGAAGGGCTAAAACTCATCAACTAAAAATATCAACCAATGAAGAAATCAATCCTTCTTTTTGTTTTTGCCAGCAACCAACTTACTATCAGCGAAACGGATAAAATTCCGATAAACCATAATGGAAATTTAGCGAGCGCTTGTGTTTGATAGATGGAGGTTGCAATGTTGCCGATAATCAGCCACTGAATCACATAAATAAGTGTAATGTTTTTGCCCATCCAGGCTAGAAATTGTTCGATCGAACTTAGCTGAATTTTTTTCACAAAAAGGTAAAAGACGGTGATCCAGATGATTAGTAATCCCAAAGCCCACAATCCATATTTAAAACTGTGGTGATAATAAGCCGGTAAGTCAACGGAAACATTAAAACCCATTTTACTGAAATAGATCACCACTGCCACCAAAAACACTAAGATTGAAAATGACCATACTTTTTTTCTGCTTATGAACTGTTTGATCCTTTCCTCTGCAAAAAAGAAGAAGTAACCTGCCAGTGGATAAGCCAGCCATGGAAACAGAGGGAAATACGACCAGGAATAATTTCCGCCGATAAAAGGTGTAATATAATTTCGTTCCGGAAAAGTAAGCATTTCATTTACCGGGCCGCTCAAAAGCAACACAGCCAGAAACAATAGCAAAGAAACCTCTGCTTGATATTTTTTTATCAGCTTTAGCAAGGATAGGAAAATAATACTCAATCCGGCGAGGTAAAGAATATCCACACTAAAAATATATTCCAACGGATTGTAAGGCCAGCCGGCATATTTGATCTTTAGCAGCAAATGAAAGTTCAGTCCGATATTCAGAAAAAATCCAAGAACAAAGATCTTTACGCCTCTTAATAAAGTCTGCGCGATGGTCTTTGGGCTTTTTGCTACAAAGTACCCCATCACAATCATAAAAACCATAGCAGTGAAGGGCTCGCCCAAAAACAGCGAAACCTTTCCAACGATGGATTCCCGTCCGGCATGATCGATAAACAGCTCCATAATGTGCACCTGAATCATAAACAAGATAGCCAGGCCTTTGAGCAAATCGGGGATGCGTAATCTTTTCATCAAGATCAATTGTTCCGACATCCGCTTTGATTTCCACGATTTCTGAATTGTCTTCCGACCTGCTGCTTGCAACTATTTGAATTGGGCGTAGCATTTATACAATTACCGCGATTCCCACTTTGATTGGCAGCACCCATAATAGCCGAATACGTTTCCTGATCCAGCACCTTTGGAGTGTAATCCACATCCCGCCACGACAATTGTCGGGTAAAAGCGCGCAGGTGATTTTCAGAACCGCGCAGCAGATTGGAGTAAACAGCAGAAATGGCGTTGTCCGAAGTGCTTGCAAGTAGCTCTTTCAGATCGCGAATATCAACTTCTTCAATGTAGGAGCCCACTTCAAGCGCTGCCGGTAAAGATTCACTTCCCCTGTTTACGAGCGAATCATAAAGTGCAGCCAATTCCCGGTTTCGGAATTTTCCGGCTTCAGCATATGCCGGATCATTCATTTCAAATGTTTCCAGTAAATAGCCCATTGCTTCAAAATGTCTGCTTTCGCTGCCCGAGATATTGCTGAATGGTTGCAATTGCCACTTCTCGTACAACAAAGTATAAACATCGTGTGCCAGTTTTTCTTCTTCTCGCATCAGCAAAATCCCTTCTTTTTCAGAAGCTGATATGGAAAAGTTCTGTGAGTAGCCGTTTAACTGCAAAACGAGAAAAAGCAGGTTGGTAAAAGTGAATATTATTGTCTTCATAATCTGATTGTTTTGTTTAAGGTTTGACACTTTTATTCCGAAAAACTTGTGCATAAAAAAGCTCCGGATTTTCACCCGAAGCTTTTGATTCTAACTGTAAAAACTATGAACTTTTTCTTCTTGCATTATGCATTGGGACCGGTGCCGTCGCAGACTCCTGTTCCGGGGGTAAAAGTTCCGGTTGAAGTATCTGTATCTTCATCCTCGTCATCGGTAGAACCGGTTCCCACAATAACATCAAAATCTCCCTGGCTAAGCACCGTTGGAACATAAGTCACTCCGTAACGGCTGAGAATCCCGGTAAAGGCTTTAAGGTGAAAAGTAGATCCTCTTAAAAGATTACCATACACTCTTTTGATCGTTTCGTTTTCAGCAATTTCAATTTCGTGTTGCAGATCTTTTATGTCAACCTCCTCAATCAATGCACCCACTTTTAAAGCTTCAATCAGGCTGTTGCCTCCCTGCGCAATCAAATCGGAGTACATTGTCTGAAGTGTTTCATTCGTGAATTGGCCAACTGCCTCAAGCGCCGGGTCATCCAGTTCAAAACCTTCAAGCAGGTAGGCGATTGCTTTTGTGTGTGCTGCCTCACTGTTAGAAATATTCCTGAATACAATGTGGCTGTATTTTTCGTAAAAAGTCACATATACATCGTGCGCCAGCTTTTCTTCTTCACGCATATAAAGTAACCCGGCTTCTTCTTCCGCCGTAAGACCGGAAGTAAACACACAACTATCTCCAAGTATTTCTGCTACTTCCGTACTTTTTACCTCGTTTTCAAGAGCCGGTACCTCTTCAACCGGATCATCCGATTTGGAACAGGCGCTCGCGATAAGAGCCAATCCTGCTACCATTAAAATGGCATTTTTTGCTTTCATAATAAATTTGTTTTAAATGTTAATGATTTGTTTATCAATCCGGTAGTGAGTTTTTAATTGTTAAAACGACATGCTCCGCGCCCGGCCTGGTTCCAGCCGCGGTTTGCCCCGGCGTTGCCACAGAAATTTCCCTGGCCCCGGCCTCGTTTGCCTCTGTTGCCGTTTCCCCTGCCTACATTTTGGTTTTTTCCCGTTCCGGCATTCGCCTGTAGTTGATCAAATCTTTTTTGCTGATCTTCAGTAAGAAGTTCCCTTACTGCGTTGCGATGCGCTTCCACGGTTTTAAGCATCTCGGTCCTGATTTCGCTTTTTTCAACGGCGTTGGTCGTTGAACGGCGTTTGGTCCGCAGCCCGTCCATCATTTCCAGGTGTTTTTCATCCATGGCTTTTATTTGCACCTGTTGATCTTCGGTTAAACCCGAAATGTAATTTAAACAGGTAGCTTTTTGCTGGTTTACATTCCTGTTTCCTTGTCTTCCTCCTTGGGCGAATGCCGTTGAGGCACTTAGCGCCAGGGCAAAGAATACCCAGGCAAACTTTTTTAAGTTGCTTGTTTTCATTGTTTTACGATTTAAATAATGATGATTTTTGTTGATTCCGTTACGTCGTTTCGAAACGGGTTTGATGTATTAAATATTTATTTTATTGTCCCTTTCCTCCCCGAAATCTTCGCCCGCGCTGTGGCAGGTCTATTTCTTCTTTCGATTTGGAAACCGTCATAAAGATCTCTTTCAGTTTTTCCTGCTGAGCGCTGTCGCAAACAGCTTTCATTTTCAGGTAATAGTCCATCGTAATCTCTTTGAGTTCTGAATGATGGCCACCCACTTCAACGGCAATTGAGTCGAGTCTTTCCTGCGAGGGCGACTCTTTACCCATTTCCTCTACCATTTGAAGACGCAGCTCTTCCAGTTCGTCCGACTCCCGGCGTGCACTCCGGTTAAATTCGCGGTTCAGTTCCCGAAAAACCTCCAGTTGATCCGGATTCAGGTTTAGCTGTTCCCTGAAAAATCGGGTCCGCTGTTCCGAAGGAATTTCTTCCTGCTGTATAGTTACTTCCGTTGCTTCCTTTATTTCTTTGTGGCGGTGGTACCAGAACGAAAGCCCCATGGAAAGATTGGTTGCAACCAGAATCACAATGATCCAGATAAGTATGCGGTGTGTATTCCTGATCCTCATAACTTACTCCATTAAAAAGGTTTCCAAAGGTTCCACATCCATTTCATTCAAATAAGGAACCATTTCATGTTGAGCCGTAAGCGATATTCCGGGCTTTGCTCCCGTAGCTCCGAGTTTTACCCCGCCGTAAATTCCAAGAAGTAAAACAACGGTGAACGCCACCGGCTGAAGTACGCGAACCAATAGCGAGCTGCGTATTTCGCCGGGCTGAACTTCGGATTGGCGATCGAGTTTGGCTTTTACGCGTGTATAGAAATAAGGATTGACCTCCGAAACTTTTTCCGTTTCCAAAATACTGAGCGTCGTTTTCATTTCTTCGGCAAAAAGAGCGCAGTCCGGACAAGCATCCAGGTGTTCCCGAACCGCTTTCATTTCCGGCTCCGGAAGCTCTCTTTCGAGAAAGAAAATTAGTTTGTTATGTACTGCTTTGCACTTCATCTTTTCAGTATTTGTTTATATGACACATTCATTATTAAAAACTTGCGCTACATACACTTCTTTTTGTAGCATTTGTATAATTTCTTTTGCAGGTTCTTTTTTGCCCTGAACAAAAGTGATTCCACGGACGATACCGACATTTCCATCACCTCTGAAATTTCCTGGTAAGAAAGGTCTTCGTATTTACTCAATGTAAAGGCTACCTTCTGGTTTTCGGGCAAACTGTTAATTGCTTCGTGCAAAATTGCAGTCCTTTGGTTATTCTCCATCTCATATCCGGGATGATCTGCTGCTGGAGATTCAACCTGTAAGAGCTGGCGGTTGCGTGCTTCCCCATCTTTTTCAAACGACTGAAACCATTTGTGTTTTTTATTGTCGCGGATGTGGTTTAACGAGCGGTTTACTGCTATGCGGTACAACCAGGTAGAAAGTTTTGAGTCGGCCCTGAAGTGCTCAACGGAACGATACACTTCAATAAAAACATCCTGAGCAATGTCTTCGGCGTCTTCGCGATTATGAACCATGCCGAAGCAGGTATTTACCACCAGTTTCTGATGGCTTTCAACCAGTTTTCGGAAAGCTGCCTCGCTGCCCTGCTTAAGCTGTTCTATGATTTCCTGATCCGACATTAACTCCCGAAAATTACAATAAATGAACGTTAGTTTTCATTATTCTGAGATCAAGTTGTACACATCGCGCGGGGGAATATTGTTATTCTCACCAATGGTGCGCAGTGTTTGTCCTTTCTCTGCCTCGATGTTGTTTTGTTTTAAGATATTGAGCATCTCATCTGTACTTTTCCCTAATTCGGGCGCGAATTCTTCCAGGGTTTTACGCCCAACACCGGCTCCCTGCCTGGCATTTCCGGCCGGCTTCGAAATAATTTCGTATATATCCATTGGAGTTGTATTGTTGGCGCCGGCTATTTCCTGCAAGGTTTGAGACTGCACATTTTCGTAACTGATTTTGTGGTTGCTTAGCTTGCGGGTGATTACATCCACCGAATCCAGTTTTAACTGCTCCGACAATTCTGCCAGCGTCAATAATTCGGCATGTGGAACGGGTGCCCGTTCTTCGGTTTTCTCCCACGAATTGGTAAGGTCTTCTCCCAATGCCATCACATTTTGAAACGGAGGCAAAGAAAGCAGCGTTCCGAAGAAGAATACCAATACTAAAACAGTGGAAAGTAAGAATTCCCGTTTTCTGTTAAACCTGCCGGTTGCTTTTGACCGAAGGTAGGAGAGAAACACTTTCCAGTTGGTTGAAAAAAGATGAAAAGCGGATAGGAAAATAAATCCGAATGAAAAAACAGTGTGGAGGGATTGCCATTCTTCTTTTGAAAATCCCCAAAGTGTCCAGTTTACCCAATGCGCATAACGGCCGGGAGGCGAAACATACAGAATGAATCCCGAAACGAGTAGAACAATCATTGCATAAGTAAGCCCAAAGCTTATAAACGCGCGCCAGTTAAATTTCTTCATCTTACAATTGAAATTAAGTTCATATCAACCGTAAGACACCGGCTTTCGGAAAAACTTGCGAAATTATTTTAATGAATCGGAATTTTCATCGGAATAGGGTGAGTCGAGTTTTCTGCCGCGATAAATAAATCGCTCCGACATAAGTTTCAGAATTTCGTTGGCCGTACTTTCGATGGGTTTGTTGGAAACATTAATTACGGTAAAACCGCCCCTGTCGAACACAAACATGGCATTTCGTATCTCATCCCGAACGACCTGTTGATCCACATACGATTCACTTCGGTGATTGTTCCAGCCCTGGATTCTTTTCATGCGGTGGGCAATCAATTGTCCGGTACCGATGTGCAAGCCAAACACCCGGTTTGGGTCAATTTTAAACAACTCATCAGGTGGTGGTACTCCCGGAACCAAAGGTACATTGGCAACTTTCCAGCCATACATGGCCAGGTAAACGCTGAGCGGGGTTTTTCCGGCACGCGAAACACCGGTAAGTACAATTTCAGCCTGCTGAAGTCGCTGGGGGCTCATTCCGTCGTCGTGCGAAAGGGTAAATTCAATGGATTCAATCCGATCGAAATACTGCTGGTTCAGCTCGCGGTACAAACCCGGATGTTGCAAAGGCTCTACATCAAGGTTTCGGTCGAGGTAATTGGCCAGGTCGCCCATCAGATCAATCACTTCCACATTGAATTCCTCTGCCATTTCGTTGAGTTTTTGCCGAAGGAAAGGGTTTACCATGGTATGAGTGATCAGCCCGCCCTCGCTTTTGGCACGCATTACCACATCAAAAACCATATCTTCGGTATTTACTCCACCAATAATTTCAACGGGAATTTTATTATCGGGATATTGAATCAGGATGGATTGAACCAGGTTATTCCCGGCAATTCCGCGACCGCCTGAAACAACATAAATGGGTGCATTTTTTTTCTTGTTCATTGCTGTGTCGTCTGTCTGTCTGTTTAGAACACGCAAAAAGCGGCAGTGTTTAACAGGTTAGCGTCTCTTTATATTTTATCACAATGTGAGAGACTGTTTAAAATTTATCGAATCATTCTATTATTCGTCTTTTTCACTACTTCTGCGTTGAAATTTCCTTAAATAGCTGGTGCTATTCGCGTCAATTCCGCCTTGAATTAGTAAAAA
>JBKEDN010000075.1:0-24297 GCA_047975435.1 Draconibacterium sp. | reverse complement strand
CAGTCAGCCTCGCATTTGAACTGCGTGATAAACTCCTGAAAATCTCTTGGATATTTCTCAATCTCGTTCATGTATCAAAGATAAATCTTTACTTGACTAAAAGGGATAAGCAGTTAAAATTTATAAAGCTGTATGATGTGAATTCATAAATCAATCATCGCTATCTGTTTACTAATTTTATCTGTTTGAATTATCCATATATTCCAGCCAATTTGCTTTCTGTGTGGTTTTGTCCCACTATTTAGGATTAGGCCGATTCTGTCTGATTTTCCATTCCGATGTTGAGAATTTTATCGATGGATCAGCCACATCGTTGCATTTTACAATCAAAGCGCCTTCTTTTTCCCAGTATGATTTAACGGTGTAGCCGTTCATTGGGCCATCTTCTTCTCCACGAACCGTTTTGTCATCAGGGTTTACAACTATTTTCAGCCCAGCCGATTCGTTTAGCATATCCATGTCGCCACGGCTGTTACCGCCAACAATTAAAGGCCTGGTTTTGATGTAGGTTTCAATGGTATGTGCTTTTCCGTCATCCTGAGGAATAGGAAGAATAATTTCGTTGGTGGTTTTGCCTTCTTTTACAACGCATTTGGCGCCCAGGATATTTATTTCAGGAATACCCAATTGCTCGGCAACAAACTTTTGATAAAGTATTTCGGGCGATGCAGTGAGTACCCAAACTTCAAATCCGTATTCTTTCAGGTTGGCAATTAATTCCTTCATTTCGGGGTAAAACTTTCCCTCATAGGCTTCGCGGAAACATTTGTAGCCAATCATTTCTATTTCGGAAGGGGAGAGGCCTGCCAGGAAATGAATGCGGTCTTCAACATAAACTTTTCCAACATTATTGCCGTTTTTCACCATTCGGTCAAGAATTTGCAGCTTTTCTTTTGCTTCCTTATCGTTCCTGTTTTTTAGTACCTGGTCGGCATAGCGGTAAAGTGCTTCATCTGCCAGATAATGAGGAGCCTGCCCGAAGGTTGTACCATCGCAATCAAAAACTGACACCTTTCGTTCATTCATGGTTAGTGTTGAATTCAAAAAACTTTCGAGCTTTTCGTTTACTTCGTCCGTCCAGCCTTTTATCGGGCGAAAGGTTTGAGCCTGCAACCCATGTGTAAAAAGAAGCGTTGCAAGAAAAAGTATAATCGATATTTTTTTCATTTTGGTTGATATAATTTTTTGAAAACCAGGTTTCATTTTAGTTATTCATTGATTTCGCTTAAGCCGTTAACCTTTGTTTTTCCTTGTTCCAGGTAAAAGCGGTGAAAATGATGGAAATTACACAGGCGACGAGCATTAAAATAAAGGCAGCATCCCAGCCCTTATAATCAACAAGAAAACCGATGGCAACGTTGGCAAATAATGCTCCGCCCAGATAACCGAATAATCCGGTTAAACCTGCTGCGGTACCTGCTGCTTTTTTGGGTACAAGATCCAGTGCCTGAACCCCGATCAGCATAACAGGGCCATAAATCAGAAATCCTATGGCAATCAGGGCAATGTTATCGATTGCGATATGTCCCGCAGGGTTTTTCCAGTAAACATAAATGGCCACCATTACCAAAAGCATGTAAATAACGATTGCCGGAGCACGTCTTCCTTTAAACACTTTATCCGAAATCCAGCCACATAATAATGTTCCCGGTATGCCGGCATATTCATAAGCAAAGTATGCCCAACCTGATTCTGAGATGGAAAAGCCTTTGGCTTCGTCCAGGTAAGTGGGAGCCCAGTCGAGAACGCCATATCGAACCAGATAAATCATGGCATTTGCAAAAGCAATCAGCCATAAGAATTTGTTTTTAAATACGTAGGTGAAGAAAATTTCCTTTGCTGAAAATTCCTTTTCGTAACTCTGGTTGTAATCTTTTGGATAGTCATTTTTGTAGGCTTCAACGTTTGGGAGACCGCAGGACTGTGGTGTATCCCTGACTAAAAGATAGGCGATGAAAGCGATTCCCATTGCAATTATAGCCGGAAAGTATAGCTTGCTGTGCCAGTTCCCGAAAATCGCAACGCCAACCACTGCCAGGGGGCCAATCAGGCCACCTCCTACATTGTGGGCAACGTTCCAGATCGACATCATAGTACCACGTTCTTTTGTCGAAAACCAATGTACCATGGTACGCCCACAGGCAGGCCAGCCCATCCCCTGAAACCATCCGTTAATAAATATTACAATAAACATGATGGTTACCGAAGACGTTAGAAACGGAAGCGTTCCTAAACTAAATATGGTAACAGCCGAAAGCAATAGCCCCAGACTCAGAAATATCCGGGCGTTGCTTCGGTCTGAAACGCCACCCATTAAAAATTTGCTTAATCCGTAAGCAATTGAAACGGCCGAAGCAACAATTCCCAACTGACCTTTGGTATAACCTTGGTCGATGAGATCGGGCATAACAAGCGAAAAGTTCTTTCGTACCAGGTAATAACCGGCATAACCTAAAAAAATCCCGAGAAAAACCTGGAGACGCAGTTTTTTATAGGTCGGGTCAATTTTTTCTTTGGGTAACAGTTCTTTATGGGCCGGCGGTTTTAAAATACTATTTAAGTTGAACATCGAATCCTATAAGTTTTAAGGTTTGTAAAAATAGATTTCTAATATTTACGTTTTATTGCGTTTTGTTTACAATTGTGTTACATATTGCTTAAGCCAGATAGCTTTTTGCGAGCTCTGTATAGCTGTTAATTTGTTCTTTCTCCCAGCTTTCGTCCTTTTGAAGTTCGCGGGCCATAATTTTTGCCACTTTGGGAGCAATTTCAATAGATGCTTTGGCATCAAGGTAAAGAATTCTGACCCTGCGGGCCAATACATCATCAACAGTACATGCCATTTCACTACGCACTGCCCAAACTACCTCTCCTACAGTAAAGTCATAATTGTCAATCAGTTTGTTGGCATATTCCGGGTTTTCTTTCTGGAGGCGCAGTATTTCATCCTGGTCGCTGCCATAAACATAGAGCCAGTGGCTGTAGTCCGGATTTTCGCGATAACCATGTATTTTCAGGTTTTTGGTTTTACAGGGTTTAGGCTGAAGGTTTTTTCTTTTTATTGCCAAATCAACCGTTTCTTCAGCCATAATCCGGTAGGTGGTCCATTTGCCACCGGTTATTGTGATCAGGTCAGAGTCGGAAGCAATTAATTTGTGGCTCCTCGAAATTTCTTTCGTTTTGGTTTCGTCGGCATGTTTTTGAGGAGCAGCCAATGGCCTTAATCCTGCAAAAACACAAAGTACATCTTTGCGGGTTGGTTTTCGAGTAAGATAACGGCCTGCGGTTTCCAGAATAAAATCAACTTCGTTTTGCAAAGCTTTAGGTTCTAAAACAAAGTCGTTTACCGGTGTGTCTGTAGTTCCCAGAATTACCCGGTTGTGCCAGGGTACGCCAAACATTACGCGGCCATCACTGGTTTTCGGAACCATAATGGCATCGTCTCCCCCCAGAAAAGATTTATCCACTACCAGGTGTACTCCCTGGCTTGGCCTTACCAGTGGTTTTTCTTCCGGTGCGTCCATTTTTATAACGTCGTCAACAAAAATTCCGGTGGCATTAATGATGCATTTCCCGTTTAGTTCAAACGAGTCTCCCTGCAGTTCGTCATGGGCGACTACTCCCGATACTTTTCCGTTTGAGTCTTTCAGCAGTTTGGTAACTTTTACATAGTTTGCCATACAAGCTCCGTTCTCAACGGCAGTTTGTACAAGGTTAACTGCCAGGCGTGCATCGTCAAACTGTCCGTCCTGGTAAGCTACTCCACCTTTCAGGTTCTTTTGCTCAATTTCCGGTACATGCTTAATTACTTCTTTTTTGCTCATCGGTATGGAGTGTCCGAGCCCCATTTTGCCCGCCAGTAAATCGTAAACGGTGAGGCCAATTGTATAAAAGGGCTTTTCCCACCATAGATAATTGCCAATAATAAAACGTTGATTTTTTACAAGGTGTGGAGCATTTTTTCTCAGGTATCCTCTTTCGCGCAGCGCCTCTCTAACCAATCCTACGTCTCCTTTTTGAAGGTAGCGAACTCCGCCGTGTACCAGTTTTGTACTTCTGCTTGAAGTTGCTTTTGCAAAATCTGATTGTTCAAGCAAAACAGTTTTGTATCCGCGGGTAGCGGCATCAACTGCAATCCCTAGTCCCGTAGCACCTCCTCCCACAATAATGAAGTCCCATTCTTTTGTGGTTGATTTTAAATGGGCTATATGTTCCTCTCGGTTCATTTTGTTTGGCATTTTGTTCGTTAAAAGTTTTTAGTCTTTTTTTTGAAATATGGGACTAAAATAAACTACCGAATCGAAAAAAACAAAATAAAACGAAAGTAAAACAAAATAAAACGAAAGATATGCTATTTTGGAATGGATTTATTGTTCTGTCGGATTACTTTTGCGGTGCAAGCTAAAGTCTTTAGGGATTGGAGTTAGTGTTTCCTGAAGAATTAATCGGTTCTGCTTTGGTATAATTTTTTATAGGTAAAGGAGTCCGAATAAGTAGTACGCTTCTGTAAATGAATGATATGCATTATCAAGATTTTAAACGGATGAATGTTATTTCAGTCTAGAGTGTGGCGTATTTTTGTTTGCCGGAGTTTATGGAAATGAGTCTTTTTGAAAAAAGTCAGCCATGAAAGTTTCAAAACAAATAATAACTAATTCGTTTCGGACATCGCAGGCTCATTTCATTTTCTTACTTTTGTTTGAAACTCAACCTACATAGCAAATGAGAAATATTGCACAGCGACATAAAATAATTTTAAATGAGTTAGAGAAGAAGGGGTTTGTAAAGGTTCAGGAATTAAGTAAAAAACTGAATGTTTCGGAAGTTACCATTCGAAAGGATTTAAAAGAGCTGGAGGAAAGGCGGCTTTTGTATCGGAATCATGGTAGCGCAAGCCAGTTAAGTTCGTTGATTAATGACAGGCACATTGATGAGAAGGCAAAAGTACAGGTGGAGGAAAAGTCGCGTATTGCCGATGCCGCAAACTTACTTCTGAAGAAAAACGACCGGATTATTATTGCCTCCGGAACCACTCTTTTGCGTTTTGCACAGCAAATAACTTTTCCTGAGCCGATTACGGTAATTACTTCGTCTGTAAAAGTTTCATTAACACTAAGCTATAAACCAAATATTGAGGTTATTCAGTTGGGCGGTAGTTTAAGGCAAAGTTCGGCTTCGGTTGTTGGTCCGCATGCCGAAGGTTTTCTGAACGACCTTACCTGCAACAAGCTTTTTATCGGGGCTGATGGAATTGATCTTGATTTTGGCATTACAACCAGTAATCTCGACGAGGCTTATCTGAATAAATTTATGATTAAGGCTGCACAGGAAGTAATTGTTTTGGCTGATTCATCAAAATTTGGGAAACGGGGCTTTGGCAAGATTTGCGATATGCATCAGATTCAACGGATTATTACCGACAAAAATGCCCCGCAAAATGCCGTTGCTATGATTCGGGAAAAGGGTATTGAGGTGGATATGGTGTGAAAAACACTGTTGTTAATCCAGCACAATTTGAAGCCGTTTTCGAAGATTACTCGAAAAATCGAACAAAGAATATTCAGAGTTTCCAATGTTTGGGCTCTTTTGGATGCTTGTATCCAGATGGCCTTCTAAAAAACTGTTGTCAAAAATACGGTCAACTATTCCGGCAAAGTCTTGCTTCGATACATTTTCGGTAGTCCAACGGGGCGACTCATCAAGTTCTCCCTGAACAATTATTCTTTTTTGAAAAGTACTGCATCGGGTTATAATGGCACCAGCAGATTTTAGTTGCCTGTTTTGGGCTTTTACTACGATAAGGTCGGCCCATAGGATATCCTTATTTTGGAGTTTTTCTTCGTTTAAGTCAATTAGTTTCTTTTCCCAGGTAATGGGTAGTTCAATGGATAATTCCAACAGCTCCAGTGGGATTGAACGATCTTTTTTGGTATTCAGCCCCAGTTTATTCAACCAGTTTCTGGTATTGTTTTCTTTTTCCGGATATATCAATAAAGTATTCATGGTGTTGTTATTAAGCGTTCCTTCTTTTACAAAGAAAGTGTGCGGACAGAAGGATAAAAAACACAAGGGATCAATGTCAGAAAAATGTGATCAGATGCTCAATTGTGGTAGGAATACCGCTTATTTGGGGTGAGTGTCATTTGTCCCAATGCAGAATGTTGTTGGTTGCAGCAGTTCTTATTTCAATGTTCGTTGCCGCTTCCCTGAACTTTAATGACGACGAAGTGCCTCTTTTACCTTAAGTGCGTATTGCCTCGAAACATGAATTTGTGGTGTGTAGTTAATAAGTGAAAGTTCGAGCCCGTAGTTTCTCCTCGATAACTTTTCGATGTGTTTGCGGTTTACAATGTATGAGCGGTGGCAACGGATCAAATCAGGAAACCCGGTCAATTGTGCCTCCGTGTTTTTTAGGGTATTCCGTATTAGTTTCTTGTGTATTTTATCGTTTTCACGGTATAGGATTTCAATGTAATTATTGGCTGATTTTATTAATAAAACCTGGCGTAAAGGTACCTGGAAAAACTCTGTTTTATTTTCTGATTCGAAATCAATTAATTTGTCTTCGTCTGTTGCTTTTTCTTTACGGGATTGTACAGATGTGGGCTGGCTGAGTTCTTCGATCTGTTTTTTCAACATGTAAATGCGGTTAATTGTAACCAAAACAGTAGCTGCCGAAATGGAGAGAATAACAATATTTATCGCTATCGGAAAATTAATCCGGACACCTCCCACATAGCGGGCAAAAAAAGAAAAGGCCACGGAGTTGAAAATTACGAAAAGAAGGTCGATAATGATTTCTTTTTTGATGGTCCATCGTTCTTCAGAAAAGGTTTGGGTAAAAATGGATGGAATTATCACCCGGAAGATGCTTAATAAAACCAGTGTTATTGCCCCAAAAGTGGCCAGGATAATAAGCCGGTTGTCAAAATCGGGGTTCTGAATTTCAAAAGGTTGAAAGAAGAGCAGAAACAAAAATATACCCAGGCTTACCGAAAAAATAGTTCGTGCATTGATCTTGAGATTATCGTTAAACGGGTATTTTTTGTTAAGCGAATTGAGCATGCCCTGGTATTTTAATAATTAAAAAACCGCCAGCAACAGGTTAATATCTTTTGAGGGGATGTTAAACAAGCGCCCGATGTTGTGGTTGGTAAGAATGCCCTGATAGATGTAAACGCCTTTTCGGAACCCTTTCGATACTTTAATGTAATGGTCAACACCGCCATGGTCGCCAATGGCCAATAGCGTGGGAATGAGGATATTACTCATTGAAATGGAAGCTGTTCGTGCAACCATTGCCGGCGAATTGGGCACGCAATAATGTACCACACCATGTTTTACAAAAGTAGGATTGTTAAAATCGGTGCATTCCGAAGTCTCGAAACAGCCTCCCTGGTTCATGTTCAGATCGATGATCACAGAACCTTCTTTCATTTGTTTGACCAGTTCTTCTGAAACCTTAAATTTTGGCGGGGTATTAAACGACGCTGCCCCAATCACAACGTCGGCAGAAACCAGTGCTTTTCTTAGTACTTTAGGATAAAACACCGAAGTGAATATCCGGCGGCCCAGCTTTTCTTCCAGTTTGCTCAGTTCATAAACCGAAGTATCAAAAACTTTTACAAAAATGCCTAGTCCCAGTGCCGCACGGGCAGCATATTCAGCTGCTGTGCTTGTGCCAATAATTACAAGTTCGGCTGGCGTAACACCTGTAACTTCACCAAACAAAACGCCTTTCCCATTTCGCGATTTACTTAAATATTCGCTGGCAATTGTAATGGAAGTTACTCCTGCAATCTGACTCATTTGATGTACAAACGGAAGAAAACCTTCTTCGTTTTCCAGGTACTCGAACGCAATGGTTGTAACTTTCTTTTGCATCAGTTTCTGGATCGATTCCATACTGTATGCCTGAATTTGCATGCTCGATATAATTACCTGGTTGCCGCGCAAAGCACCTATTTCCTCGTTGCTAAAAGTTGCCAGGCGTAGCACAATGTCGCACTGGAATGTCTCTTCTTTCGTTTCAACAATAACTGCACCTGCTTTTTGAAAATCTTCGTTGCTGTAACTGGCCGATTTTCCCGTGTCTCTTTCAATGTAAATCTCATGGCCGTAAGAAACCAGTAAATCAACTGCCTGTGGTGTTAGCGGAACACGGTATTCAACCTTGGAAAAATCGGAAGGAATGCCGATTTTTAACTTCTGCCCTTTCTTTCGAACCTCCAGCATTTCCTCTTTTGGCAGTAACATCGACTTGGGTATCGAAACCTTTTCCTTTGCTTTTTCCATTGTTGAAATGTAAGATTTTTCAGGTGATTTTTGACAACAGCAATTTACAAGCAAAAGGGGAGTTTTCAAAATGAAGAACTGAAATTATGGCCGCTGGGTTTAAGGGGGGAAGTAAAGGTTTAATACACTTTTTTATACGCTGAAAATCAGATGAGACGTGCGGTTATTTGCCGGCTTCCATCTTCCGAAACTTCAATTTTTACTTCTACCATTTTCTCCGGAAGTAGTGGTTCAATCATTTCGGGCCATTCAATTAAACAGTAACTGCCACTGTAAATGTAGTCTTCGTAACCAAGGTCGAAGGCTTCTTCAATATCTTTGATCCGGTAAAAATCGAAATGAAAGATCGATTCCATGTTGCCGCTGTTGTATTCGTTGATCAGTGCAAAAGTAGGACTGGTAATGTTGTCGTTACTGCCCAATTCGCGGCATATGGATTGGATGAAAGTAGTTTTGCCCGCTCCCATTTTTCCGTAAAATGCAAACACCCTTTCGTTGGCGAAAGCAGCAATTAATTCTTTTGCTGCCTGGGGCAGTGCACCCGGCGATTCAACTTTTTTTGAAAACATATTTCTTCTACAAATTTTTGCAATAATACAAAAAGACTCAAAACGATGTTATATCAGTGCCAAAATTGGATAAAAATCAGGGAAATGGTTGTTTTTTGAGGGTTTGTATTTCATCAAAATGTCTTAATTTTGACGAGAATCTTTTAAGGTATTTCATTGTAAAATGAACGGGAATGATTTTTTAAGGATCGGAAGATCGTTCATAAAATTATATACTGAAACAATTTAAAAACTAAATAATATGAATATTCCAGTTGATTTGAAATACACCCAGGACCATGAATGGGTGCGCGTTGATGGCGATCTTGCTGTAGTTGGGATCACCGATTTTGCACAGGGTGAATTAGGTGATGTAGTTTTTGTTGAAATTGAAACAGAAGGTGAAGAGCTTGGGAAAGGCGAAACTTTTGGTACTGTTGAAGCAGTTAAAACAGTTTCGGATTTGTTTATGCCCGTTGCCGGCGAAGTGGCTGAGGTTAACGAAGCGCTGGCTGATGATCCGGAACTGGTGAACAAAGATCCGTACGGCGAAGGCTGGATGATTAAAGTAAAAGTATCGGACACAGCCGAATTGGGTGAGCTGATGGATGCTGAAGCTTACAAAGCTATGGTGGAAGCTTAATACAAAAAGCATAAAATATTGGGAAGGCGTAACTTGGTGGTTGCGCCTTTTTTGTTGCCTGATGTTCGTTTTTGTCGGGCGTCTTATTGCCCAAATGCATTCTCTTAGCCGGTGTTTTGGGCATCTTGGAAATTCTTGTTTTGAGAAGATGCTGATATTATGTTAGTTTGACCCTAAATCATAAAAAAGAAAAATCAATGAATAATTTAATTGCAGGTTTTATTGGGCCACAAGAAATTGTTATAATTGGGCTGGGTTTTTTCATACTCCTTCCGGTCTTTATTATTTTTATTGTTATTCACTTCTGTAGAAAGAACAATAAAAATAAAGTTCAGGGCAAAGGTGAAAGTATTGTGATAAAACGGGAACATTAGAAAGCGCAACTTTACATACTTCTTCTTTTTAATTGTCCTTTTTAACAGATGTCTTAGTCAGAAAAATGCATTTTCTTTCCTGGTGTTTTACATCTTCGGGATTATTGTTTTGAGAAGACTCAGATATTATGTTTTTTTGGACAAAAATCACAAACAACTCACTAAATGAATACTTTAGCTTTTATAGACCCCCAGGAAATAATGGTTATTATATTAATTGTAGTCGGGCTATTTATTTTTCTCCCGGTCTTTATAATTTACAAAGTCATCAAACATTCAAGAAATAAAAGGAATAGCAATGCCTAATGGTCGGGCGAAGAGGTGGAGAAACAATTTCGGAAATTCAGTGAAGAAAGTTTTGAGAAAAAGAATGTCAGGGAATATTTTCCGGTAAAGGAAGCCAATAAGATTACGCTAATTCAGTTTAATGAGATCGTAGATTTCTCTGTCGTCAACAACTATGTATTTTTAACGGATATCAACGGAAGGGATTACCTGGTTGATTCGAGTTTGAGTGCGCTTGAGAGTAAGCTGCCCGCAGATTTTATCCGTGTGCACAAATCAACGATTATAAACAGTAAATTAATTAACGAGGTAAAGAAGCTCGACAACGGAAGGTACGATTTGGTTATGAAATGTGAAAAGGAGCGGGTAATATCGTGCAGCAAGAACTACAACGAAAAAATTAAGTCGATTATTGATTTTTAAAATAAGGTAACGTACAGGCAATGAATAACGAAAATGCCCGACCATTTTGGCCGGGCATCTTTATTTGCAAACGTTGTTGCGTATCAATTTTTAACCTCGATCAACAGAAATCAAGGTTATATTTTATTGATTGATTTATCCGCATTTAGACGAACCGCAGGAAATACAGGTAAGACACCCTTCCTGGTAAATTACTTCATCCGATCCGCATTCACCACATTTGGCATCGTCGGCAAGTGTTCCGTCCGGAATATACTTTTTAAGTGCCCGGGCAACACCTGCTTTCCACGAGTTAATGGTTTCGTTATCGAGTTGTAAACTGGTAACCAATTCCACAACTTTATGGATAGGCATTCCGTGGCGCAAGGTCCCTGAAATCAGTTTTGCATAGTTCCAGTAAACCGGATTAAATTTATGCGACAGCCCTTCAATGGTGGTTTTGTATCCACGTTTGTTGATGTACTGGAAATCGTAACGCGAATTTTCGTCGTCGATCCAGCTTTTCATGATGTACCCTTTTCCTACCGAGCGCGGTAATAAAATTCCATCTTCATCGTCGTGTAACCCGGTGAAAATTTCGTAGGGTTTTCCATCCATTAAGCCAATAAAGGCAATCCATTTCTCTTTATTGTTTTGGAAACGAACCACATCAGCCTCCAGTTTCTCAGGGCGATGCGTTGGAAAAGAGCCATCTTTCTTCTCCGGCTTATCGTTCGAGATAAGTACTCCCGAACGTGATCCGTCGCGATAAACAGTTACTCCTTTGCAACCGCTTTTCCATGCTTCAAAATACAGGTCGCCCACCAGTTCTTCTTTCACATCGTTGGGCAGGTTGATTGTTACCGAGATAGAATGGTCCACCCACTTTTGGATGCGTCCCTGCATACGAACTTTATTCAGCCAGTCAACATCGTTGGAGGTGGCTTTGAAGTAAGGTGATTTTTCCACCAATGCATCCAGTTCTTCCATCGAGTACTCGCGGGTTGTGTCGTAACCGTTGGTTTTCATCCAGGTTTTAAAATGGTGATGGAATACAGTGTATTCTTCCCAGTGGTCGCCCACTTCGTCAATAAAATCAACACGAACATCTTTGTCGTTCGGGTTTACTTTACGGCGGCGTTTGTAAACCGGCAAAAATACCGGCTCAATTCCCGAAGTTGTTTGTGTCATTAAACTGGTGGTTCCGGTTGGTGCAATGGTTAGCAAGGCAATGTTACGGCGACCGTATTTGGTCATTTTTTCGTACAGTGCCGGATCTGCTTCTTTTATCCGGTTAATGAGCGGGTTGTTTTTTTCGCGTTCGGTATCATAAATTTTGAAAGGGCCACGGTCTTTGGCCAGGTGAACCGACGAACGATAAGCTTCAACGGCAATTGTTTTGTGGATTTCTACCGAAAAGTCGATGGCATTTTCGCTTCCGTAGCGCAAACCAAGTGCAGCCAGCATGTCTCCTTCTGCAGTAATGCCAATACCGGTTCTGCGTCCTTCGTTGGCTTTTCTTTTGATGTTTTCCCACAACGAACGTTCGATGTATTTTATCTCTTCTGCTTCCGGGTCTGCATTTACTTTTTCCAGTATGGCGTCAATTTTTTCCAGTTCAAGATCGATGATATCGTCCATAATGCGTTGTGCATAGTGTACGTGTTCTTTGAAAAGATCGAAATTGAATTTTGCCTGCGGGGTAAACGGGTTTTCAACATAAGAATAGAGGTTGATGGCCAGCAGACGGCAGCTGTCGTAAGGGCACAACGGAATTTCGCCGCAAGGGTTGGTTGATACGGTGCGATAGCCAAGATCGGCGTAACAATCCGGTACCGATTCTTTAATAATAGTATCCCAGAACAAGATGCCGGGCTCGGCAGATTGCCATGCGTTTTTGACAATCTTTTGCCAAAGACGGGTGGCGTCTGTGTCTTTGCTGTATTGCGCTTTACCTGATATCGGGTATTGCTGGTTATAAGTTGTTTCTGATTCAACGGCTTTCATAAAGTCGTCCTGAATTTTGACAGAAACGTTGGCTCCGGTTACTTTTCCCTGTTCCAGTTTTGCATCGATAAAACTTTCTGAGTCGGGATGTTTGATAGAAACCGACAACATGAGAGCACCACGGCGTCCATCCTGGGCAACTTCACGGGTCGAGTTTGAATAACGTTCCATAAAAGGTACAATGCCGGTAGAAGTAAGCGCCGAATTTTTTACCGGCGAACCTTTGGGGCGGATGTGTGAAAGATCGTGGCCAACACCTCCGCGACGTTTCATGAGCTGAACCTGTTCCTGGTCAATTTTCATGATTCCTCCGTACGAGTCGGAATCACCGTCGTTGCCAATCACAAAACAGTTCGATAGGGATGCGATTTGGTAATCATTACCAATTCCGGTCATCGGACCACCTTGTGGAACGATGTGTTTAAAGTCTTTTAATACACTGTAAATTTCTTCTTCAGTCAGAGGATTTGGGTAGCGTTCTTCGATCCTGGCGATCTCTTTGGCCAACCTCCTGTGCATATCATCAGGTGTGAGTTCGAAAATATTTCCGAAAGAATCTTTCAGCGCATATTTGTTTACCCAAACCCTTGCTGCCAGGTCGTCTCCTTTGAAGTACTCTAGCGAGGCTTTTACTGCGTCTTCCTGAGCGTAAATTTTTTTACCTGCCGGGGCTTTTACAGATACTTCGTCTAATGCCATTTTTTTCCTATAAGTGAGTTAATATTTATAAAGATTTTATTTCCTTGATTGCTCCAGTTTCTGGCTTATGAAATAGTGTACGCAAGATAAAAATGAAATCAAGATTTTGGAATTTTTTCATGAACAATTTCCTTAAAAGTTATCAACTTTAGAAAGTTATTATTCAGTATATCAGCAATATAAATGTTTGATAGAAGAAAAAAGTTTACCAAAAATGTAATTTCTATGCTTGTTTTCTTATATGTTTATATATAAAATCTTTGGGGGATTAATTCGATTTTTCGGAGGTTTTTTTTCTAACAAAAAGCATGCTAGGATGCCTTATTTGTTAAAAAATTTTTTTATGATAAGTTTTGTTGATCCCACGTTTTTTTCTACATAATTCTGGCAAATGCCGGAAGCTTTTGTCCGTTCGTTTTTGTTGTCAAGGAGTAGGTTTAACGCCGTGTTGAGCGAGCCCTGATCCCGGATCGGGAAAGCCCCTTTGTGTTCAACCAAATCAACGGCTTCCTTAAACTTAAGGTAGTTTGGCCCGAAAATAATGGGTAGTTTAAAAGTGGCTGCTTCCAGAATATTGTGAATGCCCACACCAAAGCCACCGCCTATGTATGCTATGTTTCCGTATTGATACAGCGACGAAAGAATGCCGATCGAATCAATTATTAACACATCGTAGTCATCGATCGCCGTATTTTGCACTTTGCTAAACGAAACAACCCTCTTTTTCAACAGTTGGTGAATTCTGTTAATATTGGCCGGGGTAACCTCGTGCGGAGCGATTATAAATTTTACGCCCTTGCTGTTGTTAATAAACGCTGTAAGCAGCTCCTCATCGGGTTTCCAGGTACTACCGGCAATTATCAGCGGTGAATTCCCTTTGAACTTTTCAACATTTTCAAACTTTCTGGCACGCTTTGCAATGTCTGCTACCCTGTCAAAACGGGTATCTCCGGCGATGGTGTAATTGGTGAGGCCGATTTTATTCAGCAACTCAGCCGACTTTTCATTCTGAATAAAGATGTGTTCGAAGCTGAAAAGCATTTTTTTGTACCACTTTCCCCACATTGTATTTTTAAAGAAAGACTGGTTTTCACGAAAAATGGCTGATACAATATAGAGTGGAATTTTTCTTTCCTTAAGTCCGGAAATATAGTTGAACCAGTATTCATACTTCACAAAAAATACCTTTTTCGGCTTAAGCGTATCCAGAAAATACGTTACGTTGCCTTTTGTGTCTAGTGGTAGATAAGCGATCAGGTCGGCGCCATCATAGTTTTTACGTATTTCGTAACCCGAAGGCGAAAAGAAAGTTAAGGCAATTTTATATTGGGGAAACTCTTTCTTCACTTCCTCAATAACCGGGCGCCCCTGCTCGAATTCACCCAGCGAAGCACAATGAAACCAGAGATATTCAGCGTTGTTATCTACTTTGGATTTCAGTGTTTGTTTCCAGTGTTTTCTGCCTGCCACAAAAAGTTTGGCCTTGGGATTAAACAAAGCTGCCACGCACGAGGCAAGGGCATAAAAACGGATGCCAAGATTATAGAGAAATGTCATAGCTTGAAGTCTAAGAAATACCGGCGTTCACTTAGGTATTCGTATATCGTAATGGTAATTAAGAGCATCAGAAACAGGTAGGCAAATTTTTCGGTCGGGAAATCTGCCAGGTTTATATTCATAACGTGCGAAGGGCTGTATTTTACAATTTTTAAATGGCTCATTATTGCAGAAATAGCTGTGTAGGGGAGAAGCATAATAAAAAATGCCAGGTAAAATTTGGTCATGTGTTTTTTGAAACGGTTCCGGAAAGTTGTATATCCCAGATAAATGGCTGCCAGAAAAAAAGTAAAGAAACTAAACATGGCCCTGCGGTATGTGTAGGCTAGAATGGCCATGGCCACAAAACTGATCAAACTGACAATTACAAAAAGATTGGGCTTTTCAACGTTTTCGAAACGGATTTTCAGCCATTCGTAAATATAAACTGCCGACCAGGGAATAACAACAAATGAAAGCCATTCTTCCACCGGAACCTTTAGTAACTGGATGCCGGTTGTATATTCCGGGTTAAATGCCCAGATGCCGAGCTCGATAAAGCGGCGGTCCCACATCACAAAAATGGCTCCTGCAAACAGGGTGGCCGGAATCAGGTAACGCAGGCGGAAAACAAAACGTACTTTATGCTGAAACCCCAGTATTACCGGAATTATCAGGTAGCCCAGAAGGAGCAGTAAGTAGCTAAAATTTTTGAATTCCATCTGTTCGAATTTGCGCCAAAGTTAAAAACTAAAACTTTTCTACATTATTTTTTATGATATTTAATGGAATCAATATTTTTAAGTTTTGGTGCTTAATAATCTGAACGAACAAACTGAAATTATGAGTCATTTGATTAGCTTATTTCTTACCCTGTTTTTGGTAACATCCTGTTCTTCTTCTAAATCGGAGGTTATAAAGGTTGATAAATTTGAAAAGGTTGAGGCAAAAAGTACTTCCGAATTTTTAAACAGCCTGGGTGTGGTTTCTTCCGTTTCCAGGCGGGGAGAAACAGTTGACGGAACCATTAAGTGTATTGAATATACCGGGATTCGGTGGATTCGTGCCGGTTATGAAGGAGATATTCCTTTGGATGATTTAATTCAGGTAAATGATAAAACGGAGGTAAAATACAGTTATGGACTGTTAAGTGGCGGGAACGATATTCCGCGACTTATTGAAGGAGCAAAACAATTGGCTAAAGCCGGTTCGCTTCTGGCCGTTGAGGGACCAAATGAACCCAATAACTGGGGGATTAATTATCTGGGAGAAAGTGGCGGCGCTCAAAAGTCGTGGATTCCGGTAGCTAAACTTCAGCGCAATTTGTATTCTGCTGTAAAAAATGAACCTCTGTTGGCCGAAATTCCGGTTTGGTCGCTTTCTGAAAACGGCGCTCAAACGGATAATACAGGTCTTCAGTTTCTTACTGTTCCTGAAGGTGCAAACACGCTTATGCCGGCAGGTACAAAATATGCTGACTTTGCGAATTGTCACAATTATATTTGTCATCCTTCGTGGCCGGGTTTGCATGATAACCAGGCCTGGCTGAGCTCGGGCCCCGACAAAAATGTACCGGTTGATGGCTTGTTTGGTAATTATGGTACAACCTGGCGAAATAAATTTCAGGGGTATTCCGAAGAACAACTTAAAAGCTTACCGCGTGTTACCACAGAAACCGGAATTGCAGTTGGAACGGATAATGTAATTACAGAAGATTTACAAGGGCGACTCTTTCTCGACTTGTACTTATCGCAGTTTAAACGAGGTTGGAAGTACACTGCCATTTACTTGCTGAAAGGCCGCGCCGACGAACCTGCCCATGAAACGTATGCGTTTTACAAACTGGATTATACTCCAAAAAAGGCCGCGGAATATCTGCATAACTTTACTTCTGTTTTAGCAGATAATCATGAAGACAATGACCCGGCTGGTTCGCTCGAATATTCTCTTTCCGATGATTTTCCTACTGTGCATGATCTGTTGTTACAGAATAGCAACGGTATTTTTCAATTGATAATCTGGGGGGAGAAATTTACTGGTCCTGCCGAAACTATTTCTGTAAATTTTGGTAAAAAGCACTCCGAAATATTGGTTTTTGATCCAATTACGGGAACAGCACCAATAGAAAAACTGAGAAACAAAAATTCAGTTAGTCTGACAGTCGGCGATCATCCGTTGATTTTGCAGATTTCTCGCTAAAATTCTCAAGTTCTCCAACAGTTTGCGAGAATCTATTTAATCGGTGAAAAATTAGCCGGATTCCACAGGTTTACTAATGTCATGTCAACTTTAAATTGACGTACCGTCATTCCGAATTTATTTCGGAATCTGCATTTTGATCAGAGATGCTGAAATGAATTCAGCATGACGTCGGGATAAAACACGTTTGACACGACACTAATAGTGAATCTGTGGAATCTTTTCGATTACTTCGTCAAATGGAGCTTCAAGTCCACTCGCGACTTTGTACATTCTGCGGTGTGTGAGTTTTGCCGCATCAATCAGTTCTTTGTACGGAGTATTGCAAATATCCATAAAGCCAATGTTGTAGTTTTCGCCATCGAAGCGGCCAAAAACAGGTTGATCGAGCCATTGAAAATAGTGCATCCCGATAAGCTCCGGTCTCGCCAATCCCTGCTCAATGTAATACCGGTAGGCTTTGCCACGTTCGGCCTGGTTTAGCGCACCTTGTATTCCGGTAGCCGGCAGCCCCCGGTCGGTAGCACCAAAATGAAACTCGCCAATCATTACCGGTTTCCCGCTTATTCGCGCAATCTCCGCTGTTTCGGGAGGACCGGGATTTCCGTAGCCATTAATTGAAAAGACATCAAAGCGCTCGCCGGCCTTGTACAATAAATCTGAACTTATCCACGCATAACGCATTCCCAGATTCAGGTGGTTCGGATCTACTTTTTCAACTTCGTCGCAAGGAACATTTACATATTTGGCAACCAAAATTTCGGAGAATTTCCAAAAGTCCTCTTTTGCTTTTTCGGAAGGATAATCATCAAAAACCATTTGCGTTACTGCATCAAAATTTGGTAGCCCGAGGTTCCAGCTTTTGTTAAAGTCGTTTATGGAAGAATATTGTTGCGACAGCCACTTTGCAAAAGTATTTTTTGAGGCAGAAGACTGTGGAGTTGCAAACATCTCAAATGCAATATCGTGAGCGCCGAATGCCCAGTTGGGTTCGTTTCTTAAAAAATATCCGATTAAAAAAGAATCGTTCTTGTATTCGTTAAGCTGCTGTGCAAATTTTCGGGCATTCTCCTCGTATTCCGGGGCGAACACATCCGGGAAATCGCGGTACAGCTGTATTTTGGTTGACGGGAAACGGCCCAGTGGAAGCACATATGGAATCCCGGCGTTGCGGGCATATTCATTGTCCGACCAGTTTCCAATGGTGTTAATTCCAAATTCACGAATCTGTCCCGTAGTGATTGTTTCCCAGTTTTTGCACCACTTTTCACCAAAAACACGCATTAAATTAAACTTGTGAAAATCAACTTGCCTGTATTCTCCTCTGCCAAAAATTCCATCTTTAAACAAGGCATCGTTCTCATCAGGCAACCATTCAAAAAAATCTTCCTGGCCGGTAGTAACACCTGATGCATTGTTGCTGATACAATCTACACCCACCGAAACAAATGCATAACCCTCTGGGTCAACCAGCCACCAGCGTGTACCGTCGTTGTGCGTTCTGAAAAATCCTGTGGCTTCGAACTTCTTTTGCTTCCAGCCTCCGTATTTGCTCCAGTTTTTGGGAAATGAAGATGTTTGTGCGGCTTTCAGTTGATTTTTCAGTAAGGAGTCTAATTCAGCTTCATTCTGTATTTTCCCGGGCCAGTTTTTGGCTGTCCACTGGCCAAATTTATCAACAACGGGTTCGTCAACCGGGGGAAAAGGCTGCGGTTCTTCATTTGTAAGATATACTGCGGCAATCTCGAATTCCGGAGTAAAATGGGGTTTCATCCACGGGCCAAAACGAAGCACCACTTTTGTAATCTCTTCCGGTTTTATGCGGTTGCCCGAAACGGTTCCTTTTAACTGCCGGGGAAAACGATGAAGAAAAATTTCCTGCCCATCTAAATGCTTCAAAGGGAATATCATTTTCGTTTTTAGTTTTGGCAGCACTCCTATTTTTGCTGACATTCGTGGCCATTGTTTTTGATTACCGGCTTCAGTTCCACTCTGCGTTACAATGTTTTCAGCACCTTTTTCTTTTCGATAGAATTCCAGGTTTATTACTGCACTAAAATCATTGTTGTGCCAGACTTCACAAACCAGGTATTGTGCATTTTCCCAAAGTTCAGGATCTGATCCTTCCCAAATAACAAGGCTTTGATTCTCGTCGGATGGAACAATTTTTAAAACATTTCCGTCAAATCCGGTTCCGTGTTGGACGGAGCTAATTTTTGGATTGTTTTTCTGAATGTGCCGAAGCCGAAATACGGAAGAATCTTTATTGGCAGAGGCGAAAAGTAGCATTGCCAGCAACAGGGCGATATTTTGTTTCATTGGTATAACTTAGGTTTTGATTCAAAGTTATAAGAAAAAATAATTCACTGATATAATTGGGGGAGACTGGCATCGTAAAAAAGAAGCCGATTGTGATTTATCTTCTGATGTGAGGATCAATTCTGAATAAAAGAAAAAGTGCAAAGCAGATGAATGTCTTCATTGCTTTGCACCTTTTTTGAATTGACGGAAGAATTATAGTTTTTCTTTTGCAATCTTCAGCGGGTCGTCTTCTTTCGAAAGCGGAGTCATCCGGAAAGAATAGCTGTATTCTTTGTCGGTAAGGCGGTATTGATCGTGTGTCCAGGCGCCCCAGCTGTTGTCGCCGCCAACACCCATTTGTTTGTAATCTACGTTTACTGAAGTCAGGTCGCGTGGTTTTACATCTGTTGTATGCCGGTTTACAACAGGAACCCCTTCGATTTGGCGACCGTCGGTGCGTTCCCTCGATTCAAAATCTTCCAGAATATTATGGTGTGCACTTACTTCGAGTAGCGGCATTCCGGTGAACTGCAGGCCGTTTCCTTCATTATCGGTAATGGCTATCCAGCGAACATCTGTTTTATTACCGTTTTCCTGCGGGCGCAAATAAGCCCAGTACTGGTCGGCTACACTTCCGCTGTACAAACCAACAAAAGCACCTGTTTTCCTATCGCAATACGATTCCTGTGGCCCGCGGCCCAGCCAGCTCATTTGATCAAATTTGCGTGGCATTACCAGGTTCATACCCATTCGTACGATTTCAGGAAGATCTTTAGCCGTCATTTTAAAGCGGTTGTTCACAACTACATCTCCCGTTCCGTAAACGGTATAAGTTGAATTGTAGGCTGCGATTTTTGCTCCTTCATCATTTACAAGATCAAATACGAATTCAACCTGAACTTCAGAATTATTCACTTTTTTGACGTTGGATTTAACCACTTTACGGTTTTCCCCTGCTTTTCGCCACACCCGTGAACGTTTGTGCAGGTTGTTGCCAAAGTCGTTATCAATCGGTGCCCTCCAGAAATTAGGAACAGGTCCGCTGATCAGTAATTCGGTTTCGCCTTCTTTAAAGCTTGTCATCACCCCGGCCTTTTTGTCGAAGGATACACTAAAAATATTGCTGGCAGAAATGCTTACTGCATCATCCGATTCTTCCGTTTTAAGCTCAGGTAGTTTTACCGCCTTCAACTTCGCAATTATTGGCTTGAATACCGGTAATTCAAACTGTTCGGCAGCAAGTACCGTTCCGGCTTCTACCAGGCTCCAGTCTTTTTTCAGTTTGGCTTTCAGCGTAAGGAAATATTCAACTCCCGGGTTCGGGGTAAGGCTGTAATTGATGGTGAACGTTTTTGATTCATCCGGGGCCAGTTCAACGTTTCCGAGATTTCCGTTGTCAACAATTTTTCCGTCGCCGGTAACTTCCCATACCAAATCGAAGGCCGAAAGATTAAGAAACGCATAGTTGTTTTGAACCGTGATTGTTCCGGCTTTCAGGTCTTCTGCTTTAAATCCAATGTACTGATATACTTTTTTTACTTCCAGAAGTTGTGGTTTTACGCTTCTGTCAGGATTAACCAGACCATTGAGGCAGAAGTTTCCGTCAGAAGGAACATCTTTGGGGCCAAAATCGCCTCCGTAAGCCCAGTATTCTTCTCCATTTTCGTTGGTGGTAAGCAGGCCCTGATCCACCCAATCCCAGATAAAACCACCTTGAAGGGCCGGGTATTTTTCGATCACATCCCAGTAATCCTGCACGTTACCTACACTGTTTCCCATGGCGTGTGCATATTCGCACTGGATCAGCGGTTTTTCAGGATTGCTTTCTGCGTATTTAACCATGCCTTCAATTCTCATGTACATCGGGCACGTAATATCGGTGTTGCTTCCACCGTGTGCCTGTTCGTATTGCACCGGCCGGGTTTGATCAACCGATTTCAGGTAATCGTAAGTAGCCTGGAAGTTAACTCCGTTGCCGGCTTCGTTACCCAGTGACCATGTTACGATACAAGGTTGGTTTTTATCTCGTTCAAACATGTTTTTGGTGCGGAACATGTGAGCGGCTTGCCAGGTAGGATCTTTTGCCAGCGATTCGGGGCCGTAACCCATTCCGTGCGATTCTATATTGGCTTCGTCGATAATGTACAAACCAAATTTGTTGCACAGGTCGTACCACAATTCCGGTTCGGGATAATGCGAAGTACGAACTGCATTGATGTTGTTCTCCTTCATGGTTTTAATGTCGAGCAGCATGGTAGCTTTGTCCTGAACATGACCGGTTTTATCGTTGTGTTCATGCAGGTCAACACCTTTCATATACACATATTGGCCGTTAACGAGTAAAATACCATCTTTTATTTCAACGCGTCTGAAACCAACTTCCTGACGAATGACTTCAATCACTCCTTTTTTGTTTTTCAGGGTGATCATTACCTCGTAGAGATTGGGTATTTCAGCCGACCATTGTTTTACGTTTTCAATTTCAGCCTCAAACTTAACGTTGGTTTCTGTTGTTGTTGCAGATAATTCTCTGATTACTTTTCCGTTATCCGAAAGCGTGGCATCTACGGTTAATTCGCCGTCGTTCACCAAGTCAACGTTCAGGCTGAATAAGCCGTTTTTGTAAGAGTCGTCGAGGTTGGAGCCAATGCGGAAATCTTTTAGCGCCTGGTTTCCTCTTGCCACCAGGTAAACATCGCGTGTAATACCGCTCAGGCGCCAGAAATCCTGATCTTCGAGGTAAGAACCATCGCACCAGCGGAATATTTCAACAGCCATCGTGTTTTTCCCTGGTTTCAGGAAAGGGGTAATGTCAAACTCCATGGGTGTTTTGCTGTCTTCGGAGTAACCAACGTATTGTTCATTCACCCAAAGGCTGAGACTGGCGCCGGCAGCGCCAAAATGTGCAATAACCTGTTTGTTTTTCCAGTTGGCCGGTATTTCAAAAGTTCTTTTATAGGACCCAACCGGGTTATAGTCGTCGGTAATCAGCGGTGGGTTTTTCTTGTGCGGATATTTTACATTGGTGTAAATGGGGTAGTCATAACCTTCCATTTGCCAGTTCGAAGGTACTTTTATCTGGCTCCAGGTACGGGTATCAAAATCATTTTTAAAAAACCAGAACGGACGTTCGGCCGGATTATTTGACAGGTGAAACTGCCAGGTTCCGTTTAGTGAGTGAATCAGGGCCGACTGCCATTTGTCTTCAGTGCGTGCCTGTTCGGTTACGTTAAAAGGAATAAACGAAGCATGAGGTGCTATTCTGTTTACTTCGTTGATGTTGGGATCTTCCCAGGGTTTTGGTGCAGGTTCCTCGAACGGAACACCGGAATAATCGGAATACCGGTTGCAGGAGGCCATTAATACAAAAGCCAGAACCAGCATGAAAGATGGATAGTTTTTCATGGTAATTTTAGTTTTAATGAGCGAAAAAAAGTCAGATCGTCTAAATATATTGAAGGGCTTTACCCGTTCTTTCCTAAACTTGTTGAACCATTTTGAAAAGCTTCGATACTTTCTCTTTTACTTCCTCCTCACTTGGGTGAATGTCAAAAACAATTTCCGGTTTTAGGTGAAACAATTCATTTTCTGCTTTGAATTTTTCTTCTCCACCCCCGGTAATGTTCAGCATTATCAGGTCGTCGGCTTTTACCGTTCCGTTTTTAGCTGCAGCTATCAGCGTGGCGGTTGCTACTGCCGATGCCGGATGAATGTCGTTGCCCTCAGTTTCGAAGAAAAGTTTTCCGGCTTCAGCGGCTTCCTGGTTGGTTGCCAAAAGCACATCGCCACCAGCATCTTTCATGGCATCGTATAGCCCACCGGTAATCGGGTACGGTGGTTTTCTGTTCGAAAGCACTTTGGCAACAATTTCTTCTACCTGCGACCGGGCATGGTGATCATCAAAAGGAAGCATTGCCCGTGAATCGGCTTTCCATGCATCGTGAATAGGTTTGAACGGAAGGTTTTGCGATACCATCAGTTTCATTTTGTTCGAGCCAAAACGTCCGTCTTCAATCAGCCTGAGGTTGGCTTCCCAGGCTGCAATGGCACCTGTTCCGCTACCAATCGCCTGAAAATAATAGTCCGGAATATGGCCAATAGTAGTAGTGGCCGAAAGCATGGTGGTTGCCATTCCGTCGCGGCGGGCAACATTTTTTGCACCACCTTCAGGAATAAAACCCGGCGTTGCAGCTACAATATTCGACAGGTGAATGGCATCGAAATAATCGCTTCCCGAGCGGCTGCAAATTAGTTTTACACAATCGTTTATTGGTTTGTCGAACCAAAGTGCGCCAATGTTATCTTCCGGAACGCTTATCAACAAAGGAATATTATTATCTGAACAAACTTTGGCAAAAGCTCTTGAGGTATTTCCGGCTGACGCAACCACCAGAACTTTGTTCATATCATCGCCCATACGGCCGCAAACAGAGTAAGCTTCTGTTTCTTTGAAAGAGCAGGTTTTCATGTTTACCCCTTTTTCGGGCCAGTACCCGCTAAAGGTAATCCACAGTTTTTTTAGCCCCAACTCTTTGGCCAGCCCTTCACTTTTGTATGTCACCGGTGCAGAAGATCCTTCCAAAGTCCGGTTGACCGGCAACCAGTCGGCAAATTTATACAGTCCCCACGAGTTGTCCTTTACGTCAATTTGCTTCTTCTCGTAAATGGCTCTTATCAGCGTTGGTTCTACTTCTCCCGGAGCATCCAGTAACCAGCCGGTATCATTAAAAGTTTTACCCGTTTTAATGGATTTTAGCTGGTATCTGGTTTTGTCAAAAGTTTTATTCATTGTCTCAAAGTTGAACAGAGCCACAAAAATAATATTTTGAGTGGGCTTTAAAACAGCCTTTTGTCATTTTCGTGAATCTCAATAAAATGCGGGTGGACTGAGAGACTGTTTAAAATTTATCGAATCATTCTATTATTCGTCTTTTTCACTACTTCTGCGTTGAAATTTCCTTAAATAGCTGGTGCTATTCGCGTCAATTCCGCCTTGAATTAGTAAAAA
>JBKEDN010000072.1:0-6466 GCA_047975435.1 Draconibacterium sp. | reverse complement strand
GATATTCAAATCCTTCGGATTTGTTTTTGGTTTGAATGTAAAGAAGGATGCCGGCGGCATCAAATGTTTATAGAAACATTTTGTGGAATGCGGTGTTCGACTCCGGCCGGAGTCGGATTGTTCTTTGGCCATTGTCTTTTCTACATACATTCAAATCTGCTGGATTTGTGGTGTGGTGCTTGATTTCTTTTTTCTACAGACCTTCAAATCCGCTGGATTTATATTTAGTCCCTGATTGTTGTTTTTCATTGATGCATAAATTCTTCGGAATGGCTAACGGATTGCGTATCTTGTAATCAACAACTAAAACATACATTATGGCCGATACATTCTCACAAATTTATATCCAGGTGGTTTTTGCCGTACAAAACCGAAAAGCGCTTATTCAACCTGAATGGGAGGAGGAATTAAACAAATACATTACGGGAATAGTGCAGAATAAAGGACAAAAAATGTTAGCAATTAACGGCACCCCGAACCATATTCATTTTTTTATTGGCATGAAACCAAATTGCTGTCTTTCTGACCTGGTGAGAGAGATAAAAAAATCATCGGGAGCTTTTATCAAGGAAAAGCAATTCTCGAAATTTCAGTTTCGGTGGCAGGAAGGTTTTGGTGCATTTTCTTACGGGCAATCCCAATTATCGGATGTAATTCGGTATATAGAGAATCAAAAAGAACATCATAGAAAAAAAAACGTTTAAGGAAGAATATTTAGCTTTTCTCAAGGCTTTTAAGATTGAGTTTAAAGACGAGTATTTATTTGAATGGTTGGATGATTGATGCCGGGGGCATCAAATATCTATAGAAATTATGTGTGAGATGTTTTGTTCGACTCCGGCCGGAGTCGTATTTCTGTTGAGCCTTGTGTTTTCTATAAACATTCAAATCCGCTGGATTTGTGATGCGGTTACCGGTTCCGTTTTAGTGCTATAGCGTTTTGTATCGCGCCGCAGAGATAATAGATCAACCTGTTTCCGATCCCGGGGATTCGGGAGAGGAATCTGTTCAAAATACTGCTGCAGTTGCTTTAGTTGAATATTTAAGCATTAACCCCTAAAGCATTTAGGCATTCAATCCCTCAATCCTTCAATCTCTTTATCTTCCCAGTCGAGCAGGCGTTGTTCGCCTTCCAGTTGCCGGATATGTCCGATTTCCTGCGATACCTCCACCACACCGCGGTAAGTTCCGTCATTGTCGCGCACTGCAAAATATTGGATAAGGAACATTTCGCCTTTCATACGTATCCAGAAGCTGGCAACATTGCGTTTCCCTTCGCGAAAAGCCTTTACGATTTTCTCAACTACATGAACACTTTCTTTGGGGTGGCAATTGTGCACATCGCGGCCAATAATGGCTTTGGTACGTGTAAAGATACGTTTCGGAGGTGTTGAAAAATACTGTACACGGTCGTGCTCGTCAACAAAAGTAATGTCAACCGGCAGGTGGTTAAACAATAGCTTGATTTGCTCCAAGCTAAGCATCCCGGTGCCAAGGTCAAGTTTTTCAGTGTTTGTAGTGAGGGGACCTGAATTTGAAAGCAAAACATCCGGCTGATAAAACGGGAATCCGATTTCTAGGCTTTCAGGAAAGAGTGCCTGGAGTTCTTTTTCAGGAATCTTTTCGGCCACCAGTGGATAAAGGATGCGCTCTTCGCGGAAACGAATGGCGTTGATATTAAAAAACAAATCACCGGTGGTGCGGTTAAAAAGCGCAAGGTCAAAGGGTTTTTCACCCAGTAGTTTAATGGCTTTTTTCAGGTTTCGCCGTATATCGTCGTGAAAAGACCACATTACCGAGAGGCAACGAAATTCCGGGATGTTGCGCTCAATCACCGGAAAAAGAACATTCTCTTTTATAAGGTAATAACGGGTAAATGCTTCATGCGCTGAAAAGAGCCTGGTAAGTTCGTTAAAATGTACATCCTTGTCCTGGTCGTGGTTCACTGCTTTTATGAGTGGTTTTAAAGCAACGAGTTTTTCCTGCATCAGCCGGTTGTTTTCGGTTAAAACGCCGAGGTAAGAGTCGCTTTCCGGAGGATAATACGGATGGGAAACGAGGGTTTTATACAAAAGGTTTAACAGCTTGTTGATTCCGGTTTTTAATTCGGGCATGGGAATATTATCTTTCACCAGTTCGTCAACCAGATATACCACATCAGAAGGTACACATTGCCCGATAATGTTTGTGTAATGCAGGTACAACTCTTTTACCTGTTCTCCGGCCAGAATTGCTGTAAAAAGGTGTTTTAGTTTATTGACCCGTTCGCTACGGTGGGTGGTAAATTCAGACATAGTTTTCGATTTTCTGCAAGTGCACTAAAGTTAGTCAAAGATTGAAACCATACAAATCTCAAACAGGCAATCCGGGAAAAAGAGCACACTTAAGCGTTCGGAAGTCTGCAAAAGATGAGTAAAAAGAATACTGGTTAAAAGATATAAAAACCGGAATTCAGGTTCTTTCCCCTGAAGCATTTCGTTCCGGAACTGATAAGCACCCGGGTTTTGATATGGTTTTAAAATGCCGTAACTTGAAAATATCATTAAATCAAAATATAATCCCAATGAACAATCAAATTGAACAACACCTGTTCTTTTCGCGTAACGATGTGGAAATAACAGAAACAGCACTCGGGCTACGAATTGGCCTTGAAGGCTGCAAGTCGCTAAACCAACCAGGAATGCCAGATTTTCCGGGGAAGATTATCCGGGTTGCCTTGCCCGAAAATACAAAAGCAGTTTCGGTAACCGAAGTGGCAGAGCGAACCTCAAAAGTAACCCAGGAATTTCAGGTGGTTTGCAGTGTACAGGAGAATACTTTTGTTTATCTCAACGAGAACAACGAAGCGGTAAGCTCTAACAATCATTACTTTATCCCGGATAAAGATGCTTATATTGAATTCCTCGAAAACGAGCAGCCCATTGTTACACTTCAGGCTACAGAGTGGATCGACAGTATTCCGATGGCAGTGCTCCGGGTAATGCCGGTGAGGTATATTAAAAACGGTACCATTGATATGGCCGAGATCATAAAAGTGAACATCGAACTGGAAGAAGTAAAATACAAAAGTCCGGTGCCTTTAAAGATCCGTCAGAAACGGTTTCGAAATTTTAATAAGGTACACCGGCTGATTGCCAATCCAGGGCTTATTGAAGGGATTACGCTTGAAAATCTTCCGGTTGAAATCCCCGATTTTGAGATCCTTCCCGAAGCCTTTACCGTTCCTGATGATGTGGATTACCTGATTGTAACCGACAATAAGCATTGGAATGAAAACATGACGCCCGGAAGTTCTACGGGCGATATGATTGCACACTTTCAACGCCTTGCCAACTGGAAACAGCAACGCGGATTGCTTACCCACATCGCACGTATTCAGGATATTGTAGATAAGAAATATGGAAATTTTAGTACCGGCGCCCGCGACCTTCAGGAAGTGATCCGTAATTTTCTGAAATCGTTTTGTGCTGCAAAAGGTGTGGAATGGGTGTTGATTGGCGGCGATACAAGTGTGGTCCCGGTGCGCATTGCCTGCGGATCGGCCTACGGGCGTATTAAAAAGGGAGTTGCAGAAGAAGAAGATTCGGGCTCTACCGAAGATGGTGTCCTGAGTGGCGATAATACCATCGCCTGGAAGGGGTCGTTTCTGGGAATGCGGGTGAAGGTAAATGGCTCAGGGACTCCTGAATTTGGAAATACCGGACATATTCTTACAAATTTTGAAACAGGCTTGAAAATTCCTTTCGATTCTACCGGTTCTTCCAATTCTACAACGCTTGGTTGGTATTTTACTACCAACGAAACATTCTCAACACGTTCTGCGGCCCCCACAAAGTGGATCAGGATAAACGGTCCTAAAAGCCAGATCAACGATACCATGGTGTGGTACACTCCCGACAATATGATTCCTACCGACCTTTATTATTCAAGCCTTTACAGCGAGCACTATGTTTCAGGGAAAAAAGACTGGGACCATTTAAATAATGGCCTGTACGCGCAGCACAGTTATGCTCTTCCGAATATGGACGGAACCGATTTTGTGGCTGACATCGGACTGGGGCGGGCGCCGGTGGAAACAGAAAATCAAGCCCGGATTTTTGTAGATAAGGTAATTGAATACGAACAATGGGATCAGCATCCGGAAACAAACTCAATCGACCGATTTAGAAAAATGCTTTATGTTTCTGATAATTGGGGGAAATTCACGAAGATTATTCCCGATTCCGGAAATTCCAACCCTCCGGCAGATTACAGGTATTATTCGAATCCGTCCGGTGGGTATTCACTGCTCAGTGTAATAAAAACTCCACCGGATATTGGTACAAAACTAATCTGTCACATCAGCGACATCTCCAGGCAGGTTCTTTCTTTAAAGCTAAACGCCAGTAAAACCAATCCAGGCTGGTATTATGCCAAATCGCAAACCAATCTTAACCCAAGTTATGTTCAAATCCTCTGGATGAAAATTCCTTCTCCAACCCCTTGGATAGTGGTTTATGGAGCTAATAATGCCCAGCTCGCCCCCATGTATTATGCCCTCGATAAAGAAGGGCAGGATTCTTCGATGACAGAGCAAGAGACCCTGCGAAAATGGATGGGGAGTCATTTTTACCGTATCGATCAGGTTCAGCGGCTCTATACGGATGAAACAGATCTTACACCCGGAGAATATGCAGCAGCATCCATACGCCATTTAACCGCCGAAAATCTGAGAATAGCCCTGGATGAAGGTCCACATTTTGTCAGTTTATCGGGCCACGGAAATCGTGATTGGGTAGCTTATTTAAATACGGCGCTAATCAATTCAACTACTAACGGCAAGAAAACATCGATAATGATCGCAGATTCATGTCTTACCAATAAGTTCGATGTGCAGGATGCCCTGGGCGAGAATGCCCTGAAACATGAAAATGGTGGGGCGGTGGCTTATATTGGTAATTCGAGGTATAGCTGGATCACTGTTGGAGATGATTTCAGACTGGAGTTTTTCAAAACAATGGAAATGTCGCGCCACCTGGCCGATTTGAACGATTCGAGGTGTCGTTTTGCCAATGAGGGAGGTATATACAACCTTTGGGTGATTCTGGCCCAAAACATGAACGGGGATCCGGAAATGCCTGTTTTCAGGGATTATGCTGATGCGGTACCGCGATACATTGGAAACAGCCGAACCCTTGAGTTGCACCGTACCACGTGCCAGTGGGTTGAAAAAATGGCCTACTCAAATATGGTTTATTTCGACAGTATTGAAAATGGATTAAGTGCCGGACATGAAGGGTGTTTTTATTGTTTAAGGCCTTATCATATACGGTAAATTTTACATCATTCTTTATAAATAAAACAGCTACCTGAGATGACCGGGATCTAAATCCCATCGTCAAAACGGGTAGCTGTTTTTTGTAACTTATACCAAATTCATTCTTGGTATTAGTCTTTTATTGGAACAATTACTTAATCGTCGTCATGATCATCATCATAGCCGTCGTGGTCGTGCTTATCGTCGTGGTGTTTGTGTTTGAAACGGGTGCGGCAGTCGTGTGCCAGGTTTCCAACAACAACCTGGTAAATATCGGTATTGTTGTTTTCCGAGATCAGAATAACGCCGTCGGTTTGTTCAGCGTTGTCAAGGTCTGCCGGATCCACATTAGTCATTAACTGGTCGAGGTACAGCTGTATTACAGAAGTAATGTCAATGCCTTCTTCGCTAATTTCCACATTTTCTTTTTCGGTTTTGAAGTAAACATCCCGGGTAACACTTACTTCAAGAGGCCAGCTTCCGGAGCCGTTTTTGTATGTTCCGGCCAGGTAAAAAACGGGGCCGTCGCCGGCGTCATCCTGTAGTCCTTCAATTTTCAGTTCAATTTCGTCGTATATTCCGGGCGAAAGCACAAAGTTGCCCAGTGTTAAATTACTGTCGAGCAAATCAACTACCTCGGGGCCGTGCCATTTGTATTCCACTTCAATGGAATCGCGGCCGGTAGTGAGGCTTTTTAATTCTGCTTCAAACTTAATGGTAGATACCGTCATTTGTGCAACGTCCCACATTACAGAGTCGCTTTCCACCGCAGCCGATTTTGTTCCCGAAACAGGCAGTGAAAAGTGGGGATTCAGCGCTTTAATCTGAACACCAAATTCAGAAGTTCCATCATTTTTACTGTCGTCTTTCTGGCAGGCAGCAAATACTACCGACAAGGCCAAAAACACAAGCGTTAAATTTCTCATTCGTCTCATTCTTCCTTTTTTTATGGTTGTGTATATGCAAACGCAAAAGTAGGCCTGATATTTTAAGACCTTTAGGTTCTTTTTTTTACAGCGACATAAAAATTCAGGAATTAATGCAGAAAATAAGAGACTGTTTAAAATTTATCGAATCATTCTATTATTCGTCTTTTTCACTACTTCTACGTTGAAATTTCCTTAAATAGCTGGTGCTATTCGCGTCAATTCCGCCTTGAATTAGTAAAAA